>CAZNSO010000003.1:0-94921 GCA_964575805.1 uncultured Desulfobacteraceae bacterium
AATTCCGTTACAGGACCATTTTTATTTGGGCGGTTCAAATGTGGTTGTGCCTTTTACCTACAATGGCCACAGGCAAAAAACGACCGGGGGCAAAAAAAAATGATTGACAGAATGATAGGGCTATATTAATTAGCTCTTTCGTGTTTAATTAGCCATCTCTAATTAAACACGAACAACCTTACGGACTTCGGTTTTCAAAGTGCCAAGAAAGTGAAGGCGTAACCGGCGTTGATTGGGGTGTTTGTCCGGCCGCGTCTTTTTTTTATGAATCAAATGGAGGGCAAAAATGACATTGGATCAACTAAAACCAGGTGATGAGGCCACCATCAAGAAACTCTCAATCCGGGACAAGCTGGGGCATCGCCTGATTGATATGGGAATTTATCCCGGGATGCACATCAAGGTAATCCGGAATGCCCCGCTGGAAGATCCCATGGAAGTCCAGCTGGAAGGCTATTTTGTCAGTCTGAGGCATGCAGAAGCCAGGTTCGTGGAGGTGGCGGGTTAATGGCGGCTGAAAAAACCGTTCTGGCGCTGGCCGGGCAGCCCAATTCCGGAAAATCAACGGTGTTTAATGCGTTTACCGGCGCAAAACAGCACGTAGCCAATTATCCCGGGGTGACGGTGGAGAAAAAAATCGGCTGGTATTCCCACAACGGCGAGAAAGTGGAGGTGGTGGACCTGCCGGGTACTTACAGCCTCACCTCCTATTCCCCCGAGGAGCAGGTGACACGGGATTTTATTCTGCGGGGGGAGCCCTCGGTGGTGGTTAACGTAATGGATGCGTCCAACCTCAAACGCTGCCTTTTTCTGACCTTTCAGTTAATGGAGATGCAGCCGCCCCTGGTGCTGAACCTCAATATGATCGACCTGGCGCAGAACCGCGGCATCCATATCAATACGGAGAAGCTGGCCAAACAGCTGGGTATTCCCGTGATTGCCACCAATATGAAAAGCGGCACCCGAAAGCAGGCATTGCTGGACGCGATTGCCGAAACAGCCGGCAACGGGGCTGCCGGTAAAGGGGTGAACATTGACTACGGGGAAATGGAGCCGGTTTTTCGGGAGATTGAAAGCCGGATCTTGGCGGAAACCCCGCAGCTGGCATCCCGATACCCGCTGCGATGGCTGGCCATAAAACTGATGGAGGGCGATCCGGAGGTGGTCAACCTGGTGACCGAAAACCACCCGGCGCCGGAGGCCTTTGCAGCTGCCGTGGACGGCTGGCGGGCGGATTTTGAGGCCTGCTTTGACGAGGCCCCCGAAATCCATATTGCCCATCACCGGTACCAGGCCGCCGAGCAGATCGCCAAATCCTGCATGCAGAATGAAACAGTGGACAAGCTGCCCATCTCCGACCGGATCGACAGACTCGTCTGCCATCGGCTGCTGGGGCCGGCAATCCTGGTGGGTGTTATCTGGCTGCTCTATTATCTCTCCATCGTCCAGGGGTATAATGTGACCAACTACACCTGGCCGCTTCTGGCAAAGCTCCGGGGGCTCACCGAGGCGTTGATGCCCGCGCCGGGGTTTGTCGAAATTCCGTTGATCCGCTCGTTTGCGCTGTGGTTTGTGGACAGCATCAACGCGCTATTGAACTACATCCCCATATTTTTCATTTTATTCGGCCTGATCGCCATTCTCGAGGATTCGGGATACATGCCCCGGATGGCCTTTATCATGGACCGGCTGTTTTCCCGCTACGGGCTGCACGGCCAGTCCACGCTGCCCATGGTGCTGGGCGGAATTTACGTCGGCGGATGCGCGGTGCCCGGGGTCATGTCCTGCAAAGGCATTCCGGACGAGCGCTCGCGGCTCGCCACCATCCTGATTATTCCGCTGTTGAACTGCATGGCCAAGGTCCCCCTGTACGTGCTGCTAATCAACATATATTTTGCCGCAAACAAGGCCTGGGCCATGTTTTTCATCTCCACCATCAGCCTGCTGCTGGTGCTGCCGATCTCCAAGGTGCTGACGCTGACGGTCTTGAAAAACCGGCCGACCGCCCCCTTTGTCATGGAGATGCCGCCCTACCACCTGCCGACCATCAGGGGCGTATTGACCCGGGCGGTTGAGCGGGTGTGGCTGTTTATCCGGAAAATCATCACCATCGTGGCGGCGGTGGCTGTTGTGGTGTTTGTCCTGATGCAGTTTCCCGGGATCAGCGATGAGCGGATGACCTACTACGAGGCCGAAAAGCAGAAGGCGGTATCCACCTTCCTGGGAAAAATTGAAAACACGGCTTATGCCGGGCAGATCCGCCGGGATAACCTGATGGATTTCGTGAATTACTGGAATGATTATAAGAGCGCGCGTCTTCGGACCGGCGGCGGGGATGCGGCCAAGGCTTTGAATTCGGCTTATGAAGAAAAAAACCCGATGTTTTTTGAAATTGTGCGGCGCTCGGGAAAAGACGGCCGGACGGCCTACCTGGCGGCCCGAAAGCTGGTTCGGAGCAGGCAGCAGCTGCTCACGGAGATGAAAAAGGAGCGGATCCACAAAAGCTTTTTAGGCCGGGCAGGCAAGGCCCTGGAGCCGGTCACCCGGTATGCGGGGTTTAACTGGCGGGTCAACGTGGCGCTTTTAAGCGCCCTGGCGGCCAAGGAAAGCAGCGTGGCCACACTTGGGGCGCTCTATGAACCGGATGAGCGGGGGGAGTCCCTGGAGAAGCGGATGGCTGAAAAGGAAAAGGGGTTTACGCCGCTGCATGCCCTGGCCCTGATGCTTTTCATGGTGCTTTACCCTCCGTGCCTGGCGACGGCGATTGCGGTGAAGGTCCAGGCGGGCGCCACCCGGTGGATGCTTTTTTCCGTGGGCTATGCCATGGTGCTGGGCATTTCCGTGGCGGTCCTGGTCTTTTCCGGCGGGCGCGCATTGGGACTCTCCGGAATGGAAGCCATGGTCGCGTTTTATGGCCTGGCGCTCGCGATTACCGTAGGGACGGGCTTTATTAAAAATGAGTCAATATACCGGTAAAACAGAAAAAACTAAAAAAGGAGGAAAATCAAATGATTAAGAAAACACTGATTGTTGTTGGTCTTGTGGCACTGGCCGCTGTTTTTGCCTCACAGGTGCAGGCGCACACACCGCTGTGCGCCTGCTACGAGGGTGGCGACGGCACCGTGATCTGTGAAGGCGGCTTCTCCGACGGCTCTTCCGCCGCCGGCATGGAGGTGCGCGTTGTCGACAAGGGCGGGGATGTCTTGACCAAGGGCAAAATGGACGATTTCAGCGAATTCGTGTTTGACAGGCCAGAAGGCCCCTACAAAGTCATCTTTGACGCCGGCCCGGGCCATGAGGTCGAAATCAAGGGAGAAGCAATCGCCGAATAAACGCCCTGCCGTCTTACTCTTAATCTTACTCTTACTCTTACTCTAAACAGGAGACACATACATGAAAAAAACAGTTGCCGTTTTGACTTTGTTTCTGCTGGCGGCCCTATCCGTGCCGGCAATGGCCCACTTTCAGATGATCTACACCCCGGTGTCGGCCCTGGAAAAGGCCGGGGAAATTTCCCTTGACCTGGTCTTCACCCACCCGTTTGACGCCGGGCACACCATGGATATGGGCAAACCCGAGCAGTTTTTCGTGGTGCGCAAAGGCCGGAAAACCGATCTGCTGGACACACTGAAACCGATTACCTGGAAAAGTCTCACCAACAGCGGCGCCGCCTATGAGGCCGCATACAACCTCCGGGGCATGGGCGACAATGTCTTCTGCCTGACGCCTGCGCCCTACTATGAGAAGAAGGAGGATGTCTACATCCAGCAGATCACCAAGATGGTGGTCAACACGGCCGGCTTTCCCACGGATTGGGACCGCGAGATCGGTCTTCCGGCGGAGATCGTTCCCCTGGACAAGCCATATGCCCTTTGGACCGGCAATGTCTTCCGGGGAATTGTCAAAAGCGATGGCAAACCCGTGCCCAACGCGGAGATCGAGGTGGAGTTCCTGAACCATCTCCCCCTGCCGGCCCACAACGCGTTTGCCGAAAAAGCCGAAGTCAAGGCCCCCCAGGAGGCTTTTGCCGTCCAGACCATCAAGGCCAATGTCAACGGGGAGTTTGTCTTCGGCATCCCCCGGGCCGGCTGGTGGGGATTCTGCGCCCTGGGCGCAGGGCCTGAAACCGAACATAAGGGCAAGGCGCTTTCCCAGGATGCGGTCATCTGGGTTCAGGCCCAAAACATGAAATAGCCATGAAATAGCCATGAAATAGATCGGATTCTGGAGGCCTGCCGCATGATTGAAGCAATTGTCCTGACAATTATCGTTTCCTTGGCTGTCTGGTATCTGCTGCGTTGGTTTAAAGCAGCGGTAAAAGCGGAAAACCCGACCTGCGGATGCGGCGGGTGCCAGAGCTGCCCCGCTGCAGCGCATAAAGACATAAAGCAACAAGAAAGGGAAAATCAATGAATAAGATGTTGGCCATTCTGTTTGGCGTTAACCTGTTTTTGACTGGTATGGCCCTGCCGTTGTCTGCCGAGGAGCTATCCAACTACGAATTGACCCGGCGGCTTGAAAAACTGGAGAAGCAGGCCGGGATCAGCGGAACTTCCGGCAGATGGGCGGAGCGTCTGGCCTTCAGCGGCGTTTTGGAGGCGGAGGCGGGTTACGCAAGTATGGATTACGACGATCCCGCCCTGGAAGACGAGGACGCCAGCGACCTCGCGCTTGCCACCATGGAATTGGGAGTTGATGCCGCGATCAATGACTATGTCAGCGGTCATGCCCTGTTTTTGTGGGAGGAAGATGACACCGAGCCTGTTGACCTGGATGAGGGGTTCATTACGCTCACCGGTGGCGATGGGTTCCCGGGTTATCTCACGGCCGGTAAGATGTATGTGCCGTTCGGGAACTTCGCCTCCAACATGGTCTCAGACCCGCTGACCCTCGAGCTGGGCGAGACCCGGGAATCCGCGGTTATGGCCGGTCTGGAGGAGAAAGGTTTTTACGGTTCGGTTTATCTGTTTAACGGGGATGCGGATAGATCCGGTGAAGACAGCCATGTCGACAACTACGGGGCCCAGGCAGGTTTCGCCATGGAAACCAGGGCTTTCAATCTGGACATGGGCGCCAGCTACATCACCAACATTGCCGATGCGGACGCCTGGGAGGGGGTCTTCGGGGATTTGGAGGATGCGGCGGGAGAGAATGTGGCACTCGATGATCCTGTCCCCGGGCTTGGCGTTCATGCCACCATGGGCACGAGGCCCTTTGTGCTTATCGCCGAATACATCACCGCCCTGGATGAGCCCGGGTTTGTCCGGGACAGCGATGGATCCGCCCTTGCCACGGTGGAAGCGATCTCAGCATGGAACGCGGAGTTCGGTTATTGTTTTGACCTTGGGGGGAGGCCGGCCATCGCGGCGCTCGCTTATCAAGGCAGCAGGGATGCGGGCGATCTCCTGCCTGAAACCCGTTTGATGGGCTCTGTCGGCGTTGAGATCTATGAAGCCGCCAGCCTGGCCCTGGAATATTTTCATGACGAATTTGAAAACAATGATGAAGCAGACGTGATCACCGCCCAGCTGGCGGTTGCATTCTAAATCCAATAGATGGCCTTGGCCGCCCCCGGATGCAGGGGCGGCGGCCGGGTCTCCTTCTGTCGGGCCGCCGCGGCGTTCATGAAGCCATCGGCAGCGCATCCGCAAATAAAAATTCCTTTGGGGCGGGATGCGCAGCCGGGGATGGCCCTTGCTGTTTGTATAAATTCCAGGTCTGCAGAAACGCTGCTTCAAAAGAGCGGTCTTGCATGTAGTCCCGGGCCGCCCGCTTCATCCGGGAGAGCTCCTGCGGGTTTTTGCAGATGGTGGTAACAGCCTCGGCCAGGGCGCGGGGGTCTTCGGCCGGGACTATGAGCCCGGATTGCCCTTCCAGCATATTTTCCCGTGGGCCGCCCCTGTCTGTCACAATAACGGGAATGCCGGAAGCCTGGGCTTCAAGCACCACATTGCCGAAGGTGTCAGTGGCGGAGGGAAACAGAAACAGGTCGCTTGAGGCATAAGCCCGGGCCAGCGCATCGCCGGTGAGCTCGCCGGTAAAAAAGGCCCGCGAATCCCTGAGTTGTTTTTGCATTTCTTTGCGGTAGGGGCCTTCGCCCACCATAATGAGACGGGCGCCGGGGATTTGTTGTTCAATCGTTTTAAAGGCCCGGACCAGCACCTCGAGGTTTTTTTCCCTGGATAGACGGCCCACGTACAATAGTTTCAGCTCCTGATCCGGAAGTTGATAGGCGGATTTCCAGAAACCATTGCGCTTGGCGGGGTGAAATCGCTGTATATCGATTCCCCGCGGATAAAGACGAATTTTGGACTCCGGAATGCCCTTTTCCACCAGTTCCCTGCCGGTTGCCCGGGAGGGGACATAAACGCCGTCCATCTGATTGTAAAACCAGATCATCAGTTTCCACATGATGGCCTCCAGGTCTGCATCACCGGTTATCTCTGATACGTATTGGGGAAAGGCCGTGTGATAGGTTCCATAAAAGGGGATTTCCAGGATTTTGGCAATCGCCAGGCCGGCCAGGCCCACGGGGCCGGGGGTGGAGGAATGGATATGGGTAAAATTGTGCTCACAGCAATGATTCAGCATTTCCAGCACGGGCGGGTAGTACATTTTCAATTGGGGGTATTCCGGCAATTGATAGGAGCCGATCGGTGCGAAGTTGACCTGCCCGGTCAGCTGCTGTTCGGGGTTGCAGGTCAGGACCGAAAGGGACTTGTCATGTTTCTGCGCCGCCTCAAGCATCATTCGGAGGGTATGGGCAACGCCGTTGGTTTCATAAAGGGTGTCCGTAAAAAAGGCCATCCGGGTTGCGCCCGGCGCGGTCGCCGAGGTTTTTCCCAGGCAACGGGCATGACATTTTTCCGCGAATTTGCGGTCCTTGGTAAATAGCCGGAAGGCCAGAAAGTAGGGCGAAAGCAGGGAATATACGGAGCCGGCCGAGCCGATGGTCTGGAAAATATTAAACAGCCTGGCTTTTGAAAAACTCTCCAGGATGGTATCGCCAATATTTTGGATCAGGGACTCCGAAACATCATTGACAAACCGGAACCAGTCATCCTCTTTATCCATGCTCCAATCCCGGGGGTGCTTCAGTATCCACTGCATCCGGGGGTTTGTGGACAGAAGGGCGTGTCCTTTTTTTTGGATCATGGCAACCATTCCCGGGTTTTTTTCATTCAGAAAGGGGATGGAGGGCCGCCGTGCGATCAAAAAATCCTGCAGCCGGGTCAGAAGCCCCTTGTTCTCGGTTTCATCCGGGATGGTCAGGGAACAGTCAACAAAGCGAAAGAGCATGTCTTTGTGCACGTAGCGCTCGAGGTTGAATTTGGATTTATAGAACTGATAGGCAATCCCGTATAGATTGTGGGCCATGGTTTTGGGGGTGGCCGCCTTGCCCAGGACCTTGGCGCGGCCGTTTTCAAGCCCTTCAAAAAATTCAGGCAGACTTGCCGCCCCCGGCACATAAGTGTGCATCCGGGCGATATTCAGGGAAGAGTGGTCGTCTGAGCCGCCGGTCAGGTTTTTCTGCCACGGGTTTTTGCCATAGGGTGTCAGGTTGTGCTTGTCCGCCAGCATCTCGATATCCTTTCGGCCGATGCCGTCGATGATGGCGGCCAGCAGTTCGTTCTGGCGGCCGTCGCGGGAGCCGTTGAGTTCAAAGTTTTGGAACAGCAGCAGGAGTTTCTCGAAATGCGTCAGTGTCAGCTTCTGATTCATGTCGAAAAACGGGTGGGCAAGGATATGGACAATGCGGGTATGATTCAGATATGCCACCAGTTCATAAACGTTTTTGCGAATCCGTTGGATCTCTTCATGATGAGATTCGGTGATGTTTAATGCCAGCACGTGCAGCTTGCAGTTGTTTTCCGGAAAATAGGTGGTGATCTCTTCACTGAGAAACGTATCCCTCAGATGGGCGATCTCCAGGCCGGCCGAGAGTGTGTTGTGGTCGGTAATGGTCACATAATCCATCCCCCGGGACTTGGCGATTTCATAGAGCTTAAAGGGGTTGGTGAAGCTCTCCGGGCAGTTTAATTTTTGCAGCACCCACTGGGACGGGCGCCGGGAAGCGCGGGAATGGACGTGCAAATCAATTTTCAGCCCCGGTTCTTTCATTTACAAATCTCCTCTGTATTTCAGTACGTTCAGTAAGGCCCGGGAGCCGCGGGTGGAAGCCGGAATGCCCCAGAAAAAAGCGAATCTCAGGCCGTACCGTGATTGAAGCGCTTTTCATACAAGGGGACAGGTTAAGGCCGGGGCTTGACGCTTCAATGACAATCAGGTGATCTCTTGGTAAAAATTGGGCAACAATCGGGTGACAGGCAGCTGTTTCAGAGCCCGTTATCGGGTGATGGCACGGGTGTGAATCAAATTTTTGCCGTTCAAAGGCATTCGAGGCGGCTACAGGTGATAAAACGGCGGCAGCGATGTAACTGGGCTTTGAGTTCGCCTGCCAGGGGAAGACTCAGATCATCCGGGTGAACGGCAATGCGCATAGGGACAGGCACCGGCAGGCGGTTAACCAGGTTGCTGATTGTCAGGGCATTTTTCCGAAACGCGGTGTCAGCCATGTAACCGGCAAGCGGCATGAGGTGAAAAATTCCTTTATGAGCGTCAAAGAGACCGGTCAGGGTTTCATAAAACCGAAAGGGCAGGGTTTTCAGGGTATCTTTCCGAACCCGGCCCAGGGCCCAGGCCGGCGGCACATAAAGGAGCGGGGCATCCAGGCCCGCGGAGGCAAACCAGCGGTAGTTCCGCTTTATCCTATTGACCACCGTTTCGGCTGAAAGCGAGAGATGCTCGGCTTCGTTTCCCGAAATGAGCAGGCTGTGAAGCCGGTGCCACCCGGAAAAAATGGCTTCGGCCCGATGCCGCCAGCCATGGCCGGCCAGCTCATATCCGGAATCCTGCAGCGCTCTCAGTTCTTTTATTCCCCCGGCCGTCCAGTCCCGTCCCGGCACCACCAGCAGGGTGGCCGGAAATACCCTGTGTTTCTCCAGGAACCGCAGAATATCCATTACCCGTGGCAGCGTTTCCGGCATGACATCATGCACCGAAACAAGGGCGGCAGATTGGCAGCGGGAGCCGTGATTTTTCATCGGCGGGCTCCGGGCTGGGGGGGATCGCCGCCTGCGATGCCGCCAAGCAGGCTTATCCACTGGAAAAGCGTCTGATGATTGAAGCGCTCAGCTGCCCGGCGCCCCATCTCCGCCTTTTCAAGCCTTTCGGAAAAGCTTTTTCCGGAAATGCGTGCAATTGCATCCGCCAGGGTTTCATCGTTTTTGATGGCATACACAGCCGGAGCCAGATCCGGCCAGTTTAAAATACCGCAGTGCGCTGATACCAAAACCAGCCGGCGCCTGGCCATGGCTTCAAGCGCGATGGTGCCGAAGGCTTCCACGCGCGAGGGCAGAAGCAGCATTTGGGAGTCGTCGATAAGGGTCTTGACATCCTCCCTGGAGACCCAGCCCAGGTATTCGATATTCGGGGTGTATTCGGCTTTTGCGGCCACGGCCTCCTTTAGCGGTCCGTCCCCGGCGATGCGAAATCGAATATGGGGGAGCCGTCGGGCGGCCTCAAGGACCTCTGGAAGATTTTTTTCCGGCGCCAGCCGGCCGGCGTAACACACGGATGAGAGGGTACGGGAAAGCGGGGCAACAGCATCCGTTAAAAATGGCCTGGCAATCGGGGTGCCGATCATTTCCACGTTTTTCGCGCCGCAGGTTCTGGCGCTGTCGATCATTTCCCGGCTGTTGCCCACTACAACGGCGCTGGATTTGAAGAGCATCCGGTTAACGCTTTTCATGTAAAACCGGCTCAACGCTCTGAGGGCGAAATTCCAGTAAATATCGGTCAATTTGTCATATTGGGTGTGGTAGCCGGAGCACACGGGGATATTGAGGTGCCTGGCCATGGCAAAGCCCGCCAGGCCAAAAGGGCCCGGGGTTGGGATGACGATTACATCCGGTGCCGCTTCTTTGATTTTTTTCCGGATTCGGCTGACACGGGGCAGGAACAGCCGCTGGGAGGGGTCGCCGGGCAGCGGCAGGGTCCGTTCATGAGTGTAAACACCCGGGTAATCCCCTGAAACCTCCGGATGCAGCCCCGGGCTCAACAGCCGCGCATACTCAATAGAGTCGTTTAAATGATCCACCAGATCGGCATAATAGGACCCAACTCCGTTGCGGCTGGCGATGGCATCGGATAGAAACAGGACCCGCAGGTTTTTTTTATGGGTTTTTGTCCTGTCCGTCCCGGCTTTGCCTGTTCTCGGATTGGATTGCATAAAAGAGGGAATCACCTTTTTTTCATGTGACGGCACGGCCGGGCGGGTCGTAGCCAAATTGCCGGAAAACGTCAGAAAATTGTTCATAAATTCTGTTTTCTGTCAGCCCGCAGGCGGAAAGATCATATTTGTGCCCGCTTTGGTAGTTCTTCTGCCGCCGGTCCTGGTTTTGGATACAGGCGCGAAAGCCAGGGGACATGTCATGGCCCAACCTTTCATAAATGGTTTGGACCACGGCTGCCAGCCCGGCCTGCAGGTCCTCCATGCGGACGATCACCTGCCGGTTCTCCGGCAGTTCCGGAAGAACCTTCATTATCCGGGTGTAGGCATAGCGCTGGACCCCGATCATGTGATCCCGGAATTCATGGCCGCTGATGTCATTGTCAAAAATTTTCGCCCCTGCCATCATTGAGCTGATATGGGAGGGGACGGCGTTTATGGGGTGGCGAACCGTTCCGATAATCCGGCAGTCCGGGAACGTCCGGTCAAGCGCCTGGATCATGGGCGAAAACGAAACATTCTTTGAAAGAACCGTTTTTCCGGTTCCCCTGACATAGAGATGACGCTGCAGGCAGGATTTGTAAAACCTCATGATCCGGGATTTATCCCCGGCAGATGCCTGATCATCGAAAAATGCCAGATAGCCGAGTTCGTCCGGGAAGGGAAAAGGCAGGATCAGGATGAAACAAGCGTATATCGGGACCAGGGCAAAGTAGTCCTCTTCCGGTTCGGACAGGGAAATCCGGTGAATATTGTCCAGGCTGCCGAATGCCCGTCGCTCCAGCCATTTTATCAGGCGAGCAAACGGGCTGCCCAGGAATTGATCGAGCCGGCCCAGGCCGAGCCAGAATTTCCGCTCGGAAATCGAAGGCGCCAGGATGAGCTCCCAAAGCGTGAGGGTGGTGAAACGCTGCGTGTCCCTGGCCAGTTCCCGGTGAAGAAAGGTCGTTCCACTGCGCGGCACCCCGACGATAAACAGGGGCGAGCGTATTTCGATGGTTTTATATCCCCGGAACAGGACTTCATCCAGGATAAAGCCGATCCAGTGGATGGTCTGCACCACAAACAGCAGCGGGAAAAATCCTGCCATCATGAAAAACCGGCGAACCGTCAGCCGGGCCTGGGTGTGCCGGCTCTGGAAAAATGTTCGCCAAAAGAGGCGGAAAAATATTCTATAACTGGTGAGCAGGTTTTTAAATAGTTCTGTAGATGCCATGCCGGTCCTTTTTGATAAAAGAGCAATTCCACCTCCTGCATTTCTAACATGAGAGCATGCATTGGGCAAAATGACATTTTGGTGAATATCCGGCGGCATTCCCGTGAAAACAGACGTTAATAAGCCAGGAGCTGCCTTCATGCCGGCTGGCTTTTCCAGGCGGTACCTTGCGCCCAAAAAAAGCCGCTGCCCCGGCGGGGTGCGGCTTTTTCATGGGTGTGTCAGTCAGCAGGCGCGGCTGCCATTATTGGGGCAGCATTTGGGTGACCACTAATTTTGTCCGGTCGCGGATCAGCGGCATGGCCTCATCCTGTTTCATGTTCATCTGGTTGGCCCAGGCGGAAAGCCGGACGCCATGCGGAAAATAATTGCTGGACTTGGTCATGCGGCCCGAACTGGTGTTGCTGCCGCGGGTTCCGCCGCCTGCGGTCATGCGGCTGCTGCCGGTGCCTGCGGAATCACTGGTCGTGGCGCCGGTATCGCGCATCATTTCATATTCAATGGGCTGTTCGTTATATTCCTCGAGAACAAAATCGATGATCATTGCCCATTCGCGGGGCTTCGAAGCATTGGCGATGCCCGCGCCAACCAGTCCGCCGGCACCGATTCCCGCTGCCGTCCCGGCCGCCCAGCTGTCGGTCGCATTGGCAACCAGGGCGCCCGTGCCGACCCCGACTGCAGCACCGCTGATAACCCCCATGCTTCGGGCAATGTGGGCGCCGCCGGATTCAGGTTTAACCTCGCCGAAAAAGCGGAGCGAGGCGCGTAAGCGGTAGGTGGCCTCCTGGGGGTTGCTGACAATGGTCCAACCCTGTTCCCTTGCGGCATTTCGCAATTCATCCGTGAGGTTGACTTCCTGGGCGTCGCTGATATTTCTGAATGAGATGTAAACTTTTTTATCGTCCGGGTGCGGCGGCTCCAGCTGAGGCGGGGGAACCGCCCATACCGTCCCGCTCCGGGGCTCAGCGTATTTGTTGGCTGTTACCTTGCCGATTCCCCTGGATACCCCGGTGCAGCCGGCGGCAAACCCGAAAGCAATGATCAGTGCAAACACGATAAAGGTTTTTTGTTTTGCCATTCTCCCCCCCCCTTTTTTTGAAAGCCAAAGAATCAAAAAAATAATCCCCTATTTTTACTAGAAAATTAATTCCATAAATGAGGGCGGGTGTCAATCTTTAAAAACCAGGGCGCATCCCCCGGCTTTGGTTTGCCGGCTTGCAATTAAAAGAGGGGTGCCCGCCAGGCGGACACCCCTCTCAATATAATATGGACCTAAGGGCAGGGGTTAGGGGGTCATTTCATAGGTGTCACGCAGGGCGTACACGTGGTTTTTCCAGAACCGGTCAAAGCGATCATAGTCCACAACGGGTTTGCGGAGCATGTTCAGGCACATTTCCTGCTGCTTGGCATTGCTGTCGCGTTTATAATAGACTTCCAGCGCGTATTTGGAAAAATCACGGACCATGAAATCAAAGATCTGCTCCAGAAGGTCGTCGTCGAATTTTTCCATGTTGTATTTCTCAATGATAAGCTGGCCGTAGGCCACCAGGGTGAAGAGCTCGCCAATGGTGAGCAGAAAATCAATGTTTTGGGCCTGCTCCTTTGAGGGCGCCGCATTGACGAGAAACTCGGTGAGCGCCTGGATCTGCTCCTTGAAAACGTTGATATTCGGCATGTCCACGCTGTCGTAGGCGATGTGGTAGTCGTGGAATTGGATTTTGCCCAGGCCCTTGGTCGGCCCCTGGTTGAACAGAAAGGTGTCGTTGGCGGTGTCCTCACGCTTTGGGATCTCCGGGAATTCGGCCGGGTTGAAAAAATAGTTGGCCATGAACTTGATGATCAGCGCCATGTTGACATGGACGGTTCCTTCCAGTTTGGGCAGCGAGCGGATGTCTGTTGCCGCCATTTCAAAGTAGACGTCCTTTTCGAAGCCGCGCGCGGCAATCACGTCCCAGAGCAGATTGATGACCTCCTCGCCCTGGGTGGGCACTTTCATTTTGACCATGGGGTTGTAGAGCAGGTACCGCCGGTCATCGGCCGAGGCGGAGCGGAAATAGTCGGTGGCCCGCTGGCTGAAGAGTTTCATCGCGGAGAGGCGGGCATGGGCATCCACAAAAAGCTGCTTGATATGGGGAAAATCCGTCACGTAGTTGCCGTACAGGTTGCGGTGGCTGGCATGGTTCAGCGCCTCGTAGAAAGCATGGGTGCAGATGCCGATCGCACCCCAGCCCAGGTTGAATTTGCCGACATTGACGGTGTTCAAGGCCGCATCCCAGGCTTCCCGCCCGTATTCCAGGATGTCATCATCGGTGATGGGGTAGCTGTTTAAAGCGTATTCCGCCACATAACCCTCCCAGTTGACGACATTCTGGATAAGGTCATAGTTTTCATGTTCCGGGCTGACCGCAAAGAAAACGTAGTCATCGGTTTCCGAGTCCTTGCCGAAGGTGGAGACCAGGGCGGCCTTGTTGGCATTGCCGATATAGTATTTGCCGCCGTCGGCCACGTATTTGCCGTCTCCGAGCGGTGTCAGCGACATCTCCGAGGAATACAGGTCCGCGCCGTGGGCCCGCTCGGAAAGCCCGAAGGCAAAGATGCCCCCCTCCTTGAGCATCCGGGCTGTTTTTTTCTTGATGCCCTCGTTTTTGCTCATCCAGATGGGCCCCAGCCCCAGGATGGTCACCTGCCAGGCATACCAGTAGGAGAGGTTGTAGAAACCCAGGATTTCGTTGAAATCACAGTTGCGGTAGGTGTCCCAGCGCGCATCCGGGTCATCGGGGGCGTATTCGGAAGGGGTGAGGAGTTTGGCGAAAATCTGGTTCTCTTTTAAAAATTCGATGAAATCCGCATACCAGCGGCGCTCGTGGCTGTCTTCCTTGAGCCGGGCTTTGCCCCGGTTTTCAAAAAAAGCGACGGTTTTTTTCATCAACTCCCGGGAGGCGGGGTCCAAATGGTCGAATGTTTCGGTTTTCGGGTTCAACAGCATGGAATATCTCCTTGTTTTCGTTCGGGCACTAAATAATATCCCGCAGGAGTCGCTTGAACAAAACGCGCTCTTCCGGGGAGAAACGGCTCAGTATGTCCGCGTTGGACGCCTTTCTTTTTTCTATCAATTCCGGCTTCAGCCGGTTGGCCTGCTCAGACGGGTAAATGCGCTGGACCCGCCGGTCCTCCGGGTCGGGGTGCTTGACAATCCAGCCGGTCTCTGCCATGCGCTCCAGGACTCCCGACAGCGTGGCCTTGTCCAGTATCAGGAGCCGGCAGAGTTCTGTAGCCGTCATGCCGGGCTGGTACCATAACCCTTCCAGCACCAGGTGCTGCATGTTTGTCAGTCCATAAGGACGCAGACGCTTGTTGAAATCACCGTGGGCTTTCTGGTAGGCTTTGCCAAGCAGAAAAACCATGCATTCCGGCAAGTCCTCGGGTAAATTAGACATTTTCAATATCCTTCGTATGCTAACAATCTGTTAAAATTTTTTGGGCCCCGTGTCAAGACGAAATCGATGAATCACCGGAATCGCCGGCTTCTCTTTTTTATGTTGTGTTTGCCGGAAGGGGTGATTTAGATAATAATGGTGATTCGGATAATAAATGAATATCCGGGAGAATGGCGCGCCTGATTGACAAACCTTGCCGGCCGTGACCGGATACGCAGGATGTTATGAGCGAAGAGAGCAACAGGAATTCTCCCCAGCGGCTTCGTCCCGTCATGCCACCGTCCCCGGATGTCGTGGATCCATGCCGGGTCCTGCCCGGGCCAAAAGCGGCGGCTGACAGTGTTGTGCTGGAGCCGCCGGGGGCCCGGGCCGGGGACTGTTTGGTGTTTCTTCACGGCGGGGCTTTTACGGACGGACCGGTCGACTGTCATTGGGCCATGCTGGCCCGGGTTTGCGAAAGGGCAGGGATAAGCGGCGTGATGGTGGATTACCGGCTGGCCCCGGAAAATCCTTATCCCGCCGCCCTTGAGGATGCTTTGGCGGTTTGCCGGTATTTGAGGCAGGCGTCCCCTGTCCGCCGTCTATATTTGATGGGGGATTCGGCGGGCGGGGGGCTTGCGCTTTCCGCCGTGCTGGCCTTAATGGATGCCGGGGAGGTGGTGCCGGAAAAATTGGTTCTCCTGTCCCCGTGGCTTGACCTGACCTTGAGCAACCCGGAAATAGAGGAAATACGCGAATACGACCAGCTCCTCAGAAAGGAGGGGCTCATGGAGGCGGGCCGGCTGTATGCGGGTGGGGAGGATCCCGGGCACTACCTGCTCTCACCGGTAAACGGAACTTTTGAGGGACTGCCCCCGACCCTGGTGTTGATCGGCACCCATGATATTCTGGTCTGCGACTGCCGGCGATTCAGGGAAAAAGCCCGCGCTGCGGGGGTTTCGTTGAACTACCAGGAGTGGGAGGAAATGTTTCACGACTGGATGACGCTGATTTCCCGGCCCGAGGCCAGGCAAGCCATTGACCAGGTGGTGGGTTTCCTGAAACATGATTGATGGCAATATCTCAGGCTCCGTTCCCGAATGATCGCGCCGGGAAAAGCTTGGCCGGCAGGCTGCTGACGCCAGTCCGCCCACAAGAGAAAGCGAAGCCCCGCTTCGGCTTGAAGAAAAGGCGGACACGCTGCGCTTGGTCCGCCTACGGGGCTGCGGCCGCCAGTTCAAGCGTGTTATTAATATTTTCAGAATTCTGTAGAGATTTTTCAATCTCCATGGCGGACCAAGCTCGCAGGGCTGCGTAGGCCCTCGGTAACTCTCGTAGGGCGGACCAAGCGCAGCGTGTCCGCCTTAAAAATTGCGTGTACCCCTTAGTTTGATGTATGCTTGGTTTTGCAAATATTGGTAACCCCCCTTGGCTTCCGGGGTGGAAGAAGCGGATTTGGAAATAAATGTTTGATTTTACTAAAGAGCCGTGGGAGAACAGGAGCAGCAGGAATCCGGCCATATATTTTTGATGGCCTGGTAAAAAGATTCAATATCTGCGTTGCGCTGCGCCCTTCGGAATATGCGGTGCATCCTGGTTTTAAATAAGGGCTTGGATTTTTTGCCATCTTTAACTCGCTGGCTACGAAACGGCCATTTTGTTTTTTTAAAAGCCATTTTCCCGGAGGGGCGGCATGGACAGACCCCCGCTCGTACTTGTTGTTGATGACGACAGAAGCACGCGCCTGGTTATAAGGCGTGCCCTGGAACAGAACGGATTCACGGTAGCCGAGTGCGGCAATGGCCGGGAGGCAGTGACGGCCTTTGCATCCGCCCGGCCGGATCTTGTTCTTCTTGACGTGATGATGCCCGTGATGGATGGCTTTGAAGCCTGCCGGCAAATCCGGGCCCTGCCGCAGGGGGCGGGCCTTGCGGTGCCTGTTGTGATTATCACCGAGACAAACGATTTCGAAGCCATCCGGGAAGCTTTCGAGGCGGGAGCAACGGATTTTTTTGCCAAACCGATCAATCGACTGGTCTTAAGCGAGCGTGTCCGCTATATGCTCCGGGCCAGCGCCACCGCCAAAAAATTGCACCAGAGCCAGGACCTTCTCGCAAGGGCCCAGGCTGTGGCCGGCCTGGGCAGCTTTTTTTATGAACCGGGCGGCTCAACGATAGAGGTCTCGGAAGAGTTCCGGAAGCTTTTTATCCCGTCGGCCGCGGGTCAGACCATCCTTTGGGAGACCTTTTGGCAGACGATTCACCCGGATGATCGTGCCGTCCTGGCGCCGCTTATGGAAAAGGCCGACACCGCGGGGGTGAATTTCAGGCGGGATATCCGGATCATCGGCGGCCAGGAAGGGGAGCGGTTTGTGATGCTCCGGATGGACCCCGAAACAGATGGTGATGGCAATGTGGTTCGCCTGATCGGTATTGTTCAGGATATTACCGAGCGGAAACTCTCCGAGCTGCTGGAAGCCGATCAGGGGTCTGTCATGCAACGAATCGCCAGAAAAGAGCCTTTGGAGGAAATCCTGCTGGATGCCAGCCGTATTCTGGAGCGCCAGCGCCCCTCGGCCCTGGCCGGCATCTGCCGGGTGGAAGAGGGACGGATTGAGAAAATGGTTTCCCCCAGCCTGCCGGATACTTTCTGTCAATCCATGGCCGGGACCCCACTGGCCGCCGATAACGGCACCTGCGCCGCCGCCGCCTACCTGGGCCAGGCCGCAACGGCGCGGAGCGTGGCGGGCAGTTCCTTCTGGAAAAACCGGCGGGAGCAGGCCCTCTCCAATGGCCTGGAGTCCACGGCCTCGGTTCCCATCGTGTCCGGCTCCGGCCAGATACTGGGCAGCCTTGCCATGATGTATCGGCGATCTTATCACACGACCAGCGCGGACCTCAGGCTTATGGAACGAATTGCCAACCTTGTGGCACTGGCCATGGAGCAGGAGGCGCTTTCCCGGCGCCTGATTTTTCAGGCCCAGCACGATCAGTTGACCGGGCTCGTCAATCGGGGGGCCCTGGTGCACTGGATGTCCCGGCTGCTCAAGCAATTGAGCCGCACCCCATCGCTTGGCGCCTATATGCTGATTGACCTGGATCGTTTTAAACAGATCAATGACTCTTTGGGGCACTTTGTCGGCGATCTGCTGCTTCAGGAGGTGGCGGGACGGCTTCAGCAGTGCCTTCGCGAAAGCGATTTGCTCAGCCGCATCGGGGGGGACGAGTTCGTGCTGGTAATGACGGAGATTAAAGACGAGGAGGATGCGGTTCGGGCGGCATCGCGCATTCTGGAGGCATTCCATCCGCCCTTTATCATTGAGGACCACAAGCTTTCCGTGCAAGCCAGTGTCGGCATCGCCCTTTTCCCCCGGGATGCCTCAGACGGTGTGGCCCTGCACAAAAACGCGGATATCGCCATGTACGTGGCCAAAAACGAGGGCGGGAACCAGTTTCATTTTTTTGACAGCAAAATGCATGAGGCTGTGATTCATCGCCTTCAGATTGAAAATGAGCTTCGCAAGGCCATGGAGCGAAAGGAATTTGAGCTCCATTACCAGCCCCAGATGGATCTGGCCTCCAATCAGTTGATGGTCATGGAAGCCCTGATCCGCTGGAATCACCCGGATCGCGGTCGCATTCCGCCGGCCTCGTTCATCCCGGTGGCAGAGGAGAGCCGCTTGATAATCCCGATTGGCCGGTGGGTCCTCAAGGAGGCCTGCCGCCAGAACAAGACCTGGCAGGATCAGGGGTGCCCGCCGGTCCGGGTGGCGGTCAATGTCTCGGCTGTTCAGTTTACGGAAACGGATTTTGCCGCTATCGTTGAGGAGATCCTGTCGGAGACCGGCCTGGACCCCTATTGGCTGGAAGTCGAAATAACGGAGACAGTCGTGCTGAAAAACCTGGAAAAAGCCTGCGAGAACCTTCAAAAGCTCAAGGATCTCGGGGTGACAACAACGCTTGACGATTTCGGCACGGGATATTCTTCAATCACTTATTTAAACCGGATGCATCTCGACGGGATCAAGATCGACCAGAGCTTTATCCGGGACATGGAAATCCCCCCCATCCCGGGTGAATGCCGGAACACGAATTTTGTCAAAGCATTCGCCACACTGGCCCGCAATCTGCATCTCCACCTGGTCGCTGAAGGCGTCGAAACCAGGGAGCAGCATCAGATCCTGAGAAGCTTGGGCTATACCATCGGACAGGGATTTCTCTTCAGTGCTCCCCTGCCGGCGGATGAAGCCGGTGAATTTTTAAGGAACCCGCCAGGTGAAGGGATTTCCAAAGAGATGTTCAGCTGAGCATCCGGCGGAATCATGATAAAGGTGTGCCCTGCTTTCAGAGCGGAGTTGCGCAGGGCGAGGCGGCATCTGGTTTAGCCGCTTAACACCTCGCGGATTTTGGCGGTCAAATCTTTTATGGAAAAGGGCTTCTGGATAAAGTGGACGTCCGGATCCAGAACGCCGTGGTAGGCGACCACATTCTCCGTATACCCGGACATGTAGATGACTTTGAGGCCGGGACAGCGGCGGGAAACCGCCTCGTATAACTCCTTGCCGTTCATATCCGGCATGATTACATCGGTCAGGAGCAGGTCAACGGGTTTTTTGCGGTCATTCAGCATATCCAGGGCATCCTTGCCGTCCTTTGCGGCAAGGACCCGGCAGCCCTGCTGCTCCAGCATGGAGGAGACCAGGTCCCTCACCATCTCTTCATCCTCTGCCAGCAGGACGGTTTCCGACCCATTTAATTCATTTGTCGTTGCGTTTTTTGGGGCGGGTTCGCCGGCCTGGCGGGATTTTTGAAAAACCGGGAGGTAAACTTTGAAAGTGGCGCCCAGTCCCGGTTCGCTGTAGGCCCAGATGTTTCCCCCATGCTGTTTAACGATGCCATAGCTGGTGGAAAGCCCCAGGCCGGTGCCCATGTCTTTTTCTTTAGTGGTAAAAAAGGGCTCGAAAAGTTTCGCAAGCGTCTTGCCGGACATGCCCTCGCCCGTATCGGAGATGGTCAGCAGGACATAAGGCCCGGGCGTGACCCCTTCCCTTTGGCTCGCATAGTTTTCATCCAGGGTGACCTCTTGGGTGGCAATCCAGAGTTTGCCCCCATCCGGCATGGCGTCCTGGGCATTGACCGCCAGGTTCATGACCACCTGTTCAATCTGGCCGGCATCGCCCTTGATGGGCGGCAGCGAGGCCGCCAGATCCCATTGAACGCTTATGTTTTCCCGTATCGTGCGGTTGAGCAGTTCTTTGAAATCGTTTATCAGGGCATTTAAATCCATCGGCTTGGATTCAAGCATCTGTTTGCGGCTGAAAGCCAGGAGCTGCCTCACCAGGGCCCGGGCGCTTTCGCCGGCTTTTACGATATGGGCAAGCGGTTTTTTGCTGTCGCTGGCTTCATCGGCATCTTTCAGCAGCATTTCGCTGTAACCGAGGATTGGCGAGAGCAGGTTGTTCAGATCGTGTGCCACGCCGCCGGCCAGGCGACCGATGGATTCAAGCTTCTGGGACTGATGAAACTGCCGCTGCAGTTGCGCTTTTTCCTCTTCAGCCTGTTTACGCTCGGTGACATCCCGGATAAAAACAAACAGGCGGCCCCCGCCGTGCGGCATATAACTGCAGCTGATTTCAACATCGATTAAAGTGCCGTCTTTGCGGCGGTGCCGGGTTTCGAAACGGTTTGCGCCCTTGCTCCGGATCTCTTCAATACGTTCCCGGGTTTTCTCCGGCGTGTCCACTGCATTGATATCATCGATGGTGAGATTGAGCATCTCCTCCTGCGTGTATCCGAGCATTCGGGCGCCTGCGGGATTGGTTTGCAAAAGCCGCCCCGCCGTGTCCACGACCCAGAAGCCGTCGATGGAGGTGTCTAAAATCTGAGCGTATTCGGTTTCTTTTTCCAGGCGTTCCGTGATATCGCGGGCCACGGCGAGAAAACAGGGCTCGCCCTCGAATTCAATCCCGGGGCAGATGACTTCCACCGGGATTTCGGAGCCGTCTTTTCGCCGGAACGCGGTGGTTATCATGCTTTGTCCGTTGGGGGGGCTCCATTCCGCTGCCCGGCCGGTCTTGTCGGGATCTTCAGGGGAAACAAGATCCGCCAGTGTGAGCTGCAAAATTTCGTCGCGGGTATAACCAAGGGCCTGGCAGGTGACGGCATTGGCTTCGCGGATGAGGCCGTTCGCGTCATGGATAAGGATCATCTCCCCTGAGTTGTCGAAAATATCCCGGAATTTGCGCTCACTTTGACGAAGCGTGGCTTCTGCCTGTTTGAGATCGCTTATGTCCACCAATATGCCTTGGACCCCGGTGATTTCCCCGCCCTGGAAAATCGGCCGGGCATTGGTCCGAATCCATACCGCTTGTCCGCCTCTTGTCAACAATCGATATTTGGTAACGATATCCTCGCCTGAAAGAATTGCCAGAAACATTCCAGCCCTGTCGGCCAGGTCTTCAGGGTGCACAAAATCGGTAAAGGGGCGGCCGATAACATTTTCCGGCAGATAGCCGCCGATTTTCTCAACATTTTCCGAAATGAAGGTCACCGTTCCATTCCGGTCCAGCTTGTAGAGGACTTCGTTTAAATTTTCCAGCAACTGCCGGTATTTTTCATTATCCACCCGCAGGTTTTCATTCAGCCGGCCCATTTCACCGAGTTTTTTTTCCAACTCCATAACCCGTTGTTTCAGGCCGTCATGAGTTTGGTCAGGAGCCATGCAATTTGATCCCTCGTTGGTTTGGTTGTCCCGGAATCCCCTCATTTCAAGTTGAAACAAATTCCAGGGCAGAATATCAATTTTGAATAATAAAGGAAACCTTTTGCGCTTGGCAATTGAAATCACTTACGAATCCGTGCATTATGAGATGGGGGCCATCGGCAATCGCGAAAGGCTGACTGCAAAGCTGCGGCAATCCAAACGGCCGGCTCCCTCAAAAAAAGTCGCCGACGCAGAAAAAACGGTATTTGCGCGATCATAACCTTTCTATTCAATGGGAGAGAGGATCTTATGGATTTTAAGAAACTGGCAATTCCCAATCGATTCGGCCATCACCTGGCGGCGCGGATCGACCTGCCGGATGACGGCGAACCGCTCGCCTATGCCATTTTCGCTCATTGTTTCACCTGTTCCAAGAATCTCAAAGCCGTGGCCAACATAAACCGGGCCTTGAACCGGGCGGGAATCGCGGTATTAAGATTTGATTTCACCGGTCTGGGTGAGAGCGAGGGAGATTTCTCGGACACCAATTTTACTACCAATGTCAGCGACTTGATTGATGCCGCCGGCTTTTTGAGCGATGCTTTCGGGCCGCCGCAAATATTGATCGGCCATTCCCTGGGCGGGGCGGCTGTTCTGCAGGCAGCCGCCGGGATTGAATCCGTAAGAGCAGTGGCCGTTATCGGGGCGCCGGCTGATGCGCGGCATGTGCTGAAGCATCTTACCCACGTAATAGATGAGATAAAGGTGCGCGGGGAGGCCGAAGTCAATCTGGCCGGCCGGCCGTTTCGGATCAAGAAGCAGTTTCTGGACAATCTGGAATCGCATCAAATGGCGGCCACCATCGCCGACCTGAGGCGGGCGCTGATGATCCTGCATTCCCCGGTCGACCAGACCGTCGGCATTGAAAATGCCGGGGATCTCTTCATGGCCGCCAGGCATCCCAAAAGTTTTGTCTGCCTGGACAAGGCGGACCATTTGTTGAGCGATTCCGGAGATTCCCAATATGCGGGGGTTATCATTGCCGCCTGGGCGGGAAGATACATCAAGCGAGCCGGCCCCGAAGCAAAGGGGAAGGAAGCCTCCGGAGGGGCGTGAACGGGCTTCGGACGCACCTGGGGGCTGCTGCGGGCAGAGAAGGATCAATCCTGGTGAAGGTGCCCTTTGAGAATGCGCTTATACCGGTGGGTGCTTTTCTGGTAAACCCGGCGGAATCTGATTTTTAACATATCCCGGTGGTTCAGCCGGGATTCGCTCATCTCGTCGCACTTTATCAGTACATGGGATTTGAGCATGTCATATAGCGCCTCCCAGGTTTGCCGATGGGAAACAAAAATCACATAGGGCTCAGCAGCCTCCTGAAATCCATTCAGTGCGGGCGTGCCCCTGAGAAAAGCCTCCCCGATCCGACGGGCATAGGCGTCTTCATCCAGAGCGAGCTCCTTGACAAAGAGGCTGGCCCGCAAATAGCGATTATAAAAAAAGCCGGAAGAAAGATCGAACCCGATCCGGAGGCTGTCCTCGATATCCTGGAGATCGGATTCCGGTGTGACGAATTTCAACACGCGATTGTCTGCAGCGGATTTCAACACTACGCCCTCCCGCTGCCGCGCATTCAAGTCGCGCAGCAGCTCATAGATCCGCTCCATATCCGCCCGGCTGTATTCGCCTAAAACAGGGACCGAGGGCAGGCCGTACCGGCTGATCAGTTTGTAGCGCTCCTCCGGCAAAAGAAAATGCCCCTGGTCGTCAAATATCTCAAAGACGAAAAAATGTGCGCCGGAAGGCAGCTCCGGGTCCTGCTGCCAGTTATAGGGGTTGTCCCCGGCAACCTCCCCGCACAAAACGTGACCGGGGTAATCCTTGAAAAATTGGTACAGATGCTGCTCCGAACCCCAGATACGAGCCCATTCGGTCGTGAACGGGCAGATGAAACCGCCCCTCGTGGTAGCGTAGAGTTTTTCGCCGTACTTGAAAATCCGGGTGTTGTAACCGTCGATTTTTTCCTCGGCCCAGAAAGGGGCGCTGCCAAATAGTCGTTTGATGCCTTCTTCCAGTCTGTAAACGCGTTTTATGTGCGGAAACCCCGGCACTTTTCGAAGAACCGTGGCATTGTCGGAACCCAGAAAGGACAGGGTCCCCCTCAGGTCCGCCCGGTCTTTTTTGTGGCGCTGATAGGCAATTTCTTTGTATTTTAGGTGCTCCGTTGTCATAGGATGCCGCCATTTCCATTTTACAAGCCGTTTTCGATCAAAGACAGGAACTCTTCGGCCATAAACACTTCGATTCCCAGTTCTCCGGCCATGTTGGCAATCCCCTGATCCGCTGTGAGGATAACGCCGCCCACTTCTTTTGCCAGAAATACCACCTCGAGGTCCTCTACGCTGTCGATGATCCCGGTTCTCAGGGCTTCCCGGTAATGCTGGCGAACCCAGCGGATGTTTTCCGGCAGATTCTCGCTTTGAATGGCTTTTTCGGCTATATGCAGCCCCTTGTTCACCCGCTGCCGGAGTTCCCGGACAAACATGTGAAAAATCGCGGCAGGTACCTGCAGGTTGTACATGTCGGGCGGGCGCACCACGGCCTCGGCCCGCAGCTCCTTCAACGCCCCTTCGTCGGCAAAATCCGAGAGTTCGCGGAAAATTGACAGGGGCATATAAATTTCAAGGGAGGATCTGCGCGTCAATTCGACAATCCGCCGGATGGCCGATCCCGCATCACTGCCAAACAGCTTTTGGGCGTCCGGGTTGACAAAAATGCTGGTATCCACCACCACCCGCGACCTCGGTACCAGTTGGACTCCGGATTGTCGGCTTATTGACATGGCCTCTCGTTCCAAACTCCTTGATTTATCTTATATTATGTTATTACAGGTAGTTGATTTAAATTTAAGGAGTAAGGGACTGATGTCAAGCCGGCGCCGGCCGGGCTTTAGGCTGTTCCGGTCTGGGCGGGGTCAGGTTTTATTAAGATCCGCCAGGGATTGCTTCAGGATGGCGGCGGATGCGTGCAGAGCCTCTTTTTCACCGGCCGGCAGGTCGCTGTCTATGATGCGCTCCACCCCGTTTTGGGATACTATCGTGGGCACACTCAGGCAGACATCGCTTAAGCCGAACTCCCCTTCCAGATAACTGGAAACCGTTAAGATGCTTTGTTGATCGCGCACGATGGATTGCACAATTTTGACCAGCGCCAGGCCCACGGCAAAATAGGTGGCGCCCTTGTAGTCAATGATGTGGTAGGCGGATTCCCTGACTGTCTGTTCGATCCTGGCGCGCTCCGTCAGCCAGTCCTCGCATTTCCCGCATACCGGGCAGTAACGGTCGATCTGGATCCCGCCAATGTGGGCCATGGACCATGCCGCAAACTCGGAATCCCCGTGTTCCCCAAGCACATAGGCATGCACGTTGTGGGTGTCGATGCCGCAGTGACGGCTCAATAAAAAGCGGAGACGGGAACTGTCCAGCACCGTTCCGGACCCGATTACCCTGCCGCGGGGCAGGCCCGAGCGTTGCCGGGCGATGTGGGTCAGCACGTCCACCGGGTTGCTGACCATAACCAGCACCGCCGGTGAATTCCGTTCTGCAATCGCGTCGACGATGGAGTGGATAATCCCGGCGTTTTTTTTGATCAGTTGAAGCCGGCTTTCCCCGGGTTCCTGCTTGGCGCCGGCGGTGATGACAATGACCTGCGCATCCGCGTAATCGTCTTCTGTCCCTGTTCGGATGTTTACAATCGGATAGAAGGGCTGGCCGTGAGACAGGTCCTGGACCTGGCCGTCGGCCAGGTCCCGGTTGCGGTCCAGGAGGACAATTTCGCCGGCAATGCCGTTTAACGCCAGGGCATAGGCAAATGTGGCCCCCACGGCGCCGGCCCCCACGATAACGATTTTCCGCTCTGTCATTTTCGGCTGCTGGTTCATACAGGCCTCCTTGCGTGTTTATGCGGGATAAAAATTTCGCCGGAACAGCTGGTGAAAGGGGCGGTTTCCACCGGCCAGGTCAGTTTGAGGCGGCAAAGGTAAAAATTCAGATTCGCGGCTTACAGTTAAAAAAATAGCCGGGCCGGAGGGGTCTGTCAAATCATGCGCGCGCCTGGAGGGCTGGCAGGCAGCGGCGGTAAATCGGTCATCAAAGATTTTTGTGGTTTTCTTTGTTGCTGAAAAAGGGGTATAATCACCCTACTGAAAAGTTTTTCGGGAACACGAAAAAAACAGCGCTAAAATCTTTTTGAAGGGAGTATTGTATGACCGATGATGTTTATGTCCAGCTCCGCCAGTTTCTGGACAGATTTCCCCTTGGATTCCCGCAGACGGCCTCCGGGGTGGAAATGCAGATACTGAAGAGGCTCTACACGCCGGAGGAGGCCCGGATTACACTCCACCTGTCTGTCCAGCCCGAACCGGCAGGCGCTGTTGCCGAGCGCTCAGGCCAGGATTCGGATTATCTGGCGGACATGCTGGCGGCCATGGCCAAAAAGGGGCTGGTCTTCCGGATCGAACGGCAGGGGCAGGTCCTCTACAGCGCTGTTCCTTTCATGATCGGCTTGTATGAATACTCGGTGAAAAGGATAGACAAGGAACTCGCCGCTCTTTTCCGGCAGTATTATGATGAAGCCTACCAGGAGGAGATGGGGCTGAGCCATATTCCGGGTTTCAAGGTCACGCCGATCCAGGAACATATTTCTGCGGAAATGAGCCTGTTTCCCTATCACCAGGTGGAAGCGGACATTCAATCGGCAAGGGTCATTGCGGTCGCCAATTGTGTCTGCCGCACCGAAGCCCGCCTGCTTGGGCATGGGTGTGACAAGCCGCTGGAGACCTGCCTGAGTTTCGGCGCCGCTGCCGAGTATTATATTAACAGCGGGCTGGGCAGGCAAATCACCGCCGAGGAGGCGATAGACATTCTTAAAGCAGCTGATGCAGCCGGCCTTGTCCATGCCGGGATCAATGCGCGGCATCTTTCCAACATCTGCAATTGTTGTCCCTGCTGCTGCGCTTCCATGAAAGGGATCGTGGAAAAGGGGCATGATAAAGAGAAGTACCTGAATGCCCTTTTTGAACCCGTTATTGATGAAGATCTGTGCGTGGCCTGCGAAGCGTGCGTGGACAGATGCCCCGTGGGGGCTATCCATATGGCGGAGGCGGCTGTGGCGAATCGGGACGCCTGTATCGGCTGCGGCCTTTGCGCAAGCGGCTGTGACGTCGGGGCGATTGCCATGATTTTGCGCGAAGACCGGCAGGAGCCGTATAAAAACGCCCATGAGCTGTTCTCCGATATTCTGACGAAAAAAAAGGAGGCGACAGGTTCGGGGCGCTGACGCGCCGCCTCCCCTGCCTTGAAACTGGAAGCCGGCAATTTGAGGCTTGCCGCTCATGGCGGCGTTGCGCCGGCATAATAGGCCGCCACTCTGGCATAAGCCGCCATTGCTTTTTCAACGGTTTCAAAGAAAGGTATGCCCGCGCGGCAGAAGACCCGGCCGGGTTCGCCCGGCATGCCGGGGATGGCGACCGCCAGGAGGACTTTGCCGTATTTTCGGCGGGCCTCAATCATTGCTTCCACATAATGGTCGTTGGTGGTTTCATCCAGGCCTGATCCGATCACCACCACGGCGTCCACATTCGGGTCCGCGGCCACCGCGCTGGCGGCATGGATAAAAAGGTCGGGGGCCATATGAGCGGCCAGGCTGAGGTCCACCGGATTGGCCCGGCTGGTGCCGGCGGGCGGCAGGTGTTTTTCCAGTTCCCGCGTCGTCTCGCTTGAGAACCCGGCCAGTTCCAAGCCCTGGCGGCCTGCCGCTTCAGCTGCGGCCACCGCCATGCCGCCCGCCCCGGTAACAATGGCCACCCGCCGGCCGGGGGCGAAAGGCAGGAGGTAGAAGGCCATCATCGTGTCCACCCATTCATCCCAGCCGGCCACTTGAATGGCCCCGCACTGGTTCATCACGCCGCGCCATATTTTTTCAGATCCCGCCAGGGCGCCGGTGTGGGACGAGGCCGCGCGGCCGCCCTCGGGGGTGAGCCCGACCTTCCACAGAATCACCGGTTTTGCGGCAGCGGCCGTTTTCAAGGCATCCAGGAAAGCGGTGCCGGATTTGATATTTTCGATATATCCACCGATCACCCGGGTTTCGGGGTCCTCCGCAAAGTATTGTAAAAAATCAGCGCATTGCAGGTCCGCCTCATTGCCGAGGCTGACCGCCTTGCTGAAAGCCAGGCCTTTGGTCTCAGCAAGGCGGGCGAGGATGTTGGCCAGTGAGCCGCTGTGCGATATCAGGCCCAGATTCCCCGGTTCCCGGGAGAGCCCCGGAAAGAAAGAAAGCCCGGTGCGGGGCGCATACATGCCCATGCAGTTGGGGCCGAAAATACGCATGCCCGCAGCCCGGGCGGTTTCCACCATTTCCGCCTCGATCCGCCGGCCTGCTTCGGTGCCGGTTTCTTTATACCCGGCCGTAAACAGCACCACCGCCTTGACGCCTTTGGCCGCGCATTCCCTCACCACCTCCGGCGCGAACCGGTGCCCCACCAGAACAATGGCCAGATCGACGGGATGTTCAATGGCGGAAACGGCGGGATAGCATTTCAGCCCGTCAATTTCCGCCGCCTTTGGGTTGACAGGGTAAATCGGGCCGGCAAAGCCCATGTCCTGGAGGGCCATCAGGAAGAGTCTGCCGGTTTTCAAGCCTTGCGGCAGGCCGACAATGGCCACGCTGCGCGGCCGGAACAGCTCATCGAGTTCCTCGAATCGGCAATTGCTTTTTGTCATCGAGATCGTGGTCCTTTCACCTGAACAGAGGGTTTACGCATCTTTGCGCGATTTTGGGGAGATCACCGGTCATTGCAAAAGGCCGATCCATGCGCACGCCGGGAGCACTGCCGGTGATATCGGCCGGAAAAACCAAAGGATGAGAAAATTTTCAGTGTGCATCTTGACATAGGAATATGTTGCCTTATCTTCTGATCGTTTCCTGTGTGTTTATTTTTGGGAATCGTTCCCCCCTTTCATTCTTTTATCATTAATTAGTGCCAAAATTGAAACTATGATTTTTTGCCGGTACCAGGGTGAGGCAAAAAATCTGGCAGCGGCCGCCGGCAGTTTTGGCCCCGACCGCTTGCCCGGTAAATGGAGATGGGCATAAGCCGTTGCTTATGCTCGTTTTTTTAACGGAAGTGCCTACAAGGGAAAGAGGGATTTCGAAGCATGAACATTCAGCCATTGAACGACAGAATTTTGGTGTTGAGGGAAGAGGAAGCGGCAAAAACCAAGGGAGGCATCCTTATCCCGGATTCGGCAAAAGAAAAATCCCGGCAGGGCAAAGTCATCGCCGTGGGGCCCGGAGCCCGGGATGAGAAGGGCAAGCGGATAAAGCCGGATGTCAAAAAGGGGGACAGGGTCCTTTTCAGCAGTTATGCCGGCACCGAGGTCAAAATCGATGATGTGGAACATTTGGTTATGAAGGAAGACGACATACTGGGAATCATCCAATAACGAACGGGAGAGAAAAAGCTCATGACAGCCAAGATGATTTGTTACGGCCAGACGGCGCGGGAGCATATGCTCAAAGGCGTAAACACGCTCGCCAATGCGGTTAAGGTCACCCTGGGCCCCAAGGGTAACAATGTGGTTCTGAATAAAACCTTTGGTTCCCCCCTTGTGACAAAAGACGGGGTAACGGTGGCCAAAGAGATCGAGGTCAAAGGAAAATACGAAAGCATGGCGGTTCAGATGCTCCGGGAGGTGGCCAGTCAAACCAGCGATGTGGCAGGGGACGGAACCACCACGGCCACGGTTCTGGCGCAGGCCATTTATACGGAGGGGCAGAAAATGGTGGCGGCCGGCTTAAACCCCATGGCCTTGAAAAGGGGGATTGACAAGGGGGTGGCCGCAATTGTCGAAAACCTGAAACAAATGTCCCGGCCAACCCGGGAAAAAAAGGAAATCGAGCAGGTCGGCACGATTTCGGCCAATGACGACGCAGATGTGGGCAAAATTATCAGCGATGCCATGGAAAGGGTGGGCAAGGAAGGGGTGATCACGGTAGAGGAGGCCAAGGGCATGGAGACCACACTGGAAGTGGTGGAGGGCATGCAGTTTGACCGCGGTTATGTGTCGCCTTATTTTGTAACGAATTCCGAGAAGATGGAAGTCAGCCTGAAGGACCCCTTTATCCTGCTTCATGAAAAAAAGATTTCCAGCATGAAGGATTTGCTGCCGATTCTGGAGCAGGTGGCCGGAATGGGCCGGCCGTTGTTGATCGTGGCCGAGGAAGTCGAAGGGGAAGCGCTTGCCACCCTGATCGTCAACAAGATTCGGGGGACCCTGCAGGTGGCGGTGGTCAAGGCGCCGGGATTCGGAGACCGCCGCAAGGCAATGCTGGAGGATATGGCCACTCTCAGCGGCGGCAAGGTGATCTCCGAGGATATCGGCATCAAGCTGGAGAGCCTGACCGTGGATGATCTGGGTTCCTGCAAGAGCGTGCAGATTGATAAGGATAACACGACGATTATCGAAGGGGCGGGCGCCAAGTCCGCTATCGAGGCCCGGATCAAACAGCTCCGGACCCAGATCGAGGAGACGACTTCCGACTATGACCGGGAAAAACTTCAGGAACGTTTGGCCAAGCTTGTCGGCGGCGTGGCGGTGATCCATATCGGCGCGGCGACGGAGATGGAGATGAAGGAGAAAAAAGCCCGTGTCGAGGACGCCCTGCATTCAACGCGGGCCGCTGTGGAAGAGGGGATTGTTCCCGGCGGCGGCGTGGCTCTGGTGCGCTGCATTGAATCGCTGGACAAGGTGGATGCCAAAGGAGAGGAAAAAGACGGCATCCGCATTCTCAGGCGGGCGCTTCAGGCGCCTCTTCGCCAGATTGCGGAAAATGCCGGACTTGAAGGGTCGATTATTTTTAACAAGGTGTTTGCGGGTAAGGATGATTTTGGCTTCAATGCCGCAACCGGAACCTACGAGAACCTGCTTGCCGCCGGTGTGATCGACCCGGTCAAGGTGGTGCGCTGCGCCATACAGAATGCGGCCTCGGTTTCCGGCCTGATGCTGACAACAGAGGCAATGATCGCTGAAAAGCCCAAAGCCAAAGAGAAAGGCGCGGGTGCCGGCGGGTATCCGGAAGACATGGACGAGATGTATTAAGGAAAAGCGGGCGCCGGGCGTTAACAGCAAACGCCCGGCCGATCCGCGCGTTTACCCCGAAGCATCGAGAAGATCCAGCACTTGTTCATCCGAGACATCATACCAGTTTTCATAAACCTGGGCCACAGCCTGAAAAAACGGCGGCGTGGTCAATATGATCACCTCATCGGCCAGGGTTAGGAACTCCTGCTGCGTCCGGGGCGATGATACGGGTGCGGCGACAATGATGCGCCCGGCGTTCCGGCTCCGGCAAAGGGCTATTGAAGCCCGCATGGTGGAACCCATGGCAATGCCGTCATCAATCAGGATGACACTCCGCCCGGCCAGCGGCGGAAGGCTGCGTCCCTTTCGGAGAACCCGGACCCGGTTTTGGATCTCTTCCTCCTGTTCCCTGCAGATGCGCTGGCGCTGTTTTTCCGGAACACTTCGGGCGGCCCCTTCCAGCATGAAGGTGCTGCCGTCTTCGGCAATGGCCCCAAAGCCGGATTCCGGATTGTCCGGAAACGGCAGTTTTCGAACAACGATAAGGTCAAAATCGCAGTTCAGCTCATTGGCCACCTGGAGGCCCACTTCTACCCCGCCCCGTGGAATGGCCAGCACTAAAGGGTTTTCAAAGCTGTAAGCCCTTAATTTCCCGGCAAGAAGTCGGCCTGCATGCGCTCTGTCTTTGAATTTCATTATATCCCTCCATTCTTTTTTTCCGACAAGCTGCATGGAAACAACAGGCCCTGGAGCCAGACTTCCGGCGCCCTTGCTCCCGGGGGCGGCCCCCTGCAGCAGGCGGCTGCCCCATGCGCTGCCGGGGTGTGTCTGTTACTAATATAAACCGGCAGTGTTTTTCAGGCAAAGCCGTTAATGGTGCTCCGTGTTGATGGGGCCGGCTCCCGGGGGATCCGTAAAGGGCATGGAAAGCATGCGCCACAGGGAAAGGGGCCGACGGTACTGCGCAAGGCCGATTGTCATGCCGGCGTGACCCTCTTGCGGCTGCGCCTTGTAAGTCCCGCATAAACGATCCCACCAGGAAAGATTGAACCCGAAGTTGCTGTTTGATTCCGTGATGATCACCGAGTGATGCACGCGGTGCATGTCCGGGGTGACGATAAGGCCGCGGATCAGGCGGTCGGCGGCAAGGGGGAGGAAAATGTTTGAATGATTGAACATGGAGGTGGCGTTTAAAATGATTTCGAAAAGAATGACCGCGCCTGCGGGGAAGCCGAATGCGGCCACTGCGGCGAGCTTGATAAAGAGGGAGATGATGATTTCCACGGGGTGAAAGCGAAGGCCGGTGGTGGCATCGATGTCCAGGTCGGCGTGATGAACCATGTGCAGCCGCCACAGTATGGGCACGGAATGGAACAGAACATGCTGGATATAGATGATAAAGTCAAAGACAAGGATGGTGGCCAACCATTGTATGGCCGCGTTCATTTCAAAATAGTGGAACAAGCCCCAACCCTGGTTTGCCGCAAAAACGGCAAATGTGGCGGGGACCACCGGAAGGGCCAGCCGGACAATCACGTTGTTCGCCAGTACAAGACCGATATTTTTTGCGGCGCGGTATCCCCGGGAGTCTACCCGCTCTTTTCTTTGAAAAAGCGTTTCCCATATCATGAGCAGCATTAAAATAATGATGAAGGAGGCGATTCGGAGGATGGCCTCGTAGGGCATGATCCAGCTTTCCTTTCCGGGTTGTGTCGTCCCGCGGCCAACTGGTAAAGAAAACAGCTGGCTGCAGGAAGCTGGTTGAATTTTGCCAAAAGATTCGCTATAGCAGGATTAAATTTAACGATTCCAGTTTAAAAAGCTACCTTTTTTATTTTGTGCCTGGCTGTATAGAAGGGAGCTGATCCGGGATTCAATGAAAAACAGAAAAAGGAGGATGACAGATGGGCAAGGGGGATATTCGTACCAAAAAAGGCAAGATTTACCGCGGAACACACGGCAAAACCCGTCCGAAAAAAAGAAAGCAGAAGTCCGAATAGATTTTTCGGGGCGGGCGGTTAAAATAGCCGGCCTTCCTCTGCCACCGGCTCGATCACCGAAGCATTCTCGTTGCGGGTGTCATTAACGGCCGAACTGACCTGGTAAAATGCCAGGAGCTCAGACGGGCAAGGGGTCATGATCGGCGACAGGGCGGCTTCATCCGTGATATGCGGATCGAGCCATTTGTTGTAGTCGTTAAAATCAACGATTACCGGCATTCGATGATGAACGGGCTGCATCCGCGAATTGGCCTCGGTGGTCAGGATGGCGCAGGAGGCAATCTCGGCGTTGGTTTGGGGGTCGGTCCAGATACTGAAAATGCCGGCAAGGGCGAAAATATCATCTTTTTCCGGAACTACCAGAAAGGGCTGCCTGCTGTCGCTTTCCTGCTTCCATTCATAAAATCCGCTTGCCGGAATCAGGCATCGCTGGGATTTAAAGGCGGCTTTAAAAGCCGGTTTGCTGGCGACCGACTCGGCCCGGGCGTTAATCAGGTTGTAGCCGATGCTGGCATCCCGGGCCCACTCAGGGACCAGTCCCCATTTGAAGCGCACGGCCTCGCGGGGCTGCTCCGCTTTCTGCCGGATGGCCAGGATCTGCTGGCCCGGCGCAATGTTGTAACGAGGCGACAAATCGAGCGGGACGCTTACTTTAAAGTACCGGGAGATAAGTCCCGGCGGATTCCACAGTGCAAACCGTCCACACATGGTATTCGTTCCCCCCTGGCGCCGGGGCGCTCATGGGCGCATGGCCCTTTCGCCGGCTTCTTTCCATCCGGAATTCACCTTTGATGGAATTGATAATAAATTAAATAATATCATACCCGGAAACCGCTTTCCAGCATAAAAATCTCAGGGCTCGTTTCTCCTGGCTGCCAGGCTGCTAATGAGGCCTTGCGCCTGGAAGCCCGTTTATTACAATTTTGTTATTTTTTCTTCAACAGGAGCAACAAAATTGTAATTTTTTTTGAGGCGCGAGGGTGTTTTTTGGGGATTTTTGTTTTAATTTTCAATGCCTGGCCGGATGGGCAGGTCAGGCATGCCTTTTGCATTATTCCTTCTGGTACTTTTTGATAAGCACACGGTTTTAAAACAGGCAGCGCCCCGGTGGATTCATTCCCGGAGTTTTTTCAGCATGCCAATGGGCATGGCTGCCCCCTGCAGCAGAGGAGTTCCTATGTGCCGATTGTTCGGTTTAACCAGTGATACACCGGTCTCGCCCATGATGGCCTTAAACGCCCTGGACGTGATGCGCGAAGGTCATGACGGATCGGGCGTGGGGCTGTTTCTGCGCGATCTGGGCGGGCCGCTTGAGGAGATGAAGGACGCGCCCATTCTTTCCGGCATTTTCACGGAAGAGGGGATCAAGCGCCTGGACAGTTACATGATTGATCTGGGATTTTTGACCAAGTACAAGATTTCCATAAAGGTGCCCCGGGTTCCGCCAAAAGGTGTGCCCAAACGCGATATCTACCTGATCCGGGCCTATGAGTATCCGGAGGAATGGGAGGGGGCCAGCGAGGCGCAAAAGCATCAGCAGCTTCTGGAAATCCGGCTCCGGCTCCAGGCCATGGGCCGGGAAAAGCACGATATGATCGTATTCTCCTTTTGGCCGGACACGATTATGATCAAGGAAATCGGCGATCCATTGACGGTCGGGGAGTACCTGGGCCTTTCCAACGAAAAATTGAAAGCCCGGGTCATTATGGCCCAGGGCCGCCAGAACACCAATTACGCCATTGACCTCTACGCCTGTCATCCTTTTTTCATCCAGGGGTATGCCACCATGACAAATGGCGAAAACACGGCCTTTGTGCCCATCCGGGAATATCTCATGTCCAGGGGGCAGAGCGGCTACACCGGGTTTTATTCCGATTCCGAGGTGTTCGTGCATATCCTGCACTATATGAACCACCGGCTCGGCCTGGGCATCGAGGCCTACAAGCACATTATTACACCGCTGCAGGATGACCATCTCGAAGACCATCCGGACGGCATGTTTTTGAAACAGATGAAAAAAAGCTGCCGCAAACTGATTATTGACGGCCCCAACTGCGTTATCGGGGTCATGCCGGACAACACCATGTTCATGGCCCAGGATCGCAAAAAACTGCGCCCCGGCGTTGTGGGGGGGTACCCCGGCATGTATGTGTTTTCCTCGGAAATCTGCGGTTTGGACGCGGCTTTGCCGGAGCGCGACAAGCAGGCCGATTTCCAGCCCATGCACCTGGATACGGTCGTGGCCAGCCCCGATCACCGGGAGGTAAAAGTATGTCACCAAATGGAAAAATTAGCCCTTCTTCACTGAGCATCAAGGATCTGCCCTGGCAGATCGCCTGGAATAAGGAGACCTGCACGCTTTGCGGCCGGTGCACGGCCGTGTGCCCGGTGCATGCCATTGAACCGGCTGTTTTCCGCAAACGCCGGGTGGATGTGCCGATGGGGCTGGAGAAAACGCCGGGCAATGTTTATCAGACCTACTACGGCATCCGGCAGCGGACCTCCCCCGCGTATCATTGCGTCGGCTGCGGCATGTGCACCATGGTCTGCCCCAATGACGCCATCAAGCCCTTTCATTCGGACGAAGCCGAAAAGCTCTCCTTTCATATCAACCAGGGCGGCGAACCGGAAAGGCGCGGCGGCCGGCGCAACGTCGCCGGCGGCGTCCTGGACCGGGTCAAGTTCACCCGGATTTCCATGCTCACCGACCCGGCCCTGGATGCCGGCCGGCACGAGTTTGAGATGCGAACCCTTCTGGGCCGGGTCCTGCCGCCCGAAGAAAACATGCGTATCATGCGGGAACAGGGGTGGGTGCCGCCGGTACGTGAAATCTACCCCCTGATCATCGGCGGCATGTCATTCGGGGCGCTCTCCCCCACCATGTGGGAGGGGCTTCAGATGGGAGTGGCCTACCTGAACGAGGAGCTTGGCATGCCCGTGCGCATCAGCACCGGCGAAGGCGGGTGCCCGCCGCGCCTGCTTCGTTCCAGGTTCCTTCGCTATGTCATTTTGCAGATTGCCTCCGGCTATTTCGGCTGGGATGAAATCATCCACGCCATTCCGGAGATGAAGGTTGACCCCTGCGCCGTGGAAATTAAGTACGGGCAGGGGGCCAAACCCGGCGACGGCGGGCTGCTCATGTGGTATAAAGTCAACCAGCTGATCGCCGCCATCCGGGGCGTCCCCCAGGGTGTGAGCCTGCCGAGCCCCCCAACGCATCAGACCAAGTATTCGATCGAGGAAGCTGTTGCCAAGATGATCCAGTCCATGTCCATGGCCTGGGGCTTCAGGGTGCCGGTTTATCCCAAGATTTCGGCCACGTCCACGGCCCTGGCGGTTTTAAACAATCTCACCCGGAACCCCTATGCCGGAGGGCTTGCCATTGACGGCGAGGACGGCGGAACCGGCGCGGCCTACAATGTGTCCATGAACCACATGGGCCACCCGGTTGCCTCCTGCCTGCGCGATTGTTATTTAAATCTGGTGACCGTCGGCCAGCAGAATGAGATTCCGCTGTTTGCAGGGGGCGGGGTCGGTAAAAACGGAAACCTGGCAGCCAATGCGGCAGCGCTTATCATGCTGGGGGCCAGCGGCGTCCAGGTGGGCAAATATGCCATGCAGGCGGCTGCCGGATGCCTGGGCTCGGAGACCGGCCGCTGCAACATCTGCAATATCGGCCTGTGTCCCAAGGGAATCACCTCCCAGGACCCCCGGCTGTATCGGCGGCTGGATCCCGAAGATGTGGCCCGGCGCCTGGTGGACATGTACGTCAGCTTTGACACGGAGCTCAGAAAAATCGTGGCCCCCCTTGGCCGCTCCACATCGCTTCCCATCGGCATGTCGGATGCCCTGGCCATTGATGACAAGGCCGCGGCCGAGCGCCTGAGAATAAATTATGTGGTCTAATCTTTCCCTAAATTTTGAGTAGCGTATAATGTCAAAAGATCAATCATACCATATCATATCCGGCCGGGAGGCCGGCGTTCGCCTGGAATCCCGGGTGCTTGAAGAGAAAATCCAGGCGGCGGTGGAAAACGGCCATCGCCGCATTGAAGTCCGGGCGTATGGGCATCACGGGATTGGCGGCCGTTTGTGGAAAGCGGGCGCCGAGCCTGTTGATATTCGCGTTACCGGGCATTCCGGCCAGCGCCTGGGGTCCATGGGATTTCCCAATACGCGGATTGAAGCCCTGGGCCCGGCCTCCGATGACGTGGGCTGGCTCAATGCCGGGGCGGATATCGTGGTCAAGGGCCACGCGGGAAACGGAACGGCCAATGCCATGGCCCAGGGGCGGGTTTTTGTGGGGGGCAGCATCGGCGCCCGGGGCATGACCATGACCAAGCAGAACCCCCGTTTTTCCCCGCCGCAATTGTGGGTGCTGGGCTCGGTGGGCGACTATTTCGGGGAATTCATGGCCGGCGGGGTGGCCGTTATCTGCGGCATTGAGGCCCAGAACCCGGCCAATGTCCTGGGCTATCGCCCGCTGGTGGGCATGGTGGGGGGAAAGGTTTTTTTCCGGGGCCCTCATGGCGGATACAGCAAAAGCGACGCCCGCCTCACGCCGATCAGCGATCCGGACTGGCAATGGCTGGAAGCGAATATAGAGTCCTTTTTAACCGCGATCGGCCGCCCGGAACTCCATGATGAGTTGGCTGAGCGGGAAAGGTGGCAGTTGATTGCCGCCCGTTCCGCCCAGGACAAGGTGGTGCGGAAAATCCGCTCCATGACAGAGTTCCATAAAACCGTGTGGGATCGTGAACTGGGGCCCGGCGGTCTTATCGGTGATCTCTCAGATGCTGACATGAGCACCATTCCGGTTATTACGGTCGGGGATATGCGCCGCTATGTGCCGGTGTGGGCCAACCGAATGTATAAAGCCCCTTGCGAAGCCGCCTGCCCCACAGGAATACCGGTAAATGACCGATGGCGGCTGATTCGTGAGGGGCGGGTGGATGAAGCCGTTGATATGGCGCTGGCCTACACCCCTTTTCCGGCTACTGTCTGCGGTTACTTATGCCCCAACCTTTGCATGGGCGCCTGCACCCGGCAGGCCGCGAATATGCCGGCAGTCGATATTACCCGGCTGGGCCGGGCCAGCATAGATGCGGGCCTGCCTGATTTGCCCGAGATTAGCGGGGGCAAAGTGGCCGTTATCGGCGGCGGTCCGGCGGGCATTTCGGTTGCCTGGCAGCTCCGCCGACGGGGCCATGAGGCCGTCATCTATGACCAGAGCCCGGTGCTTGGCGGTAAAATCGTTTCGCTGATCCCGGAGACCCGGATTCCTGAAGCGGTTGTGGCGGCCGAGCTGGAGCGCGTGAAATCGGCAGTTCCGCATATCCATTTGCAGCAGGCGCTTGACCGGGAGGCACTGGAAGCGTTGAAGGCCGATTTTGATTACCTGGTTATCGCCACCGGCGCACAGAGCCCGAAAATGCTGCCGATTCCCGGCAAGGAGCGCATGATGCCGGCCGGCGAGTTTCTGCGCCGGGCAAAGACGGATGGTATCGACCCTGGAAAGCGGGTGGTGGTGATCGGCGCCGGAAATGTAGGGTGCGATGTGGCGGTTGAGGCCGGCCGGATGGGGGCTGAATCCATTCAGCTGATTGATGTTCAGGCGCCTGCTGCATTCGGGAGGGAAAAAGCGCATGCCGAAGCCGCCGGGGCGGGTTTCCGCTGGCCCTGTTTTACAAAGGAAATCACCGGTGAGGGCGTGGTGCTGGATACCGGTGAAGTGCTGCCTGCGGATACGGTTGTGATCGCCATTGGCGATATGCCGGTGACCGACTTTCTGCCTCAGAACGTCCGGGTGACAAAGGGGTTTGTGGAGGTCAACGAGTATTATCAGACAACGGATCCGAAGGTTTTTGCCATCGGCGATATCATTGCGCCCGGCCTGCTCACCGATGCCATCGGCGCCGGCCGCAAAGCCGCCGCTGTAATCGCCGATATTCTTGAAGGCAATCGGCCCGAGCAGTTGAGCCGGCAGATTGTTGACCGGGAGTCCGGGGCGTGGGTCGGTACGCAGTTATCCGAATTCCATGCGATACATCGGGCCGCCTGGGATTTCCGGGAGGTGATAGACAGGCAGCGGATTTCGCTGGAATATTTCGATCCCCGTATTACCGGCTTTCGCGACCTTGATGAATGCGGGAGCCAATGTGCTTCCTGCGGGGCCTGCCGGGATTGCGGCATCTGCGAAGCGCTCTGTCCCCAGGGGGCCATCAGCCGCCAGGCAAAAGAAGACGGGAGTTATGAATATATTGCCGACCCCCTGCGCTGCATCGGCTGCGGATTCTGTGCCGGTGCCTGCCCGTGCGGGGTTTGGGAACTCGTTGAAAACACCCCCTTGTAAGTCTGTTTTGTTTGACTTATGCCGGGAAAAAAAATATTTTGTCCGCTGGAGAAGATAAAAACGTTCAAGTCCCGGAGAAGGGGCGGCAAATCGGCCATGGACGTTTCGGAACACGAAATCGCAACCCTGAATCGATATGTTTGGAAATAAGCGGGAAAAATGACAAAAGCCCTTTTAGCCTTTGAAGACGGCCGCACCTTTGAATGCCGCAGTTTTACCGGTCACGGGGAGTCTGCCGGCGAAGTCGTTTTCAACACCGGCATGTCCGGCTACCAGGAGGTGCTGACCGACCCCTCCTACCGCGGCCAGATGGTGGTGATGACCTATCCCCTGATTGGAAACTACGGGGTGAACCCGGAGGATGTGGAGTCGGAGCGGATCCAGGTGTCGGCCTTTATCCTCCGGGAATACCAGGAATTCCCGAGCAATTACCGCTCGACGGCCACGCTTCGGCAGTACCTGATGGAGCAGGGCGTAATGGGTATCCACGAGCTTGACACCCGGGCCCTGACCCGGCATATCCGGACTGCCGGAGCCATGCGGGCGTTTCTGTCCACCCGGGACCTGGACCCGGCCTCCCTGACGGCCCGCGCCCGGGAAATTCCCCCCATGCAGGGACGGGACCTGGTCAGCGGGGTGTCCACCCAAACACCTTATTTTTGGTCCGGCAACGCCCCGGAGCCCTGTATGCCCGATGCCGTCCTGGATCAGTCCATCTGGCGCCGCAAAGGCCGGAGCCGCAGCGTGGTCGCCTTTGATTATGGCATCAAGTACAATATATTAAGACAGCTGGTCGATGTCGGCCTTGAAGTGCTCGTTGTGCCCGCATCCACTTCAGCCGGGACCGTCCGGGCGCTTTGCCCGGACGGTATTTTTTTGTCAAACGGCCCGGGCGACCCGGAACCGCTTGCCTACGCCTACGAAACGGTCAAGGAACTGATCGGGTATCGCCCCATGTTCGGGATCTGTTTAGGCATTCAGCTCATCGGACTGGCGCTCGGAGGGGCGACCTATAAGCTCAAGTTCGGGCACCACGGGGTCAACCAGCCGGTTCAGAACCTGCACACCCGCCGCGTGGAGATAACTTCCCAGAATCACGGATTCGTCGTGGATGCGGACAGCCTGGATCCGGATTTGGTGGCAGTTACCCACAGGAATTTGAATGATAACACCCTTGAAGGTTTCCGGCACCGCCATCAGCCGCTTTTTGCGGTGCAGTACCACCCCGAAGCCGCGCCCGGACCCCATGATTCCGGGTACCTGTTTAAAGAATTTGCCGATTTGATTGAAGCGCACAGAGACTGAAAATATATCTTATGCCCAAACGCGACGACATACGTAAAATTTTGATTATCGGCGCCGGCCCCATCATTATCAGCCAGGCCTGCGAATTTGACTATTCCGGCACCCAGGCCTGTAAAGCCTTGAAAGAAGAGGGCTATGAGGTGGTCCTGGTCAACAGCAATCCGGCCACCATTATGACCGACCCGGAAATGGCGGACTGCACCTACATTGAGCCGGTCACGCCCGCAGTCGTTGAAATGATCATTGAGAAAGAGCGGCCTGACGCCCTTCTGCCCACCTTGGGGGGGCAGACCGGTTTAAATACCGCGGTTGCCGTTTCGGAAAACGGGGTGCTGGCCAGATACGGGGTGGAGATGATCGGGGCCACCCTGGAATCCATTCAAAAGGCCGAGGCCCGGGACCAGTTCAGCCGTGCCATGGAAAAAATCGGTTTGCGCACCCCGGTCAGCGGTTTTGCGCAGGATATGGAAGCCGTATGGCGGATAGCCGAAACGATCGGCTACCCCATTATTGTACGGCCGAGTTTTACCCTGGGCGGCACCGGCGGCGGCATTGCCTATAACCCTGAAGATTTGAAAAATATGGCTGAGGCCGGGCTGGATGCCAGCATGACCACCCAGGTGATGCTGGAGGAATCCGTGCTGGGGTGGAAAGAGTATGAGCTGGAGGTGATGCGGGATAAAAACGACAATGTCGTGATTGTCTGCTCCATTGAAAACCTCGATCCAATGGGGGTCCATACCGGGGATTCCATCACCGTCGCCCCGGCCCAGACGCTGTCCGATCGGGAGTATCAACTGATGCGCGATGCCGCTATCGCCATTCTAAGGGAAATCGGGGTGGATACCGGGGGGTCGAACGTGCAGTTTGCCGTAAACCCGAAGACGGGGGAGATGATTGTGGTTGAAATGAACCCCCGGGTTTCGCGAAGCTCGGCGCTCGCCTCCAAGGCCACGGGCTTTCCGATAGCCAAGATTGCGGCTAAATTGGCGGTGGGCTATACCCTGGATGAGCTGCCCAATGATATCACCGGCGAGACCGTGGCCTCCTTTGAACCTGCCCTGGATTACTGCGTGGTCAAAATACCGAGGTGGACTTTTGAAAAATTTCCAGAGGCCGAGGACGTGCTCACCACCTCCATGCGTTCCGTGGGTGAGACCATGGCAATCGGCCGGACATTCAAGGAGGCGCTTCAAAAGGGGTTGCGTTCCCTCGAAATCGGCAGATATGGATTCGGGGCGGACGGCAGGGATCACCTGGATATTGAGGAAAGCCCCCAATCGACAGCCGAGATCGAGCGGCTTCTGGCCTGGCCCACCTCCAACCGGCTATTTTACCTGCGCTACGCCCTCGTGGCAGGTATGAGCCTGGAAGCAATCCATGAATTAACCGGCATTGACCCCTGGTTTCTTTTTCAGTTGCAGCAGATCGTTGACATGGAGCGTGCCATTAGGGAAAGCGGCGCCGGTTTGTCCCGGGAGTTGCTGGGCAAGGCAAAAGGCTTCGGATTCTCGGATTTTCAAATCGGCTTCCTGAGTGGAGTGGGTGAAGCCACGGTTCGCAATTTGCGGCGGCAGGAGCGTATCCGGCCGGTTTACAAGCTGGTGGACACCTGTGCCGCCGAGTTTGAGGCGCTCACCCCTTATTATTATTCGAGCTATGAAGAAGAAGACGAGGCCCGGGTCTCGAGCCGAAAAAAAATCATGATTCTAGGTGGCGGTCCCAACCGTATCGGCCAGGGCATCGAGTTTGATTACTGCTGCGTGCATGCCTCGTTTGCCCTGAGGGAACTGGGAATTGAATCCATTATGGTCAACAGTAACCCCGAGACGGTGAGCACGGATTACGACACCTCGGACAAGCTGTATTTTGAGCCGCTTACCCATGAAGATGTGCTTCATATCGTGGAGACCGAAAAGCCGGACGGGGTTATCGTGCAGTTCGGCGGGCAGACCCCGCTCAATCTTGCCATCCCTTTGCTTGAATCCGGGGTGCCGATCATCGGGACCCATCCCGACAGCATCGCCCGGGCCGAAGACCGGCAGCAGTTTCAGGCCCTGCTCAACAAGACGGGCCTCAAGCAGGCCCCCAATGATACGGCCCGCAGCGTGGCAGAAGCCCTGAAGGTGGCCGGGCGCATCGGGTTCCCGGTTATTGTGCGGCCGTCCTATGTGCTGGGCGGCCGGGCCATGAAAATTGTATATGATTCCAAAACGCTGGAAAATTTCACCCGCCTGGCCCTTATTGCCTCTCCGGACCACCCGGTGTTGATTGACAAGTTCCTGGAGGATGCCGTCGAGGTGGATGTGGATGCCGTCTGTGACGGGCAGACCACGATTGTCGGCGGAATCATGGAGCATATTGAAGCCGCGGGGGTGCACTCGGGTGATTCCGCCTGTGTTTTGCCCCCTTTTTCGCTCAAACCGGCTGAAATTGAGGCGGTAAAAGCCGCCACCAAGGCAATGGCAGCCGAGCTGAATGTCATCGGGCTGATGAATGTGCAGTACGCCATAAAAGACGGCGACCTGTTCGTTCTGGAAGTCAATCCCCGGGCCTCCCGGACGGTACCGTTTGTGAGCAAGGCCACCGGCGTTCCCCTGGCCAGGATTGCCACAAAGGTAATGGCGGGATGGCGGCTTGCGGATCTGGGCTTGCGTGAGGAAACCGTGCCGTCCCACGTATCGGTCAAGGAAGCGGTGATGCCCTTTGACCGCTTTCCGGACGTGGACACCCTGCTTGGGCCGGAGATGAAGTCCACCGGGGAAGTCATGGGAGTGGATGTTGATTTCGGCCGGGCGTATGCCAAGTCGCAGATTGCCGCCGGTCAGCATCTGCCGGTGGATGGCGTTGTCTTTATCAGTGTCCAGGACAGTGACAAGTCCACGGTGCTCCCCGTTGCCGCCGAATTTCGGAAGATCGGCTTCCGCATTCTGGCCACGCGCGGCACCGCCCAATATTTCGGGCAAAACGGCATTGAATGCGCGATGATCAACAAGGTGTCCGCCGGACGCCCTCATGTGGTGGATGCGATTTTAAACCGGGAGATCCATCTGGTGATCAATACCGGCAAAGGAGACGAGACCCGGCGGGACGGCTACCTGATACGCCGGGCAGCGCTGAAATTCGGCATTCCCTACGCCACCACGATTGCCGGGGCCAAGGCCATGTGCCGGGGCATTGCCGCCTTGAAGCAGGAGGCGCTGACGGTGCTGCCGATTCAGAGTTATCATTGATGGCTTTTTAACGAGACGGCTCAAATTAGATAAAAAAAGGATCGAATCCATTGGGGCATGCATCCGGTGAAACCGGCAGTGACCGACCGCGGGAATCCTGCGGGGTTTTTGGCATTTTCAAGCACCCGGAAGCGGCCAAGCTCGCCTATTTCGGTCTTTATGCCCTGCAGCACCGGGGCCAGGAAAGCGCCGGGATAGCGGTGGCCAGAAACCAAACCATAGACTGCCACAAGGGAATGGGGCTGGTGCCGGAGGTTTTTGACGCCGCCAGCCTGGAATGGCTGGATGGCCGGCACAGCGCCATCGGCCATGTCCGTTACTCCACCACAGGAGATTCGGTTCTTGTCAATGCCCAGCCATTCGTGGTCACCCACCGCGGCAAATCCTACGGGGTCGCCCATAACGGCAACCTGGTCAATGCCTATGCCTTGAAACGGGAGCTGGAGGAAGAGGGCTCGATTTTCCAGACCACGATGGACAGCGAGATTTTTCTGCATTTATTTGTCAAAAGCCTGGTACATGGTTTTGAGGAGGCCCTGGTTAAAACCGTTCAGCGCTTGGAAGGGGCCTATTCCTTCGTATTGCTGACAAGCCGCGGGGAGGTGGTGGGCATTAAGGACCCGAATGGATTCCGGCCCTTGTGCCTGGGGCAGTTGGCAAACGGCGATTATGTCCTGGCATCGGAGAGCTGCGCCCTGGACCTGGTGGAAGCGCACTTCATCCGTGAACTGGAGCCCGGCGAAATCGTCATTATTGATGACTCCGGCATAAAAACGATCCAGGCGCACGAGCGGGTCCGGCGGACCTGCTGTATCTTCGAGTATATCTATTTTGCCCGGCCGGACACGACCATATACGACCTCAATGTCTACCAGACCCGCAAGGCCCACGGCAGGCAGCTGGCGCGGGAGGCCCCGGTTGAGGCCGACCTGGTGATGCCTTTTCCGGATTCCGGCAATTACGCCGCGCTGGGTTATGCCGAGGAATCCGGCATCCCCTTTGATCTGGCCATGATCCGCAATCACTATGTGGGGCGCACCTTTATCCAACCCACGCAAAGCATGCGGGATTTTGGGGTCCGGATGAAGCTCAACCCGGTCAAGGAGCTTCTGGCCGGAAAAGACATTATCGTGATAGAGGATTCCATCATCCGCGGCACCACGGCAAAGACGCGTATCAAGACTTTGCGGGACCTGGGGGTCCGCCGGATTCATATGCGCATCAGCTGTCCGCCCCACCGTTACCCCTGTCATTACGGCATTGATTTCTCCACAAGGGGCGAGTTGATTGCCGCCCGCAAAACAATGGCCGAGCTGCGCGAGTACCTCAACCTGGACACCCTCCATTATCTGAGCCTGGAGGGGCTGCTGGCGGCAACCGGGGTTCCGGATCCGGAAAATAATTTTTGTAAGGCTTGCTTTGATGGTTGTTATCCTGTAGAATTCGATACAAATATATCGAAAATGTGCCTGAGCCGGGCTGAGTAGCCGGTTCCGCCAATTCCGGGAGGCGCCGAAAGCCGGGGCCGACGGTGATCAGAAGGGCGGGGCGGCACACAATCGTTTATAAATCGGATTCCGCCGATGATTGAATCAAAGTATCTCAAGGATAATGTCGAGAATATTCAAAGACTTCTGACCATCCCCGGTCTGAAGGAATTTGAAACCCGGTCCCTGTCCAAACTGCTGCGGCTCAGCAAGATCAGGGAGTATGAAGACGGGGAGGTGATTATCCGGGAGGGGGATAAAGATCCCTGGCTTTACTTCCTGCTCGACGGCCAGCTCCGGATCATGAAGAACAAGGTGGAAATCGGCCGGATCCAGCAGGTGGGGGAAATTTTCGGTGAAATGCGAATCATCGACAGCATGACCCGGTCGGCAACGGTTTACGCGGATGGCCCCACCGTCTGTCTTTGCGTGGACACCTCGGCAAAAGGACGCCTGGCCACTGTGCGGGAGCGGGACGAGAAGCTCGATTTCCTGCTGCTTCTCTACCGGATATTCGCCGAGTACATTTCCATCCGGCTTCGGTTGACCAACGAGGAGCTGATCAAGGCCAAACAGACCATACAGACCATCAAGGAACTGAAAGAATGGGACTCGGAGTGATAGATACCCGGGCGCCTGTCTCAATCCCCGCCCATTATGAATAAAACGGTTGCTTTTTCAAAAAATTCGGTCAATGTTTTTTTTCATATTTTAACGCAATGCAATCTCAGCTGCGCCCACTGCTATATTAATCCCGCCCAGCATGGCGACCGGATACTGCCCCTGGATACCATCCGCCAATGGTTGCGCCTTTTTCTGGACCCCCGGCGAAAGGCCAACCTGATCCTGCTGGGGGGGGAGCCCACGCTTCACCCGGAGTTGGCCGCCATCATTTCCGCCGCCCGCCAAATGGGCTACGATTCCATCACCATTGATACGAACGGCTATTTATTCCATGATATTCTGGACCGGGTAACGCCCCGCGATGTTGATTACATCAGTTTCAGCCTGGATGGCGCAACCGCTGAAACCAATGACCGGATCCGGGGCGGGGGCTGTTATGACACCTGCCTCTCCGGGATCCGGGAGGCGGTAAAGCGCGGGTTTAAGACCAGCCTGATCTATACGGTCAGCAATGAAAACATTGCGGAACTCGAAATGATGCCCCCATTGCTTGAAGCTTGCGGGGTGGACCGTTTTTTTATTCAGGTGATCGGTATCCGGGGCAAACCGGCCACGGCCGGCGATGATCACCTCCAGGTGGACCGGCCGACCTGGCTGGCGCTGATCCCCCGGGTGGCCCGAGAAGCGGCGGCAGCCGGCATTACCGTTACGTATCCGAAAGTGTTTCTGGCCCCGGAAGAGCCGTTTGAATGCGCCGGCCGGGTCGCTGCAAACTACTTTATTTTTCCCAACGGCCGCGTTTATCGCTGTCCCTTGTGTGAAGACCACCCCCTGCACAGCCTGGTCATTACGGAAAACCGCCTGGAAGCCACAGCGCCGATTAATGAAAACGATTTGTTTTCACTGGATATTCCTGAGGGATGCGTGATGAACAAGCTCATCCAGCCCGGCAATTTAAGCTACGCCCCGGACGGCACGCCGGAATACCGGATTGCCTGCTGCCTCCTAAAGGAAGAATTGCCCGGCCGGGTTTGATTGTTGGGAAATCATGATTTAATTAAATTAAGGTGGCGGGAATTTCGGGAAAAGCCCGCAGACCCTGAAAACAGGAGGTTGTCTTGATAATTGTGGTTGGTGAATTGTTGGTGGATATCTTTCCGGATTATAAGCGCATCGGGGGCGCCCCGTTTAATTTTGCCTTTCATCTGAAACATTTCGGTCTGCCGGTGCGGTTTATCTCAAGGATCGGACGGGATGCCCACGGCGAGGAAATCCTTGCCATGCTGAACCGGAACCGGTTCCAGGCAGACGATATCCAGGTGGATGCCAGTTACCCCACCGGACGGGTCCAGGTTTCTTTTGACCGGGCCGGTAACCCGGAATTTGATATTATGCCGGATGCGGCCTTTGACCACATCGATTTCGATGTTTCCCTGCCCCGGGATGAACCCGTGGACATGGTTTATTTTGGTTCCCTGGTCCAACGCACCCCCGATGGGTTCTCCCGCTTGCAGGCCTTCCTGGACAAGCTGGATCCGCAAGTCCCGTTTTTTTACGATGTCAACCTGAGGCAAGGCACCCATCAGCCGGAATTGATTCATGCTTCCCTGCAGAAGGCGGATATTGTCAAGCTCAACGAGGACGAACTGGCATACATCAGCCGGGAAATCGTGCAGACGGGTGTAAAAAACGAGGCGGCGGTCTTTGACCTGATGCAGCAATATCAGATCCGGATTCTCTCTTTAACCCGGGGAAGTCACGGCAGTGAGCTGTTTCTGGATTCCCGCCAACATTTTTCGGTGCATGCCTCGGATGTGGCGCCGATCGTGGATACCGTGGGAGCAGGCGATGCCTATGCCGCCATCCTTGCCCTGGGCTATCTTCAGGGATGGCCGCCGGATGGGATATTATCGCTTGCCACCATGTTCTCCGGCAGTATTTGCCGAATTGAGGGGGCTGTTCCGGAAGACGGAGGTTTTTATCACCATATGAAGAATATGATCAAGGGCCATTTAAATGAGTGAGAGCGGTCTTTATATCCAGATGTTCAGCATTCACGGGCTGGTCAGGTCCGAAAGCCTGGAGCTTGGAAGGGATGCGGATACCGGCGGCCAGGTCAAGTACGTGATTGAACTGGCCAACCATTTAAGCCGGCGCGATGATGTGCGGCAGGTGGATTTGTTCACCCGCCAGATAAAGGATAAAAAAGTATCCGAGGACTATGCGCAGCCGGTGGAAAAGGTTAATGACAAGTTCCGGATTATGCGTGTGCGGTGCGGGGGCTGGAAATACATCCGCAAGGAACTGTTGTGGCCCCACATGGACGAGTATGTGGATAAAACGGTTAAGCTGATAAAAAAAGAAAAGCAGGTGCCGGATATCGTTCATGGCCATTATGCGGACGGCGGTTACGTGGCCATGGAGTTGTCCAAGATTTTCGGGCTGCCGCTGGTTTTTACCGGCCACTCCATGGGTCGGTCCAAATATCAGAAGCTGCTGAATGACGGCATGACCGACGCGGAGATCGTCAAGGGTTATAAAATCGACCATCGCATTGCCGTTGAAGAAGAGGTGATAAAGAGCGCGGATCTGATCATCACCAGCACGAACCAGGAAATCAGGGAGCAGTACCAGCTCTATGATAATTCAGAAATCCCGGAGTACCGCGTGATCCCTCCGGGAATTGATATCACGCGGTTTTATCCCTACTATCATGACCGGCTGCCGGAAAACGAAAAAAGTGAAATTGAGCTTTATTCCCAGGCTTCGGTTTTAAGGGAACTGGACCGGTTCCTCATGTATCCGGACAAGCCTTTGGTGCTCGCGCTTTCGCGGCCGGACAAACGAAAAAATATCTCCGGCCTGGTGCAGGCCTATGGCGAGGATCAGGAACTGCAGACCATAGCCAACCTGGCTATTTTCGCCGGTATCCGTAAAGATATCAATAATATGGAGGAAAATGAAAAGGATGTCCTCACCCGGATGCTGCTTTTGATGGACAAGTACGACCTTTACGGGAAGATGGCGATTCCCAAGAAGCATGACATTGAATACGAGGTGCCGGAGTTGTACCGGATCGCCGCTGAAAAAAGGGGGGTATTTGTCAACCCCGCCCTGACCGAGCCCTTCGGGCTCACCCTGCTGGAGGCATCCGCTACCGGCTTGCCGATTGTGGCCACCAATGACGGCGGCCCCTATGATATCATCAGCAACTGTAAAAACGGCATACTGGTGGACGCCACAAAACCCGAAGAAATTACGGAGGCCCTGAAAAAAATCATTATAGACAATGACTTGTGGGCCGAATATTCCAAAAACGGCATCATGAACGTGCGTACCTATTATACCTGGGACAGTCATGCCTCCACTTACATGGACAAGGTTCAAAAAATTGAATCCAAGATGGGTATTGCTGAAGAACAGGAGCGGGCCGCCACGCCCGTGGGCAAGCGCCTGACATGCCTGGACCGGTTTCTGATCACCGATATTGACAACACCTTGATCGGCGAATCCAATGAGCAGCTGCCGGAGCTCATTGGCATCCTGCGGGACAACCGGCAAAACCTCGGGTTCGGGGTCGCCACGGGCCGCAGCGTGTCCTCGGCCGCGGATATATTGCAGCAGCATCAGGTTCCCATGCCGGATATCATTATTTCATCGGTGGGCACGGAAATTTATTACGGGGCGGATTTGCATTATGACCGCGGATGGGAGGCCCACATCGCCAGTCAATGGGATCGGGAGAAAATCAGCCGCCTGCTGGAGGCGCTGGATTTTCTGGAATATCAGGATGCGGCCGCACAGCGGGAGTTCAAGGTGAGCTACAACATGAAACCCGGCAAAGACCGGCTGGCAAAGGTCCACGATGTCCTGCTTAAAAACAAATGCCGCTACACGCTGATTTATTCCCATGAAAAATATTTGGACATTATCCCCTATCGGGCCTCAAAGGGCAAGGCGATCCGCTACATCAGTTATAAATGGGAGATTCCGCTTACCAAGCTGCTGATTAGCGGGGACTCGGGCAACGATGAGGAAATGTTGCGAGGCGAGCCCCGGGGGGTGGTTGTCGGCAATTACAGCCCGGAGCTCAATGGTCTGAAAGGGGCCAAGAACATTTATTTTGCCAGTCAGCCCTGCGCCGGGGGCATACTGGAGGCCATCAAAAAATACCACTTTCTGCCGGACGCCAACCGGCAGTCCTGCTGAAAAAAAAGCACGTGCCGCCTGCGTGTCTCAGACATTGAACCGGAAATTGATGATATCCCCGTCCTGAATGGGGTAGGTTTTGCCTTCAAGGCGCAGGGTGGCGTTTTTTTTCGCTTCGGCCATGGTGCCGGCTGCCATCAGGTCCTCGTAGGAAATGGTTTCCGCGCGGATAAATCCTTTCTGGATGTCTGAATGAATGACGCCCGCTGCTTCAACGGCAAGCGTGCCTTCGGGTATTGTCCATGCCCGGACCTCGTCTTCGCCAACCGTAAAAAATGAAATCAGGCCCAGGACTTCATAGGACTTGCGGATGACCCGATCGGTGGCGGCGGCGGCAATGGCAAACTCCTCCAGAAGCTCGGCAGCCTCGGCTTCCGTCAGCTGTGCCAGTTCATGTTCCAGCTTACCGCGGATCACCAGGCGCTCCTCCTTTTCCAGGTCCCCTTCCGCCGCCGGAAGGGCCGTGTCTTCATCTTCATTGTTAAACAGCACCAGCACCGGTTTGGCTGAAAGAAAGGCGTAGCCCCTGAGCTGCGGTGCTTTGGCCAGTTCGGGGTCAGCGCGCAGGGGGGCTTCGGACTCCAGCTGATCGCGGGCTTTTTCCAGCAATCGGCGCTCTTTTTCGTCCACCGGTTTTCCTTTTTTGCCCTCCGTGTCCATTCGCTCCAGGCGTTTTTCCACCACCCCCAGGTCGGACAGGATCAATTCCTGGTCAAGCTCTTGAAAGTCCCTGGCCGGTGCCGGTTCATCCAGTCCGAACATCCGGAAGTTGCGGACGACATGGATCAAGGCATCTGCATCGCGAATCGCGCTCCAGGCGGTTTCGGCTTTTTCGCCGTCCTTTTTCCGGCCGGTTTTGCCGGGGAGGAAGTATTGAACCTGGGCGTAAATTGTTTTCCTGGGGCGATACATCCGGCTTAAGGCATCAATCCGGCTGTCCGGTACGTCAATGGTACCGATCCGATCTTCGCTTTTGTCCCCGGAGCGGGCAAATTCGTGGGTGAGGGCTTCGAACACGGTGGTTTTTCCGGATCCGGAAAGGCCGATAATCCCGAGTTTCATTAAGGGGGCTCCTTTGTTCAGTTGATATTTTCCGGGGAAATGCCATAGAGTCGGCAGGTGTTTTGCCACAAAGTTTCAGCCAGGTCGCCGGGATCTGTTTCAAGCACTTGCGCCAGTTTGAAAAGCACGTGCCGGACAAAGGCCGGCTCGTTGCGCCGATGGCGGTTTTTTTCCGGACTCGGGGTTAAAAAAGGGGCGTCGGTTTCAATCACCAGCCGGTCTTTTGGAATTCCGCCCGCCATTGACCGCAGTTTCCCGCCGCGCTGCTGAATGGTTAATATCCCCGTAATGCCGATATAAAACCCCATTTCCAGGTAAGCCTCAAGTTCCTGCGAGGTGCCGCTGAAGCAGTGAACCACCGCCGGGCAGGCGTTTTGGTCTCTGCCATAGTGGGCGGTGAGAATATCCAGGAAGCGGCCCCCGGAATCGCGTTCATGAAATATCAGGGGCAGCTGCAGTTCATCAGCGGTTTCCAACTGCCGGAGGAACCATTTTTCCTGGATGTCAGGGGGCGAATACATCCGGTTGAAATCCAGCCCGGTCTCCCCCCAGGCTTTTACCTTCGGGTTTTTGGCAAGTTTTTTCAGTGTCTTTAGCCCTTCCTCGGTGCAGGAAGCGGCGTCATGGGGGTGGATCCCCACGGAGGCATAGCAGCCGGGAAACCGTTCCGCTATTCCAATTGCCTGCCGGGATTTCTCAAGGGTGATGCCAACGACCATCATCCCGGTGACGCCTTCAATTTTTGCCCGTTCCACCACCTCGGGCAGGTCTTCTTTGTATGCGCGCTCATTAAGGTGGCAGTGACTGTCAAATATTTTCATGGGGGTATGCTCTCCGCAAAATTGATATCATAAAGTTTTTCGTCAGAAGATGGGTATCACTGCAGCCGGCAAAAGGCAACCCCAACCCGGACTCCGACATCTGATCGGTGATGCGCAGCCGCCGGCCGCACACGGATGGGGGGTTTTGACAGGAGGCCGGGGGGCTTTTATACTGATTGATAGCGGATCCGGGTGACAATCGACTTTCAAGGAGATTCAGGGCTCAGGTTTTGGGTGTTAGGTTTTAGGTTAAGGAAATCAAGTGGTTAAGGGTAAGATTAAGAGTAAGAGTAAGAGTAAGATTAAGATTAAGATTGAGAGTAGGAGTAAGATGGACATCAGTTGCTTTGTGCAAGAATACCGCGCCGGCGACATAAACCGCTTTTTACGAACCCATCAATATTGGCAGCATTTTATAGACATATTTTCAATCACCATGGCCGACCAGGCCCGCGGAGCTCCCTTGAGCTCTCCGAGTTCTGAGTGGCGGGAATAACGTAAATGCTCTCGTAGGGCGGACCAAGCGCAGCGTGTCCGCCTTTGATAAGATAAGATCAAATCAAAATAATATTAACCCGTTGAACGTTCAATTCAGGAGGGAAACAAGCGATGGTTTTGCAGCAGATGGAAATACCCGGGCACTTCGACCCGGACAGTGTCGGGGACGTCTGGCGCGTGGATTACGCGGACAAGGCGGAAAAAGCCGAACAGTGGGCCAATGCGCATGGTATTGCCAGGGCGGCGAAAGACGCGTTCAAACTTTGCCTGCTTCTTGTTGACGTGCAGAACACGTTCTGCATCCCGGGATATGAACTGTATGTGGCCGGGCAATCCGGGACCGGGGCGGTGGACGATAATGTCCGGCTGTGCCGGTTTATATACCGTTATCTGCACGGCATCACCGAAATCGTTCCCACCATGGACACGCATCATCCCATTCAGGTGTTCCACAGGGTTTTCCTTGTCAACGACAAGGGAGAGCACCCGGCCCCCCTGACCATTGTGACCGAGGACGATGTTCTGCAGGGGCGATGGCGGTTTAACGAAAAACTGGCCGAGGCCCTGCATATCACGCCGGAATACGGTCAGCAATACCTGGAGCATTACACCCGCCAGTTAAAGGCGGGGGGTAAATATGATTATATTATCTGGCCGTATCATGCCATGATCGGCGGCATTGGCCATGCACTGGTGCCGGCTGTTGAGGAGGCCTTGTTTTTTCATTCCATGGCCCGCTGCACCGAGCCGGACTACCAGGTGAAAGGCGGGAATCCGTTTACAGAGCATTACTCGGTGCTGGGCCCGGAAGTGACCCGGGACCCTCAGGGCCGGCAGCTGGGGCAAAGAAATGAAAAAATTCTGGAAAAGCTGGTCCAAAATGACGCGGTGGTCATTGCCGGCCAGGCCAAAAGCCATTGTCTGGCCTGGACGATATCAGACCTGCTCGATGATGTGATGGCTTATGACAAAGGGCTAGTGGAGAAGGTTTATATCCTGGAGGACTGCACGTCTCCTGTGGTGGTGCCCGGTGTGGTGGACTACACGGAGGAATCCGACGCGATTTTCAAGCGCTTTGGAGAAGCCGGGATGCACCTGGTGGCATCCACGCAGCCGCTATCCGAGTGGCCGGGAATGGAGAAGGCGCCTTAGAACAGGTGGTGCATGAGCGGTCCCCGGCCATGGCCGATATGGATGTCAGCCGAGATCGCGATAAGATGGTTGGTGTAGCTGACTGCTTTGGAAAAGGCCATGGGCGGTTCATGGCCCTGGGCCAGGAATGAGGCGAAGGCTGAAGCAAAGGTGCAGCCGGTGCCGTGTGTATTCGGCGTGTCGTAGCGCGGCCGCTGCTCGGACGCCGTTTGCAGTCTGCCGCTTGTCCTGTAGAGCAGGGTGTCTGTTACAATGGCCTGCTCCGTATGGAGGTGCCCGCCTTTTATAACGATGCCAGAGAGGTTGGGAAAGCGGGACATCAACTCCCTGCCTGCCTTTGTGACATCATCAATGCGTTTCCCATAAATTTTTTCCAGCTCGAAAAGGTTCGGCGTAATGTAGCTCACCACGGGAAGGATTTTCCCTGTCAGGGCTTCAGCGGTGTCTTCGTCAATCAACTGGAAGCCGGTGGTGGAGATCATGACCGGGTCGCAGACAACCACCGTGGCGGCTTCGAGAAACGGGGCGATGACATCGCAGACAGGCCGGCTGGTGAGCATGCCGAGCTTGATAACATCGATTTTCAGGTCCGATAAAACGGATCGGAGTTGTTTTTCAACAAATTCCGCCGGGACCGGAAAAGTGCCGGTCACCTCCCGGGTGTTTTGAGCGGTCAGCCCGGTAATGGCGGCGGCCCCGTAAACGCCGGTGGCGACAAATGTTTTCAGATCGGCCTGGATGCCCGCCCCCCCTGAAGGGTCGGACCCGGCAATGGTCAGCACGGCTGGTATGGCGGCGGTTTTGGTCATAGAAGGCGTGGTTTGGGCGAATTTGTTTGTTCTGCCTGTTTTTTTACGGGCTGTTTCCAGATGATGACTGCCTTGTATATAAGTGGAAAAGCCGGTTCATGTCAAGGCGGGATAAAGGGGGCAGGGGACGGATGATTCCGGAAGGGGCGGAGAAGGAAAAAAAGCCTCTGCCGGCTTACCCGGCAGAGGCTTTTTTTAACCCATTGCGCAGCTCCTGTTTGGTCCTTCCGCATGTTTCAGGAAAGACCGCGTGGGGTCCCTGCCTGATGTCCGGCTCGCTAGCTGTTCAGGATCTTTCTGGCGGATTCGTCATTGGCTTCGGTTACCATGGGGATACCGGTAATTTCCGAGGTTTCCCGGTTGCCCGAATATAGGTCCGTGCGGGCGATTTTGTCCAATGAGAATTTTCTGGCACCGGCCATCAGCTGCTGCAGGCCGCAGGACAATTTGTCCGAGAGCGTCCAAAAGGCAATGGCGCCATACGGGATGTTTTTCATTTCATCCTTGCCCACCCGGGCCTGCACATCATAATAAGAGGCAAAAATCTCTTCCGCCGTATGGCCCAAATTACTGACGGTTTTCGGCAGTTTGTCCCAGTGGGCATTGAGTTTGTCCTTGCGATCCGGATGAATGGCGCCCTCGATGTTTGAGCCGAGGAAGCCGGGGATCATGATGGCCCGCCCCATGCAGATCAGCTTGGTATACGGCGCGCCCAGGGCCATGGCTTTGAATATATGGTCTTCCAGGGCAAATCCCCCGGCAAAGGACAGGTCCACCACTTCCTCACCCCTGGCGGCCAGTATGCCGGCGTATTCATGGGCTTTCGCGTGCAGCTGAAGGGAGGGCACGCCCCAGCTCTGCATCATGTTCCAGGGGCTCATGCCGGTGCCGCCGCCGGAGCCGTCGATTGTCAGCAGATCAAGCTTGGCGTCAGTGGCAAACTTGATGGCCATGGCCAGCTCTTCCATTCCGTAGGAGCCGGTTTTCAGGGAAATCCGCTTGAATCCCAGGCTGCGAAGGTAATCCACGCTCTGCATAAAGGATTCGCGAACTGCCGCCACGGTGCTGATATCCGTTGCTCCCAGTCGGCTGTGGCGGGCAAAGGACTGGATCGAGCCATGGTTGAAGGCTTCCTGAACCGATGGCTTATAGGGGTCCGGATCCACCAGGTAACCCCGGTCTTTCAGGAATTTGGCGTATTCCAGGCTGGTGACCTGTATTTCCCCGCCGATATCCTTGGCTCCCTGGCCCCATTTGAGCTCCAGGATGCATTTGTTCCCGTATTTTTCCGCAATGTATTCGGCAACGCCGTTTCGGGTGTCCTCCACATTCATCTGAACAATAATGGCCCCGTACCCGTCATTATAGCGCAGGTAGCTGTCAATGCGGCGGTCCAGTTCCGGGGCCTTGGTAATCCGGCCGTTGCTCATTTCGGATTCCCGGTCAACGCCCACCACGTTTTCTCCGATAACAACGGGAATCCCCACCAGGGAGGCGCCGATGGCAAAAGAATCCCAGTATTTGGCAGCCACAAAGGTCGATCCCAGGGCGCCCGTCATCAGCGGCATGCGCGCTTTGGTTTTGATCTCCCTGCCGAATTCGGTCTCAAGGCTGACATTGGTGAACAGGCAGTCATCCGGGTCACTGGACATCCCGGTGGGCATCCCGTGGGAGCCATAGGCGTAGCCCTGGATTCTAAGGGAGTTGTAGGAAGCCCCGACGTGGGTGGTGTTGTTTGCCCCTGCTGTAACAATGCCGAAACTCCGCGGGTACAACAGTTTCCGGCCCACCAGGCTGGACATGAAGGTTTCGCATTTGCCCTGGCAGTCCGCCCGGCAAAGGGTGCACAGGCTGGACTCCGCGGGGTTGCCGCGGTTGGTGGTGCCAAGCACGTCATTGTTTTTTGAGAATCGCATATCCATGGTTTTTTCCCTCCTGATTGATTTAGGTCTTTAATATTTTCTTTAATTTTAAATAATTGAGTTTTGCTTGAGGCACCTTTGGCAAAAGCAAAAAAAAAACGCCTCGTATCCTGTTGGATAGAGACGTCCTCGTCAAAAATAATATCGGCCTCGCACACCATTGTGCAAATACCGGCAAGTTTTTTAACGATAGAATAAAGTCATACTTAATGTCAATGGTTTTTATTAAGTGTCAATCAATACATTTCCTCGGACAAAAGGATGGCCTCCGCCACCTGTCGAATGGGTTTCCTCGAATCCATGCTTTTTTTCTGGATCCAGCGGTAGGCTTCATCAGCGGTCAGTTCCATCCGCCGCATCAGCACTTCCTTGCTTCGCTCCACCAGTTTGCGGGTCTCCAGTTCTTCCTGGATCACCCGGGTCTTGACCATGAGCTCGGAGTTGAAAATGGCTACCGCCGCCTGGTTGGCCACCGCTTTGATCAGATTGACCTCGGTTTCGGAAAAATCATGGGGCTCTGATGTGAAACAGTTGAGCACGCCGATCACCTTTTCATCCCGCAGTTTGAGGGGAACGCTGGCGAGGGATTTCAAGCCCATCTTTCGGGCCATTTCTTTTTCCTTGAAGCGGGGCTCCTTTAACACGTCTTTTATCAGCAAAGGCTGCTGTTGGGCGGCGACATGGCCGACCACCCCCTCATTGATCGTGAGAATGCGGTCTTTAACATAGTCCGGATCAATGGTCTGGGTTGCCTTGAGCCTCAGTTCCTTCGGTTCCTTGTCCTCCTCCATCAGCCAGAGGGAGCAGATGTCCACGCCCGTGACCTGGGCTGTCACCATGACAATGAGCTTGAGGATTTCTTCCAGGTATAAATCCGAGTTGATGGCCCGGCTGATGTCCATGAGGGCTTTTATGTATTTATCAGTGTGTTCGGTGGTTTTAAGGTCCATGTCCTGATATGCCGTTAAAGAGAAAAATTAAAGAAATTTACAATCCGGAAGATTCAAAACAGATGTAAGACAGATTCCCTGATATTGCAAGGATGGTCTTCGGCCTTTTTTCTTCTGGCCCCTGCTTCCGCCTGCTTTATACATGTTTCCGGACGTGGGCATAGGCGCGGTGGTTGGTGCAGACTTCATAATATTTGCGGTCCGTATACCGGAGGATCCGGAAATCGTTCAGGGAGACCTCGGGTACCAGCGCTTCCCGGATGAGTACCCGTTGATATTGACCTCCCATTCTTGGGAATTTGCCGGTGTGGAAGATCAGGGGCTCGGGGGACAGTTCCGGGATGCGGCATTGGGTTCGCTTGAGGTGGATTTCCGTGCCCAGTTTTTCAAACCCGCTGGCGTCCAGTTCAATGCCCTTGACATTGTACCTGAGCATCCCGGCTTCCGGCAATGTATAGGGGGTGCCCGCAGTGGCGGGTTTGTAGCGGAACACATTAAACGGCTGTTTGTTTTTTCGGAGCCTGCGCCGCATGGACTTGTGGCATTCAGACAAGCGGTCCGCCTTGTTGATGGCCGGGGAAATCATGATCTGGCTGTCATTGTCATAGAAAAAAGTCGGTGCGCCTTCGGCAAAGCCGATGCCGATGCCGATATCCAGCATGGGCAGACCGTTAAGACGGTTTCGGTGGTTGTAGCGGCTGACAATGAGCAAAATGTTGATTGCCAGGCCACAGGCCCTGGAAATGCAGTACCACTCATCCGGGAGGTCCTCGTGCTCGAACAGCGAAAGTATGATGGCATCACCTTCGATAAAAGTCTTTTTGGCCCCGTACAAGCCCAGAATATTGTTGATCGGGTCAAAGAAATTCAGGCTGAAGCTGGTCGCCGGGTTCTGCTGCTTTTCCTTCATCTGATCGATAATCGCTGAAGATCCGCGGATGTCGGCTTTGATTACGGCATGGCTGCGTATCGGACGTGCCTGCTCGCCCTGCTCATGGGAGAGCATGAATTCGTAGAGCGTCCGGTTTTCGCGGGCCAGGCGGATGGTTTTGGCCTCGCTGCGGAGATTGATGCTGTCTGCGGTGTCCTTGATGACCTGATAATTGGTCAGGTCCCGGTGATAGCGGGCAAAATCGGACAAAAAACGGATGAGGTACCGGCGCTGGTGGCTTCTTGAGGTTCGTTTGATTTGGCGAATGGTCAGATTCAATGCCCCAAGGGAGAAATTCCGGGAATAGTAGCGTTTAAGCCGGATGAGTTTTCTCGTGATCGTTTTGCGGGTTTTGGCGATGATCAGGTATTGGAGGCATTCCTGGGGTTGAAGCGGGGGGCAGTATTTTTTCAGCAGCGGCTCCATCAGGTAGGGGGCGACAATTCCTTCGATCATGAGCTCCCGGCGGATGATCCGGTAAAATAGCCGGAGCCTTTTTTTTTGAGTTTGGGCCCGTTTTTTCAATTTCTGAACGCGGTGTTTGCTTGATTTTGAGCGGGCCTTAAGCTGTTTGAGAGCACTGCGGGTTTTATAATGGTTAAACAAGAGGTCCATGTTGGGCACATGCTTGATAATCCCCTCGAGATCCGGCCAGTTGGCTTCGCTCATACGGATGATTCGGGGTTGGATGACGGATTCCTGGGAAGCCGGTGCGGCGGGCGCGGCTGCCGCTTTGTCCGAAGCCGGGTCCTCATCCCGGATATCGTTTAGAAATGCGGTCAGCAGATTGAGAAAGGCGGTGTAGTTAACCGGGTCTTCAAGCCGATGGCCGATCAGCACGTAATTTTCGATCATAAAAAAACCGCTTGTCCGGGCTGTGGCCTGCAGAATCGGGTTGGAAAAAATTTCCGGCGGGATGATGCTCTCATTTCCGAAATTGGAGATACGCAGCTTGTTCAATTCGCGCTGTACCTCGATGAAGCAGCCAAAGACGTCCGTTCCGGTTTTTTGAATGATCCGGTCTTTGCCGGCAATAATGGTTGAAATCTCTTCTTTCAGGGCCACCGCGGGTTCGAGGGGATGAGCGATTTCGTGTTTTCGGATGACGGTTTTCATGTGCTGCACCGCTTCCTCGAACTGGTTGGCAATGGTTTCGCTGAATAATTTGACCAGGGCGGTCTGGGCCAGGACATCGATCTGGATTTCCCGGCTGGATTTGGCGCTGTTAATGCCATGCAGCAGGATGGCGTGCAACTGCCTTTTGAATTCGGAAAATTCGTTGTGCCAGTGGATTCGGTTTTCCGTAAAAAATGGCCGGGAAGCTTCTGCGTGAAAAATGATAAGCTGAAATATCAAGCGATTGGCCGTAAGATGAAAATCCGGGCTGATGTGGACATCGTGCCGGACATTGTCAATGCCGCGCTTCAGGCGATCCAGGGAAAGCTCAAAGGCATAATGCCGCAAGGGGAGCTGATTAATGGAGATTTTCGTTTTCGCGTTCCGGCGCATTATCGCATTGATGCCTGATATCCGGATCTTTGCCATTTTTTGGCGGCATCACCGGCATTGCGCCCGGCAATTGTCGGTGACATCCATAGAATAAGGCAAAGACTCGTAAAAATGATTCCTGGTGTAGAAATGATCCGGTACCCGGATACATCGCTTAATCCAGACTACAGGGGGCGCCTGCTTTCCCCGGCGGGGCACGTGCTCCGGACCGGGTGCGGGGCCGACTTATTTATATGAATGCTCCGGTGCCGGGAACCGGTTGTCCTGAACCTCTTGAACGTAGGATTTTATGCCGGAGACGGCGGCATCCCGGAGATTGGCGTATTGCTTGACAAACTTGGGCAGCCGGCCGCCGCGAATTCCCAGAAGATCATGGAGCACCAGGATCTGCCCGTCACAGTCCGGACCCGCGCCAATGCCAATGGTCGGAATGTTGAGTTCACCGGTTATTTTGGCAGCGATGGCAGAGGGGATGCCTTCAAGGACCACTGAAAAGGCGCCGGCTTTTTCCACTTCCCTGGCATCGGCCAGCAGCCGGTCTTCATCCCTTTGCACCCGGTATCCGCCCATTTGATGCACCGACTGGGGCAGAAGCCCGATATGGGCCATTACCGGAATGCCGATTTCGGTAAGCGACCGGATAATATGGCTGACAGCAGCGCCGCCTTCGAGTTTCACGGCGCTGGCTGCCGTCTGCTTGAGAAATCGGCCGGCATTTTCAATGGCATCGGGAATTGATGTCTGGTAGGACAAAAAGGGCATGTCGCCGACCACCATTGCTCTTTCCGCGGCTTTTGCCACGATGCGGGTGTGATAGAGCATCTCCTCCATGGTAACCCCCAGGGTGTTGGGCTCACCCTGCATCACCATGCCTAAAGAATCGCCGATCAGGATGACGTGGATGCCCGCTTCATCGGCCATTTTTGCAAAAGGATAATCATAGGCGGTCAACGCGGCGATTTTTTCCTTTTTCCCTTTCATCTCGGTCAATGTCTGGATCGTGATGGCGGATGACATAAGGCCTCCTTTTCTCTCCCTGGCTCCCGCCGCGGGATGGCCCGGCAACGGGAATATATATTGACTCACCTTTTATATTCAAATATATATACCAGATTATACTTAATCTTACCCGGCGGAACCGTTGGGACCGGCTTGGGTGGAACCGGATTGGGCAGGCAGGTTCCAACGGGCCCGGGCGGGGCGACGATTACTTTGGTTAAACAATAAAAAATATTTAAATTTTTTTCAATCCGAAATAAACATCAGGGTTTTCCAAAACAGGCTCATGATCCAGTTAATTCGTGGTTTTAAGGATATTCTCCCCGAAGAAGTCGAGATTTGGAAGCAGGTCGAGCAGACTGCCATCGATCTTTTTGAAAGTTTCGGTTTCCGGCAGATACGGGTGCCGATCCTGGAAAAGGCCGAGCTTTTTCAGCGAAGCATCGGGGAGCATACGGATATCGTCGAAAAGGAGATGTATACATTTCCCGCCAGCCGGGGGGAGATGATCACCCTGCGGCCGGAAGCCACGGCTTCAGTGGTGCGCTCCTATATCCAGCAGCGGATGTATGCAAAGGATCCGGTACAGAAGCTCTATACCATCGGTCCCATGTTTCGCAAGGAGCGGCCGCAAAAAGGCCGTTACCGGCAGTTCTACCAGATCAATGCCGAGGTGTTCGGCATTGCCTCCCCGTACATGGATGCCCAGCTGATCGTTATGCTGGACACCTTTTTTCGCCGGCTTTCGATCACCGGCCTCGAGGTGCACCTCAACACCCTGGGATGCCATGTGTGCCGGCCGTCATTCAAGGCGGCCCTGTCCGCCATGCTTGCAGAAAAAAGTGACGTCCTTTGCAGCGATTGCATTCGCCGGAGCAGAACCAACCCCTTGCGGGTTCTGGACTGTAAAATACCTGCCTGCCAGGCGGTTGTTGAAAACGCGCCGGTCATGACCGATTTTCTCTGCGAGGATTGCGTCAGCCATTTCAATCAGCTCCAAACGGCGCTTGCGGCCATGGAGATTGACTATGTGCTTTCCCCCCGGCTGGTCCGGGGGCTGGATTATTACACCCGCACCGCCTTTGAAATCCAGACCCGCGAGCTGGGCGCCCAGAATGCAGTGGCAGGCGGGGGGCGATATGACGCCCTTGTGCAGAACCTGGGCGGACCGGCTCAGCCGGCCATCGGGTTTGCCATTGGTCTCGACCGCCTGGTGGATCTTATACTGACCAAGAAAACAGCCGCCGTGCTGCCTCCGGATGTTTTCATCGCCGCCATCGGCGAGAGTGTCCAGCAAAAGGCATATGAATGGTCTTGTCTGCTGGCCCGGCAGGGAATTAAGATTGAAGTCGATTTTTCGGGCCGCAGCCTCAAGGCGCTGATGAAACGGGCCGACCGGCTGGGCGCGGAGCACGTGCTTATCGTGGGGGAGCAGGAGCTTGAAAAGGGGGCGGTGCTGTTAAGGGACATGGCAAGCAAGCAGCAAGCCGAGATCCCTGTCGCTCAACTGGTGGAAGCAATTCAAAAGGTGTTGGGGCAGCCCCCTGATACTGATGTTTAAAATAGGATAAAGGAGAAGTCGCGTGACAGATAAGCTGGCAGATTTGCGACGGACCCATCACTGTAATGAACTGGGTTCTGAAGATACCGGCAGTGAAGTCGTTTTGATGGGCTGGGTCCAGAGAAGAAGGGATCACGGCGGGGTTATTTTTATTGACTTGCGGGATCGCGAAGGCATTACCCAGGTGGTTTTCAACCCGGAGCGCGAGCCGGATGTCCATGCCAAGGCCCATGATATCCGAAACGAATATGTCCTGGGGGTCCGGGGAACGGTTGAGAACAGGCCCGAAGGCATGACCAACCCGGAGTTGAAGACCGGCGCCATAGAGGTGATGGTCCATGAGCTCAAGATTTTGAACAAGGCACAGACCCCGCCGTTTATGATTGCTGACACGATTGATGTCTCGGAGTCCGTGCGTCTCCAGAACCGGCATATCGATCTGCGCCGGCAGGCTTTGCAGCAGAATATCCGCATGCGGCACAAGGCCGCCGCAGCCGCCAGGAATTTTTTGAATGAGCAAGGGTTCCTTGATATTGAAACGCCGGTATTGACCCGGAGCACGCCTGAAGGGGCCCGGGATTTTCTGGTTCCCAGCCGCCTGCACCCCGGCTCTTTTTATGCCCTGCCCCAGTCCCCTCAGTTGTTCAAACAGCTTTTGATGATATCCGGCTTTGACCGGTATTATCAAATTGTCCGCTGCTTCAGGGATGAGGATCTCCGGGCGGACCGCCAGCCGGAATTCACCCAGATCGACATGGAGATGTCCTTTGTCGGAGAAGATGACGTCATGGCGGTTTCCGAGGGTTTGGTGGCCGCCGTTTTCGAGGCGGCCCTGGGGTTTCGCCCGCCGGTGCCCTTCCACCGGATAACCTATCACGAGGCGCTGGACCGGTACGGGCTGGACAAGCCGGATCTTCGTTTTGGCCTGGAGTTGACCGATATTTCAGATATTGTTGAAGGCTCCGGGTTCAAGGTGTTTGCGGACGCCGTAAAAAAGGGCGGCACGGTCAAGGCGTTAAATGCCAAGGGCTGCGGATCGTTCACCCGCAAGGAGATCGATGATCTGACCCAGCTCGTCTCTGTTTACCGGGCAAAGGGGCTGGCCTATGTAAAGGTCAAGGAAAATGAATGGCAGTCGCCCATTACGAAATTTTTCACGGATGAGGAGCGTCGGCAAATGGCCGAGCGGCTGGACATGGAGCCCGGCGATCTGGTTTTTTTCGGGGCGGATACGGCAAAAATCGTAAACGAGTCCATGGGGCACCTGCGCAACCACCTGGGCAAAAAGCTGGATCTCATTGATGAGTCCGCCTATCGGTTCTTGTGGGTCACGCATTTCCCGATGCTTGAATATGATGAGACGCAAAAGCGCTACCAGGCCATGCATCACCCCTTCACCTCGCCGGTGGAATCCGATTACGCCAAGCTTGAAAGCGATCCCACGGCCGTCCGATCCCGGGCCTACGACCTTGTGCTAAACGGCTCGGAAATCGGCGGGGGCAGCATCCGTATCCACCAGAAGGATCTTCAGGTCAGGGTGCTTGAAGCCCTGGGCATGGAGGCAGCCGAATACAACGAAAAATTCGGGTTTTTGCTCTCCGCGCTGGACTCCGGAGCGCCCCCGCACGGCGGCATTGCTTTCGGTTTTGACCGGCTGGTGACCATTTTGTGCGGCAGTTCCTCGATTCGCGAGGTGATCGCCTTTCCCAAGACCCAGAAAGGCTCCTGCCTGCTGACCCATGCGCCTTCTGCCGCAAGCAAGGAACAGCTCGATGAGCTGGGTCTGAAAATAAATCTGGATTAAAAAAAGAAATTTTTCTTGACAATAATTCGGCAAAACCTTTAAAAAACAATTTTACTTGCTCACTTATTCCCCAGTAGCTCAGCAGGCAGAGCAGGTGGCTGTTAACCACCGCGTCCGTGGTTCGAATCCGCGCTGGGGAGCCAAAAAGCATTCCGGCACAGGCCGGTAAGATACGAAAAGCCCTGGAGACAAAGCGTTTCCAGGGCTTTTTTTGTTTATTGACGTCCGATAAAATCCGCTTGCATCCGGGGGCACTTGGGGGTAATATAGGGGGCAAGATGAAAATTAACCCTCATAAACTTAAAAAATGCCCCCAGATGAACCAAATCACCTGTAACCATTAATTAAATGGGAGGTGACAAAATGCCCCTCACCGACACCCAAATCAAAAACCTGAAGCCAGCCGATAAGCCCAAAAGATTTTATGATGGAGGCGGTCTTTTTCTTGAGGTTACCCCCGCCGGCGGGAAGCTGTTTAAGTACAAGTACAGGTTTGGCGGCAAAGAAAAATCCCTCAGCCTTGGTAAGTACCCGGATGTTTCCCTGTCAGATGCAAGGGGCAAGCACCAAGGGGCACGCAAACAAGTAGCGGCAGGCTATGATCCCTCGGCCGTTAAGCAGGCGGAGAAGCACAAAGTGTCAAGCCTGTTCGGGGATGTCGCCCTTGAATGGTGGGAAAGCCAGAAGGAGAAGTGGAGCCCTGTCCATGCGCAAAGCATCTGGCGGCGGCTGGAAGCAAACGCCTTGCCTTGGCTTAAAAACAAATCTGTAACCGAGATAACGACTGCGGAGCTGCTCAAGGTGCTGCGTCAGGTTGAGAGCCGGAATGCGCTGGACACAACAAGGCGAATCGGCAACTATTTCAGCAACATTTTTATTTATGCCGTTGCCTGTGGCTACTGCGAGAATAACCCGGCGGTGGGATTGACCAAGGCCCTTAAAATTGCCCCCAAAAAGAGTTATCCGGCTATTACGGAACCGGACCAGATCAGGGAACTGTTAAGGGCTATAGACAGCTTTCAAGGCTCTTTTCCCGTTAAGCAGGCCCTTCGTATAGCCCCGCTTGTTTTCGTCCGTGTGGGCGAACTCAGGATGGCTGAATGGGGGCATTTTGACCTTGAAGGGGGTATCTGGACGATACCAGCGGAAAAAATGAAAATGAAACGCCCCCATCTCGTTCCTTTATCCAGGCAGGCTGTTGAAATTTTGACTGAACTGTATCCTTTGACCGGCGGCGGCAAATATGTTTTTCCATCTATCCGCACGCCAGCCCGGCCAATGTCGGAAAATACCCTCAATGCCGCGCTCAGGCGGTTGGGGTATTCAAAAGATGATATGGTAGCGCATGGCTTCCGTACAATGGCAAGCACCCGGTTGCATGAAATGAACTGGAAATCCGAAATTATAGAGTTTCAGCTGGCCCATGCAGACAGGAATAAGATGCGGGGGGTTTATAACCGGGCTGAATATCTGGAAGATCGCAAACGAATGATGCAGGGTTGGGCAGACTATCTGGACGCGCTAAAGAAAGAAGAAAAGGTAATTCCGTTTCGAAGAACAGGAGAGTCTTGAACAATGCTTTAAGAGGGGCCCCATGGATACAACAAGCAAATATGTCAAAGAATACGATCCGGGGCGGGATGCTCCGCGACATGAGAAGTTTAATGAACATCTTTTTGAAGTTGTGCCAAAATCGACGGTCTCATTTGCCGGCCAACAGGTTAAGGAACATTTTGCCAAAAATGTCGATCCGGAATCTCATACTGCCGTATGTCAGGCGTTTGAGGCGCTGCTTGAAAAATTCCCAATACTCTCCCGAATCATTGTCTATACTTACAGCCCTGCCGAAGATTTGGACACAAGAACAAAAATGCTGGACCTGTGGGACCAGGTCGATGAAATTAGAAATGACCTGAGAACTCATAGAATTATCTATGAGGCAAGATTTTGCTGTTCCATCCCCGCGCATCCCGATGCTGCAATTTCTCAATTTCCTGTTATCTCTGAGTTTTTAGAAAACCGTTTGCCTCATGATTTTAAATGCACGCTCGACAACGATATTAGAAAGCTTTGTGGTGAAGAGGGGACGATAAAAGAGCTTAGAAATAAATGGTTTATGACAGAAGATCGTTCGGGGAATAAGCACACCTGGTTTAACTTCTCCCCCTTTTGGAAAATTGAATTCATTGAAAAAAAATCTGGCGATGCCGAAATGCACGTTCACCTACTCCATGAATCAACCAATGTGGAGCCCCTTTTTTTATATGCTGACGCCCAAATAGTCGAGAGCTTTCAACTAACCAATCGTTTTAAAGGTAATATCCAGGTTTTTATTTATGGGCCTGACGGTAATTTAGTGAAACCGCCATATAGTCACGAGAACCCATTTTCCTTTAATTTAGATGAAAAATATAAATCCCTTAAAAATAGTCAGGCAAAAAGAAAGCAATCCATGTTGGGAGAGGATTATGTATATGAATCTTTATCACCAGATATATCGAAAAAGAGTTCTAAAGAAGTTAGCACTATGCTTGCCGAATATTTTGCGGATATTGCCTTCAGGCAAGCAATACAAGAATATAACTTTAACTATCCACCAGCAGCTCATTTAAAAAAATATTTTCCTTGGCGGTTTACAAACTTATTAAATCAAAATACTCTCTCTTTTAAAAAAGAAGAGGAGTCCGTATTTACAAAAGTGTTTCTCCAAGGGCCAACCAATAATAAAGAAAATACAAAGCCAGAAGAATGGATTACTGATGAGCAGGATCTCTTTAAAAACCCGCACAAGATCAAAATGCCCATTGACAATCTTTCTAATGCACAAGCCGTATCTATCGATTTCAGAAAAACTTTAAAAGAACAAGAAGACAAGTCTTCAACCCCAAGCCAAAAAATTATCATTAGAAATTATATAGAAATATTTGATGGGAAACCGGAATTGTCCCCCAAGGAGATCCAAGAAAGGGTCTTGGAGGAGTACGGACAAAAAATAAGCGAAGCTGGGGTTCGGCAGGCACAGAGTAGAGTTAAAAAAGACCTACAGAAACTATTAAGAACAACAATAAAAGATTAACACACTCCCACCCATATATAAAAAGGGGTTTAGCTCGACCGACCAACTCCCCCCTTTCTAATATCCTTGCCCACTAAAAGCTGACGGATAACATCCTCAGCTTTTTTTGTTTTTTTTTTAAAAAAATCTGTCACAAAACTCGCCTCTCAATCTGTCTTCTCCAAACATCAGGGATAAAAAGAGGAATACACTTGGCACGAAAGAGGAGGGCAGCAATGTATAAGATTTTTATTTCGGTCTCCCCCGCTGGGGTAGGTCAGCTTGACCTTGACACTTCCCGGGAGTCTTACAGAGAAGCTCAGGAGTTTTTTGACTTTCTAAAACCTCATATCCAGGCAATCCATTGGTTGGCTGGAGAGTTTAAAGGGCAGAGTCAGGAGGTAAATAATCATGTCGAAAAATAATCAGTCTAACCAAGAAATCACTATACCTGGAAATTCCATTGACGGGCCCGAGCGGCTTTATCGGCTAAAAGACGTTTTACAACTTATACCGATCTCGAAAAGCTCGTGGTTCGCGGGCATAAAAACCGGTAGATACCCGGCGGGGCACAAACTGTCTGAGCGGACTACTGTCTGGAGGGAATCGGAGTTAAGATCCCTGATTGACAGCTTGGGTTAATGGAGGAAGCCGTGACTGAATTTGAAGTCCTGAAGCGTCGAATCAAATTGAAAAGGCAAGCCATCCCGTTGATCCAAGGAGAGATAAGACAGGAACAATTACGGCTTGCTCTTCTGACAATCAAAGCTGACCTTGAGGCGCAAATGACAGGCGAGTTTGACCCTGTATTATCCCGAAAACTGGATGCTGTGGGCGTCTTGTTGGAGGAATGATGGAGTTCAAGCCAAACCGGAAATTCAAAAAAGATTATGATCGAATATTTCAGCGGAACCCGGAAGCTGCAAACCTCTACCTTCTTCTTTGTGAGTTGGCAGATAAGAAAGGCAGGGTTATCAGTGACGAGGCGAAACTTGCCCGTTTAATGGCCGAGCGCTTCAGGGACCCGGGGGAATATGCGCTGAAAGGGGGTTCTGATGACTGAAACTGCATGCATCCCCAAGGGTGGCTTCACGATTGCAAGGCAGATTTACACATCCCCTATTTGGCTTAAAGACCCTTTGTATCTAAAAGCCTGGCTATGGATCATAGGGAAGGCCAACCATAAAGACATTGAGAGAAACGGCTTCCTATACAAACGCGGCGAAATAGTCACAACATATCATGAAATCATCAAGGCCCTTTCACACCGTCACAATAGAAGCCAAATCAAGCCAACATTAAAAAAAGTCAGAATCATCCTTGAATGGCTTGTAAATGAAGAGATGATAAGGGTTGAGCCTCTTCAAGAAAATGCCCCAAAAACACTAAACCCCCAATTGGCGGGACGTTGCCGAACAGGGGCAGACACCGGGGCAAGCACAGGGGCATACGTTGGAATTAAAATTATAGTTGTAAATTATGATACTTATCAAACTTTGGAAAATTACAAGGGCAGACACCGGGGCATAGGGCAGGATTTACAAGGGCACAATAACAATAATGACTATAACAATAATGAATCTAATAACAATTATATATCAAAAACTCCCCCTTTTCAAAAAATCAGTGAAGCATTTCATGAAATCCTCCCGGAGCTTCCAGGCATACGCGCATGGTCTGACGCACGAAAAGCCGCTTTGAAAGCCCGGTGGAACAGCGGCATTACCAATGGTAACGGCACACCAATAAATTCCGTCCAATACTGGACCGAACTTTTCCATTACGTTCGCCAATCTTCTCACCTAATGGGAAACAATAACCGGGGTTGGAAGGCCAATATTGATTTCATTATCCGGGAATCCTCATTCCTTAAACTTACCGAGGGGCAATATCACTGATGGCGCACATAATGAACGATGAAATATCTGTTTTTAAGGGCATAGACCCTAACCCGACAACTTCGACAACATGGCAGCAGGTATTGAAACGGATTGAATCTGACAGATACCAAGAGATTGTTAATAAAGCCCGCTCCATTGCTGATACAATTGAATACCGGGAGTTCAAAAAAAAGATGCCGGCGGTTACATTCTGCGGCAAGTTTAAAGCATCCCGAAAAAAGGCCAACATCGAACAAGCCACCGGCTTTATTATCCCTGACCTTGACCACCTTGAGGACGTAGAGGCTGTCTTTGAGTTGCTTGCCAAAGACGAAAACATCTGGTTCGCTTTCCGGTCGCCGTCGGGGGAGGGTATCAAGTGCGGCATCCGGGCCGAAAACATCCAGACAGACGATGACATCAAGGTTTTTTATGCCGCTGTTGAGCGTTATCTCAGGGAAACGTACAGCATCACCATTGATCCCGCCTGCAAAGACATTTCCCGGCTGACGTTTGTGTCCTATGACCCGAATCTGTGGATAAATCCGAATCCCTATTTTTTTGATATTTCCGAGTGGACCCGCGAAGTAAAAATAACGCGCCCGGCATATAACCCAGAGCATTTAAAAAACAGCGGGGGTAAACAGAAATACGCCCGGAAAGTTTTAGAGAGTTGCTGCGAAGAAATCCGTCAAAGTGCTCCGGGGCATCAACATCATACACGGTTGAGGATGGCCAGGTTGATTGGGGGTTATATCCATTACATTGACGAATCTGAGGCTTTGGCTGCGCTTGAACAGGCTGTCACGGAATCAGGCGCAAAATATATAAATCAGGCCATGAAAACCGTTAAAGACGGTCTTGAGTATGGCAAACGCCAACCAATAGCCATTGAGGACATAGGCGGAAATGATGTTTATCCTGAGCACACCTCTTCCGGTGAAAGCCAATCTAAAAATAAAACAAAGTCTCCACAAAAACACCGCATTGACATTTCAAATGTCTACACGGCCCCCCGGATGCTTGAGGCCTATCGGCAGTATTTAAAAGACCTGAATAACAATCAGCTGAGGATCGGCATTGGACCAATAGACCAGATTATAAGAGGTGTGGGCGGCGGCGAAGTCCTCACCTTGATTGCCAGGGCCGGGGCTTTTAAAACCGCAACGCTTCAGAATATCCTTTTGAAATACATCAAAAATTCAGACCTTGCCGCGGTATTCTTTTCAATCGAAATGCCGGTTCCGTCCGTGACAGAGCGCTACCTTCAAATCCTGGGGCGGCAGACTGGTTATGACATCGAGAACGCTTATCGGCAGAACACCCCGCATCAAGTCAAGATCATGGAGGAGGTTTTCAGCGAGGAAATGAGTCGCTTATTTGTTGTGCCTACAAAGATATCGTTATCAGACATCGGCGGCTATATCCGGCTGATTGAATCGGAATATAACGTCAAGGTTGGGGGCATTGGTATTGATTATCTGGGCCTGATAGATGCTCCTGGGCAAAACGAATATGAAACTGTTTCCCGCGTTGCCAGGGGCGCAAAAGACACGGCCAAGCTTCTTAATCTGCCCGTTGTCATTTTGAGCCAGGTATCCCGCAAAGGCGGCGATGGCGAAGTCGAAATTTCGATGGACATGGGCCGGGGATCAGGTGCCATTGAGGAGGGCGCCGATTTCATCCTGGGGCTCTGGCAGGAGCAGAAAGATGCTCATGATTTTATCCCCCCGCCAACCGAGCCAATTGAAGAATACGACCTAATTTGCCGGGTTCTCAAGAATCGAAAAGGGCCGAAGGGCAGCCGATGGAAGCTTGAACTCGACCCGACATGTTTTGCGTTGGGTGATGACGCAACGCCCCATGAACCGAAACCGATCAAGAAGAAGGGATTTTAAAAATGCCAGAATCCGATTGGGAAGATTTGATCAAACTGGAACCAAGGCTTGAGGAACTGCACCGCAGGATACAACGCGGGATTAAAGGCCGAACCCTGTCCTTCGAGGATGCGTGTCACCTATGGTATGGTCCGCCCGGACAGCCGGGTTTCAAACATGAAATGAACCAGCTTGTCGGCTTTATAGCGCAAAAGAACATTCCCGCTCTGAGAAGTTCAGGTGCTCACACGGAAGCCTACCACAAACTGTTTTATGAAACCATATCGCCGGCCGTTAAATAACTGGACGGGGGGGTGTCTTGTAAAGGTTTCAGGAATAGCAAAACGCCACCGTTAAATTTAAACACAAAATCCGGGCAAAACAGCCGGGGAGAAGATACAAAAATGGCAAAAAAGCGATTGAAAAGCCTTGAGGACTGCCGGCGCTACTTGGCCGGTTTGATTAACCGGGTTGAGAACCAGGATATGGATCAGCAAATGGCTTCCAAGTTGGCGTATATCTCCAATATCTTAATTTCATGCATCAAGGACAGCGACCTTGAGGCCCGGTTGTCAAAACTCGAGGAATCTATAGGTGGAAAAAGGAGAAAACAATGACTAACTTCGAAAGGCGCATTCAAAATTTGGAACAGTGCCAGCAAGAGCAGGGTGATTCGCCCATAATTACAATTACACTTCACCGTGAGGGCGGCCCTTACGTGATAGCCTGTGGTGGAACTCCGGAAGAGAATAAAGAAGCCTTAGCACGCCGCCAACAAGAAAATCCTGAGTTGAAGATCCTGCCGCAAAGTGGGGTATCTGAAGTATAAAGCAATCAAAATTATAGCTATGGGAGAAGCCAAGAATGGTTATTCAGACATAAATACAATTGCCAAAGGTGGCCGGCGAGTGGCACAACAAAATCGCCTATCAAATGCAGGGGGCGAGTGGTTTTTCGCTCGGCTCTATAATTTGTGCTATTACCGCTGATCAATCCTGTATTGTCGCAGGCAGCTTGTCTTTTGCGTCTGTTCGTAAAAGCCAATAAGAAATAATTGCGATGAATGCTAAGACACCATGGGTTTTATTTTGGCTGCCAAGTGCCGTGAAAAAAAGGACATTGAATATCCACAATAGGGCAACAACAGCGATGCCAGAAACTTTTTCCATCGGACGACGCAAGATTAAAAACCTTATCAATATGGGGGGCAAAAGACCCACAAACCAAGTAAGGAGGAATGAAAAGAAAAAAAATACCCTCCATTGATCCCCATAAACTTCAGTCATAACTAACGACTCCGCAGGCCAGAACCATATAATTGTTCCCAAAATCGAGAGAACCGCGAATGTTATTTTCAACCCCTTTTGTCCGTCTGAATAAGATGGCGAATCGACTTCCTTCGTGGCTTTGACAGGTTGGCGTCCTTTTGCCCTATCCTTTTTAACATCAGTTTCCTCTACTTGGAGGGATCCCTGATTTAACCATTCACCACAATGTTTACATTTTATTGCTTTAGCCTTGATTTCTTCTGCGCAGTATGGACACTTTTTGACATCTGAAATTAAATTTTCTTCATCCTTTGGGAGCAGTGCCTCGGTTTGTGATTGAGTGTCGCTTGTCAATTCAAATGCAGTCGGCTTTGCTCCACAAACTCGACATTTCCCATCATTGTCTAATGTCCCGGTGCAGCCTTCATCTGGACACAAAACTCTATCTTCAAATAAACAATCTTTTATTTTTTCATCGTTATAATATTCAACATTACCGCATTGGTCGCATTTCTGAATATAGCCTACCGGAATTTTTTTAACCTTATTGTTTGTGCCGCATTTAGGACACTCTAAAAGAAGTGGATTATAGTTATGCAACGGTTTTTCCTTCCTTTTAATTCATTTGGAACTTATTGCTTTCTGTCCGAGGCAATCAAAAACCCCATAAATATCGCAATCAATATGGCGCCACACTGAATTATTAGTCTTTGATAATTTATCTTAGAATTGTGAATGTTACTCATATTGAGCAGGTAGCCGTCTCCAGTTATTCTTGCGAGTCGTTTTCGTCCCAGTCGCTCAAAATCGTCAACCGTCGGTTGTGTCAATGGCTCTGAAAACGGGCTGTTAAGACGGTTTTCATGATATTGAGCAAATCCGGCTTTTAAAACTTCACGATCAAGATTAGGGTTTTCAGAATATGCATATATCAAGGGATTTCGGTAATGTTGCAGTATGGATTTTCGGACCAGTACGCGCGGGGTACCTGTCATGGATGAAGTTATCAAACAGCTTGAGTCCATTGGCTAAGAGTTTGATGATATTTTGAAAGCTCTATCTGCTAATCGCCGTACGGCGATTAGCAGAGGCGACAATCTCACACCTGACATCCCTGATCTCAACAGGACGAACTATATGCCTCCTTACTGAGATGGGGCACGCACCAGCCGAAACCCGAGGTCTCGGTTCGCGAAACCAGGGCGGTCGTTGCTGCGGAAGGCCGAACGGCATCGTCTGGCGGTGCGGAGCCAGCTGCCGCCTCGATACACGCGGATCGTGATTGATGATGGGCCTTCAGGATCTGTTACCGATTCAGATGGATAGCTGCCATACCGATCCTGGCACCACTCGTATACGTTGCCATGCATGTCATACAAGCCCCAGGCATTGGCCTGCTTCTGGGCTACTGGGTGCGTAGAACCATTCGAATTGTAAGCGTACCATCCCATGCTGTCGAGCACAGGGTCATAACCGGTTCCGGTTTCTGTAATCTGGCCATTAGCAAAAGCCGTGGTGCTGCCTGCTCGGGCCACATACTCCCATTCCGCTTCCGTGGGCAGCCGGTACGTGCCCTCACCCATAGAATTTAAGGCATCAATAAAAGCCTGCACGTCATTCCAGGAAACAAATTCCACTGGACAATCATCCCCGCAGGCGGAAAAGTCAGCCGGGTTGCTTCCCATAACGGCCTGCCACTGGCCCTGGGTCACCTCGGTGGTCTGTATGTAAAAACCCTGGGTTAGGGTCACCTGGTGCTGGATTTCATTTCTGGACCTGCCTGGCTCGTCCTCCGGGCTGCCCATTATAAAGGAGCCCGGCTCAATATAGACAAACTCCATGCCAAGGGAGTTGAGATCACCACCCCCCTCATCACTGCCTCCCCCATCGACTGAACCATCACCTTCATCTCGGTCGTCTTCTTCCTTGTCCTGAATAGCTTGCAATGTCGCCGCAAAATGAGAGCGGGCAAAAGTTGATGATACCAAGTCGTGGTTTCCATCAGAAAATGCATCAAGCGCATTTAATGTAACGAAGACATCCTGTATGAAAGGATTGTCATCAAGGGATAAAGAAAGATTAATGTTTCGTCCCTCAAATTCACTGACAACAGTGGGAGTCAAAGTGATGCCATTTTCGGGCTCTCCATCCTCATCCAAAGATATAAGCAAACGGCAGATCCTGAGAACTTCAGGATGATCTTCATTAGTTGCCTCCGGGACCAAATCGATCGGCGTTACCGTTTCTTTGCCAACAGTACTTCCAAGATGTATGTCGCCTAAATAAAAATTTACCGTTTCATTGTCTTTATAATAGAACCGGCCATTCTTATTGGTGACCCCTTCCTGGGTATCTGTTTTAAAGTTTAAACCCTCCACGGCGCTGTCTAAAAATTCTCCCTTGTTTAAAGAGTCTCCGCTGCCACCGCCGCTATCGCAGGCAAAACAAAAAGCTAAAATAATTGAAAATAAAATAATCCATTTTTGCATACCGCCCCTTTCTTTTGATTCGAAGTTGTTTAAACCTGATGACTACGGTAATTACATCAACTTTCATTTGACGCCATATGAAAAAGCAGTTTCTTGTCACCCGGCTCACTTTTCACGACCGAAAAGAGAAGGGCGTTGATTCTGCAATTGTTACAGCAGATATGTTTTCTTTAGCTTGGCGGGCGCTTATTCTTTAGCAATCCTGGCTTCAAGCGATGGAGATTACGTCCCTGCCGTTGAAAATCTTCAAAACAAAGGCTTCAAAGTTGTAAATGCCACTTGGCGAAATTTGGGGCACCAGTTGGCCCAGCGTTGTTAGGCTTCATTTGAAGTTGATGACCTTGTCGCTCAATTATTGCGGAACCGGCAATAATTGAGAAATTGTTCCCTACCGGCATAAATCAAAGTTTAAAACGATAGTAATTTGAATAGGTTGAACGAAGCGGGTTGGAAAGTTTTGTGGGCAGCTTTTCATCCAAAACCTGTGAAGAATAGCTAATTTCATCCCAGATAGCCAGATAGAATAAAGATCCCAGTTTTCTCTTTTACTGATCTTTAAGAGTTAGTTTTTAAATATTATTTAAAAACAGTGAGTTGCAAGATATAAAAATGGCTTTGGCACTACCCTTATTTTTGTGGTTCATTCGGATTCGGATATAGATTTTAATACCAGAGTTGATTTGTTCGCTAACTCGGCAGCCAGCATTTTTTGTTCGTCTTTTTCGACAGGCCATCCGGTTATGTTTGCGTGCCGCGGAGGAATGTTGTCCGGAATAATATTTAAACCGACATTTTCGATTTTTGAGGGTGTGGAATCGGCCCTCCCTTTTAGAGTTTTTTTATGCTTTTGCCTGCTTATGATTTTTCTTTCAGCGAGTTCCCATGTTTGTTCCTCATTTAAGCCTTGGGTCCTAAAAACGGATACAGTTAAGTCGGGCGGGGGCAAATAGGCCCTAAGCTTTACCAAATTATTCTGGGAGCTAAAATCGCTTTTTGAAAATAGGAATCTGCTAATTGGTTCAGCTGACTCCATCCCATCAAGCCCCTATGACTCTTCTGTCGAAAAAACTCTTTTAATGTTTTCCAGCATTATCGGCGGAATTCTGTCTTCGAAAAACTCTTTTCCGTGTGTTTTGTTAATTCCAAATATTCCGGCGTATGATAGATTACCCTTGTTGCCGAAACTAATTGAAAACATTCTTGTAGGGCTATTATACCATTCCAGCGCAACCTCTCCATCCGGATCAACACTTATTTCAGGTCGCTGAATATAATTTGGCAAAGAATTAATAAAAGTTGCTGCAACAACAAAACTATTAGGGTCAAAGGGCATTGCTCCGTATCCATCCCAATCCACTTCGGAGCACTCCTCAATTATTTCATTTAAATACCTTCTTATTTCTTCTAATGGCGTGCGGTAGGTGATGCTTTGTTCGAGGTCTTCCTGAGAGTTCACAAAGGATAAATCAATATATTCTGATCCCTTGCTCAAAGCCTTGACAACTCCGGGAAAGAGTCTGGGCAAATTGATATTTAAGGAAAAACAACCGTTTGGCATGCAAGGATTATATGCGGTCATTCGAACAGCCTCGCTGTTTGCTCTGTTATATATTTAAAGAAAATATCATTTTTCATGTTCCTCAGGCTTTCAAAGTCGTTCCATATATCCTCCTTGTCAGAGTTTAAATGAACCATTTTAAATGTATCGATGTCGAGAATAATATTTAAATTTTGACTATCGCTACCTTTTTCATCTAATGCCTGAGTGATGTTAGCTTTTATGCCCGCATCCTCATTGACTATGACTGTTCTGATTAAGAAGTTTTGAACGGCTTGGGGCAATCCCTCAGGGACGCTGGGAGGGACCGTTAAAAAGTCTCCAAAATCATCTATAGGTAATGGTATCCTTAGATGGTTAATATATCTTACGGCTAAACGCGTTATTACTTCAGGCGATGCAATATTTTTAAAGAATTGCCATAACCGCTTTGCCTCTTGAATCACGTCATCCCAATGGGTGTATGGACTTAGTCGGTTGAATGTAAACCCGTCTAACCTGAACTGAGCTATTTTGATTTCATCAGATGATTTAAAAACATAACCACGAATCCCCATATCTTCAACAAAGGGGGATTTAACAAGTTTTCCTTTTTCAAACTCATGTTTTGACTTATACAAATATTGTTTTTCGAAAACAGGGTATGTTTCTTTGATTTGTTCTTTAATCGGCTCGAATTGCTCGATTTTAAATTTATCTGGTAGCTTTGTGCGGAAGTCAATTAAAGCTTCTTTGATGGGAGCTTTATCGAGGTGTCTAAGGTGCGCCATAAATATTAGTTGCGGTAGTTTCTGATGGGTTTGGAGCAAATACACCTGACCTTAGTTAATCCACTATCATACACCTTTGGCAAAGTAAATAACTGTTTTGTAATCTCCTGTAACTATCCTTTAGATACTTGTCAATGCCCACCGGAGAAAGGGGCTGGAACCAATGTTGCCAAAGAATTAGATTTGAGTTGAACAGGGAGGAAGTCCCTGTTTCATCAGCCTTCCAAACCCTCATTGGGGCAGGGGATCCGCCAAAGATTCCCTTCTCCTTTGCACGCTACCGGGATCAAAAAAAGGTAATGGCTTCCACAAAAAACGCCTCCTTTTTTTATTAGTGGCAACACCTTGATCATATTGTCTTCCAGTTTATTATCTGCTATATATTCCGGTCAGAAATTCGGGCTTGAGTTGCCGCGCATTCTACCACAGCAAACAATCTCACCACAGTGACATCTCAATTAACGCTATCAAACAGGTGAGGCACGATTTGACAAGCCTTCAAGACATCAAACGGGGTGTGCGCGTCAAAGGTCTTTTACCCCAGTCCATTGTTCAGATTGTCGATATAAAATGGCATGGTGCCTCCGTTCTTGAAGTTACCTACAAAGATGAAGATGGCAGCCCGGGCACAGAACTGATTTTTCCGGACCGGGCTGAGAACCTGTCCATTGTATCCGGGGGCCAAGTCTGGAGTTTTGATGCAGACGGCGGGCTTTTGCGCCTGGCCTCTGAAGCCTACCGGATACGTCTGGCCTATCTGTTTGATCCGTATCTGGCCGTGCACACTTCTCTTGTGGAACCCCTGCCTCATCAGATAACCGCTGTATACGAAGAAATGCTTCCCCGTCAGCCGCTGCGGTTTCTTCTGGCAGATGACCCGGGTGCCGGCAAAACCATCATGGCCGGCCTGCTGATAAAAGAGTTGATCGTGCGCGGTGATGTGAAAACCTGCCTGGTGGTGTGTCCAGGCAATCTCACCGAGCAATGGCAGGAGGAATTATACAGCAAGTTCAATCTCCGATTTGATCTGATTACCCGGGAACGGGTAGAAAGCTCGCACACTGGCAATCCCTTTGAAGAAATCGATTTTGGCATCGCTCGCCTGGATCATTTGAGCCGCAACGAAGACCTGCAGGCCCGGCTGGAGAAAACCGATTGGGATCTGGTGATCTGCGATGAAGCCCACAAGATGTCAGCCACCTATTTCGGCAATGAACTCAAAAAAACCAAGCGGTATCGACTGGGCCAGCTATTGTCGAAAACAGCCCGGCATTTTCTGCTCATGACTGCCACACCCCACAACGGCAAAGAGCGGGATTTTCAGCTTTTCATGGCACTTCTTGACGGCGACCGGTTTGAGGGCAAATTCCGGGACGGCGTGCACAAGTCCGACCCATCGGACATGATGCGCCGCATGATCAAAGAGGGCCTGGTCAAGTTTGACGGCAAGCCCCTTTTTCCGGAACGCAGGGCCTACACCATTAGCTACCCCTTGTCGGATGCGGATGCCTGGCTGTATCAAGAAGTCACCAATTATGTCCGGGAAGAATTCAACCGGGCAGACGCTTTGGAAAACGACCGCCGCAAAGGCACTGTCGGTTTTGCCCTGACCATCTTGCAGCGCCGCCTGGCATCCTCACCTGAGGCCATTTATCAGTCCCTGCGCCGCCGCCGGATGCGGCTGGAAAAACGCCTCAAAGAAGAAGAATTGATGCGCCGGGGGGCTTCTGTTTCATTTTCAGACCTGGATAAACTGGCCAAGCTTCTGCCGGATGAAATCGAAGAGTTTGAAGATATTCCGGAGTCGGAAGCTGAAGAAGCAGAAGAGCAGATCCTTGATCAGGCCACGGCCGCCCGAACCATTGAAGAGCTGAAGGCGGAAATTTTGATCTTAAAGCATCTGGAAGACAAGGCCCATGCAGTGCTGGAAAGCGGCATGGACCGCAAGTGGGAAGAGCTTTCCACCCTTTTGCACGACTGCCCTGAAATGTTTACCCCCGTTGGCCAGCGGAGAAAACTGGTCATATTCACCGAGCATAAAGACACCCTTCATTATTTAATCCGGCGTATCAGCACCCTGATCGGCCCGGATACCATTGTGGCCATCCATGGCGGCATGGGCCGGGAAGAGCGGAAAAAATCCGAACACGCATTTACCCAGGACAAAGCCATTACCGTGCTGGTGGCAACCGATGCTGCAGGCGAAGGCATCAATCTTCAGCGGGCCCACTTGATGGTCAACTATGACCTGCCTTGGAATCCCAACCGGATCGAACAGCGATTCGGCCGGATTCACCGGATCGGCCAGACCGAGGTCTGCCACCTTTGGAATCTGGTTGCCGGAGAAACCCGGGAGGGACAGGTGCTGCAGCGGCTGTGCGACAAGATCGAGCAGGAATCCCACGCCCTGTCCGGTCAGGTGTTTGACGTGCTGGGCAAAGCCTTTGATGAAAAATCCCTCCGGCAAATGCTCATCGAAGCCATTCGGTACGGCGATCAGCCGGATGTGCGAAACCGCCTCCACCAGGTCATCGATCATGCCCTGGACCATGAGCATTTAAGAGAACTGATCGAAGAAAAGGCCCTGGCCCATGATTCAATGGATGTCACCAATTTGCGCCGCGTGCGGGAGGAAATGGAGCGGGCCGATGCCCGGCGTTTGCAGCCGCATTTCATCCAGGCATTCTTCATTCAGGCTTTTAGGCAGCTGGGAGGCCGAATCATGCCCCGGGAGCAGGGTCGGTTTGAAATTAGCCACGTACCGGCCGCCATCCGGGAAAGGGACCGCCAGATCGGCACTCGGGACCCTGTGCTGGCCCGCTACCAGCGCGTTACCTTCCACAAAGAACAGGTATATGTGCCGGGAAAGCCGGAGGCCCTGTTTATATGCCCCGGTAACCCGTTGTTAAATGCGGTTATTGATCTTGTCTTGGAACAAAACCGGCATCTTTTAAAGCGGGGCGCAGTGCTGATCGACCCCCAGGATCCGGGTGAAGCACCGCGCGCTTTGTTTTACCTGGAGCACAGCATCCAAAGCGCTTTTAAACAAAAAGACGCTTCCCGCCGGGTGGTTTCCCGGCAACTCCGGTTTGTGGAAATCGACGCCAGCGGCCACTGCATGCAGGCCGGATACGCTCCTTACCTGGATTACCGGCCGGCTTCAGAAGAAGAAAAACAATCCCTTCAGCCGGAACTCGAGAAAGCCCCGGGCGGCGCCGCACTGGAAGATCAGGCGATTTCTTTTGCCATCTCTACCATTGTGCCCCGGCATTTGGAAGATGTGCGCCTGCAGAATGAGGACCACATCAAAAAAACCATGGCTGCGGTCAAGGAACGGCTAACCAAGGAAATCAATTACTGGGACCATCGCGCCCGAGAACTCAAGCAGCAGGAGGAAGCCGGCAAACAAACCCGCCTTCCCTGGCATCAAGCCCAAAAAAGGGCTGATGACCTTCAGGGGCGCCTGAAAAGACGACTGGAAGATCTTGAGCAGGCCCGAAACATTTCTCCGGCCCCGCCGGTGGTGATCGGAGGCGCCCTGGTCATCCCTGCCGGCCTGCTGGCTCGCCTGCAGGGAAAACGCCAGGAAAAGCCGGGCCTTTTTGCCAAAGCAACCAAACAGATCGAACTGGCTGCCATGCAGGCGGTAATGACCGCAGAAAAAAAACTGGATTATATTCCCAAAGACGTATCTGATCAGAAATGCGGCTGGGATGTCGAGTCAAAGGAAGCTGAAAACGGACACCTGCGGTTTATCGAGGTCAAGGGCCGGATCCAGGGGGCGAAAACCGTCACCGTCACCCGCAATGAAATCCTGGCGTCTTTTAATAAACCTGAACAATACATCCTGGCCATTGCTCTGGTGCAACCCACGGATGAAAACATCTCTGTAAATCCCTGGGAACTTGAAGAAAAACAAAAGACATTTTCGCATCACCCGGAAATTGATTTGTATTATGTAAAAAAACCGTTTGATCGGGAGCCGGGGTTTGACGAAGAAAGCATCAATTTCAAGCTGGATCAGCTGATTTCAAAGGGACGAAAAGTAACTTAAAAAGCTGAGGGTCGTATGAGCAGTCCGCCTGCATTTTTCAATGAAACACAAAGAGAGGCCCGTGAACTTTGGGACCAACTTGAGGCCAATCCGAAATTGGCCGGTCCATGGTGGCAGTTGTTCAAGCAGGTCAAAAGTATTCGCCATGTCATATCGGAACTGCTTCAAAACGCAGAAGATGCCGGCGCAACAGCTGTATCCATGTCCCTGCAGAATGAAAATTTTGTTTTCACCCACAACGGTGAAGCCTTTAACAGTGAAACCTTTCAATCTCTTTGCCAGTTTGGTTTTTCCAATAAACGGCACCTGCACACAATTGGATTTCGTGGAATCGGTTTTAAATCCGTTTTTTCCATCGGACCAGAGGTGAACGTCTTTTCACCGGGTCTTTCTTTTTGCTTTAATGAAAGCCGTTTCACAGAGCCCCAATGGATAAGGAATGGGCAAACTAATGGCGAAACGATTTTTTCGGTCCGGGTTGATTCACCGGAGAAAATAGAACAGCTTGATCTTGAAATGCAAAATTGGGGCTCAAGTCCTTTTCCACTGCTGTTTTTCAACAGCATAAAAAAACTGACGATTAACCAACAGGTTATCCGTAAAGATTTAATTGGTCCAGGCCCGGTTCAAAATTCACAATACGTTTGCTTAAAATCTGAAACTGATATCGATGTCCTGGTAATCACTTCTGCTTCTGAAAAACTGCCAGACAATGTCTTAGAGGAAATCCTTGAAGAAAGAGGTCTAACCGATGACACCGAGATAAAGGCATTTTCAGAATCAGAAGTGGTTGTGCAATTGGTTCTGGGCACGGATATGGAGCCCCGTGTTTTTACGGTACTGCCGACAGGAATTTTTCCCGAAGTCGCCTTTTCATGCAATGCACCGTTTATACAGGATCCATCACGAAAAGAAATAAAGGAGCCTTCTGATTCACCAACCAATCAATGGTTATTAAAACGTATCGGCAGTCTGGCGCATGGCAGCATGATGGAATGGCTGGAAAACGAATCTCTGGATATGCCTACCCGGGCAAGGGCTTATCAATTGTTTATCCAGGCAATGGAATCCAGGTTCACGCTTTCTCAATCCTGCACATGGTGGATACGAAAGGGATTTGAAGAAAATTTTAGTACTCTCCGGCCCTTTTTACTGGGATGCGACGGTGTTTTGCACAAGGCAAACAAAGTCGTATTTATGCCAGGTGAAATCCTTGATACATGGGAGCCAGATGCAGCCTTAAATATTTTTGCACCTGAAAAATTTGCGATATTGGCGCGGGAGGTCGATTCTTATGCACTATCCATGATGTATAAACAGGCCTTTGTGGAGGTTTTCGATACAGAAAAGATTGCCGGGCGCCTGCTTCATGCCCAAGAAAATTCAGTGACAAAGCCTTTGTCTTTGGCCAATCTGGTCAATTTCTATGCCTATCTTCATTCATTAACTTATAGAGGGTCATTCAGGCATAAATTTGAAAAGTTGCCTATTGTACCGGCTGAAGGGTATGATTATCTGCTGTCGGGCCAGGAATTGCTTCATCCACCAAAAGCCGTATCTGCTCTTGATGAAAGAGATTGGGATTTTCTCCTTGCCTGGATTGACGTGGTTGATTCAAACTGGCTTGAATTGATGGCCGAATGCAAATCCCGGATTCAGGAGAAGGAACGCCTTAATGAAGAGGAAGAAAAATATCGGAAGGCAATTGACACCTTTAACAAAACGCATCTAAGCAGCAGATCCACCCTTCAGGAAATATTTTCAAAAGCAGCCAAAGAAATCATAGCTGCCGATGATTGCGGTGCCGAGTGCATCCGCTTGGCCCATATTGCCGCCAAAGCAAACCTTTTTGTACCGGGTGGTTTTTATTATTTATGCCAAAGCGGGAAATGGGAGCCCATATCTGTTCTACCCCTCAATGGCTTGTGCAGTTCGTTGCCCGAGCTGCTGCCGCAAGATTATTTTAACCAGTATGTGATTTCTGATGATTACCGGCAAGATCTTCAGGGGCTGGAGATTGATAAATGGAACAAATGGATAGCCGATCCATCTAAAAGCAGGCTCCATCATTTTTTATTGCCGGGTAAAAAGCGTGTTAAGCTGATTGGCAAAGAAACGGTCATCCAAATCTGCCGGGAAAGATCTTGCCCGGAACCCAAACGGTATCCTTTACAAAGCCGTGAATTTGAACTTGAAGATTTCTTATGGTCGGAAGAACTTTGGCAAATTTGGCAAGAAAAGGCTTTAGAAGAAGAAGATTTCTGGGCGCACATCGGCAAAGCAGTGGTCAGAGGATATTCGAAAGCTTGGAAGGATATTGAAGAAGCTAAAATAAGCCAGCTTGGCACAACAAAAAAACATTCTGTTGCGGAGGAGGTGGAGCCGGAATGGCTCCATAGGCTAAAATGCCTGCCCTGCCTTCCTGACGAATACAACAACCCCCACACCCCCGCTGAGCTATTGCGCGCCACGCCTGCCACAATGCCGCTTCAAAATATCGAATCATTTATTCATCCAGACTTAGATCGGCAGGAATATGATGAAATCCTTGATTTGCTCGGTGTCAGAAATCAGCCCGAAAGCTATGACAAGCTTGTTGAAAGACTGAGTGCACTTTCAAAAACAAGTACGGTTCCTTCATCAAAAATCATAGATCTTTTCAGAGCCTTGGATCGGGTCGTACATCGAATGCCAGCTGAGGAAGTCGAAAACTTACGGCATCGCTTTTTGAGCGAACCCTTGGTATACACCAGCGAAAACGGTTGGGCTTCCCTTCAATATACATTCCTGGACAATTCGGATCAGGTACCAGTTGTAAAAACAGTGCATCCGAATTTAAATCACCTGGACTTATGGCGAAAACTTAGGATTGCAAATCATCCAACCATTGACATTGCCATTGACTGGATAAAAGGTCTTAGCCCGGGACAAGCAATTGATAAGAAAGACAAACATGGCATCCGTCTGGTCCTGCGGCGAAAACCGGAGATTGTCTGGGAAGAAATAGGCTGCTGGCTGGATGCCACAGGCAGGTGGTCTTTTATTAAAGACTTGAAATATGCTTTGTCGGATGCCGGTCCCTCAACAAAACTGTTTGAATCGGTGAAAAAGCAAACAGCGGATTTTTCCATGTTTTCAGAACAAAGCGATGCTTATTGCAATGCATGGAATATTGAGAAATTAGATTCTGCAATCGAATATCGTCCTGAATATAAGCCTTATCGCAATGATAATGCCGCACCTGCCTGGATAATGACCCTGGGAAGTTTCATAGCAAAAATCATCAGGCCGGCGAACATACCTGAAGAAACCCAGGTTGATGATGCTGCTTTGGAAGAAGACCGAAAAACCGGCAATGTCCTTGGAAAAAGTACCTGGCAGACAACCGAAGTGCTCAATGTGGTGCCGTATATCGGCAATGATGCGGTTGGACTCAAAACAAGCCGGAAAGTGGTGTGGTCAGGCAGCCATATTTTGGCAGTCGGCCAATTGCCGTATCATTTTCAAGATCTTGTAGCTGAACTCAAAAGGTATTTTCATTTGCCAGAAATCAAGGAAGCTGTCATAAGCTGCATAGACCGGTCCGAAAATTGGATAAAAGCATATTTTCAGGCCAACTTCCAGTTGCCAGAGGACCAGGAGTTGGAATCAGCCCGCCAGGTTGCCACCAATGACGCCTATCCCCGTCAGAATAGACCGGTAGCCCCCGAAGAGGTGACAGATATTGTTTTTGAAAACACCGCTAATACCAACCCTGTTCCGGAAAGATCGCGGAATGGGGATCCGGCTATCAACCCAGAAACCGAAGAGCCCCCCATGGAAAAGGCCAGCTCCATAAAACCTGACTCAGAAAAGCTGCCTAAATTAACCAAAGATCTGCTGCTGGCGGCCATATTACACAAAAGGGGATATATGTGGTATGAACCGAAAAAGGCATTTAAAGGTCTAAACGGTGCTTTTGTTGTCAAAGACGGCGGTCTTTTTCCCTGGACCGAATATGACCAGGGTCAGGTAATCGCACGGTACTGGGCAACGCTGGATATCATTGAAAATCATATTCTGGTTCCGGCCGAGCTTTGGAACTGGGACAACACAGAAGACTCACTTTACCTGGTCTGCCAGAACCAGGATGGACAAGCATTGTGCTACAGTTTACAGGACCTGAAGTCAGAACAAATCCGGAATGAGATTGAGATTTATCCGGCCAGTTACAGGCTTTGTCTCAAGTCCCAATATTGAAATATTTTAAGGGAATGAATGGAATCCTATAAAAAGAAACTCATTGAAGTGGCATTGCCGTTGGATGCGATCAATGCGGCATCTGCACGGGAAAAATCAATAAGGCACGGGCATCCGTCAACGCTTCACTTATGGTGGGCCCGTCGTCCCCTGGCTGCGGCCCGGGCGGTTTTGTTTGCTCAGCTGGTGGATGATCCTTCGGCCCATCCGGAATTATTCCCCACTGAAGAAGATCAGCAAAAGGAAAGGGATCGGCTTTTTCGTATCATCGAAGCGCTGGTTAAGTGGGAAAATACAAACAACGAAACTGTGCTGAACCAGGCAAGGGCGGAAATCAAAAAATCCTGGGCCATGACCTGCAGGGAAACCGGCGATGACCCGGAGAAGCTTCCGGCTTTTCATGATCCGTTTGCAGGCGGCGGATCCATCCCCCTGGAAGCCCAGCGCCTGGGCCTTGAAGCCCATGCCTCTGACCTAAACCCGGTTGCTGTGCTGATCAACAAGGCCATGATCGAGATCCCCCCAAAATTTGCAAATATGCCCCCGGTCAACCCGGAATCCCGGCGGCAGGATACCGGATTGAATGTGTGGCAGGGGGCCCAGGGCCTCGCAGGGGATGTGCGGTATTACGGCAAATGGATGCGAGATGAGGCGGAGAGACGAATCGGGCACCTATATCCAAAAGTGGAGGTCACTCCGGAAATGGTCAGGGATCGGCCAGATCTAAAGCCCTATGAAGGACAGGAGTTGACGGTGATTGCCTGGATCTGGGCAAGGACGGTGAAAAGTCCGAATCCGGCATTCCGTGATGTGCATGTTCCTCTTATTAGCACCTATGTGCTGTCCTCAAAAAAAGGGAAAGAAGCTTGGTTGAAACCTGTAAAAAATGACGACTCTTTTAATTTTATAATTTGTAGATCGACTCCGCCCCCCGAGGCAAAGAAAGGGACAAAACTGGGAAGGGGAGGCAATTTTAAATGTCTTTTATCCGAACAACCAATAAGCAATAACTATATCAGAAATGAATTCCAGTGCAAGCGTGATTCCAAAACTTTGATAACAGTTGTTGTTGAAGGGAATAAAAATCGCTTCTACATAGAACCTACCCCCGATATGCAACAAATAAGTAACTCGGTAAAACCAAGCTGGAAACCAGAACAAGATATGAATCAAGACTCAAAAGATCTTGTAAGTGGGAGGGGATATGGCTTCACACAATGGCATGAGCTGTTTACTGATAGACAAATTGCAGCGCTAAATACTTTTTCTGACTTGATTCATGAAGTAAGAGTCAAAATTTATAAAGATGCATATTCTGTTGGATTAATTGATGATAAAATTGGGTTGAGCGATGGTGGCAACGGTGCATCAGCTTACTGTGACGCCATTGTAACCTATTTAAGCCTTACAATAAGCAGATTAACAAATTCGATGAACAACTTAACAGTATGGTCTCAAAGCAGAGAACAGACAGTAAATTTATTTAGCCGCCAAGCGATTCCTATGACTTGGGATTTTCCAGAAGTAAATCCTTTTAGTGGGGCAGCCGGGGATTTTTATTTATCTCTTTATAACTTAACTAAATCGATTCCATCTTTTAATAACAGCCCAAGAGGTTATTCTTCAATGCTTGATGCATGTAAGCAAAAAGATAGTAAGGATAAAATAATTTCTACTGATCCTCCATACTATGATAATATAAGTTATGCAGATTTGTCTGATTTTTTTTATGTTTGGCTACGAAAGCCTTTGAAAACTTTATTCCCAGATCTTTTCTCAACCATGGTAGTTCCGAAGAATGATGAATTAATTGTTTCTTCCTATCGCCATGGAAATCATGATTTGTCCAAGAAAAAATTTATTAAAGGTATGACAGAAACCTTTCAAAATCTCGCATTTAGTGCAAATAAATTATTTCCGATCACTATTTACTATGCCTTTAGGCAATCTGAAAATACCAATGGGGAGATCGTGTCTACAGGATGGGAAACTATTCTTGAAGCCATAATAAAAGCTGGTTTAAAAATTCAAGGTACATGGCCCCTAAGAACAGAAAGGCCTACAGGAGTTAAAGTTAACGTTAATGCATTGGCTTCTTCTATTATATTAGTTTGCCGTATTCGCGCTCACAATTCTGGTATGACCACACGCAGGGACTTTCAAAAGGAACTCCGTGAACAACTTATTATATCCCTTCGTCAACTTCAAAAAACTAGCATTGCCCCGGTTGATATGGCCCAAGCCGCTATAGGACCCGGAATGGCCATCTTCTCTTCTTACAGCAGGGTAATCGAAGCAGACGGAACACCTATGAAGGTACGAACTGCATTGGCCCTGATCAATGAGGTGCTCGACGAAATCCTGGCGGAACAGGAAGGCGAAATGGACGGCGATACCCGATGGGCCGTTGCCTGGTTTGAGCAGTACGGCATGGGAAAAGCCCCTTATGGCACTGCGGAAACTTTGTGCAATGCCAAGAACACATCCATGCATGGCTTGGTGGATGCAGGCATTGTTCACAGCAAAAGCGGAAAGGTGCATCTGCTTCGGCGCGAAGAAATGGATCCAGATTGGGATCCACAGAAAGACAAGCGCCTGACAGTGTGGGAGGCCACCCAGCACCTGATCCAGAAGCTGGAATCCGAAGGCGAAGGGGCGGCCGCGGAATTGATCGGAAAACTCGGCGGCGTGGCAGAACAGGCCAGGGACCTGGCATACCGGCTGTTTCAGATATGCGAACGAAAAAAATGGGCCAGCGAGGCCAAAAGCTATAACAGCCTGGTCATTTCCTGGCCGGAACTCACCCGCCGGGCACAGCCCAAAAAACCGGCCGGTCCGGAAGATCAATCGTTATTTTAATCATCACTCCACCACCTGATTGAGGTGAAAAATTATGGCAGGCACGACCAATTATGAACGGGTTGGCAGCACCCTGGAACTGTTAAGAGACGGCATCAAGCCGTTTGCAGTGCAGGAGCTGTCCACAGCATTCGGCGAAAACTGGCTCCAGGAAGCCGGAAAGCGGCACAACAAGTCAAATGATGTGCAAAAGGCATTGGACGGGGATGCCGGCGGGGATTTAAAGGTGATCCTGGAAGTCGTTTGGAACTCCTGGAACGAGGTCTTTACCAAGATTCTGGGTCATTCTGAAAGATCCATGGTCAGCGAACTAAGAGAAGCCAGAAACCGGTGGGCCCACCAGGAAAGTTTCAGCACGGATGATGCCTACCGAATCATGGACAGCGCCGAACGTCTGCTTGCTGCTGTGTCCGCCCAACAGGCAAAGGATGTCCAGGCCGCCAAGCAGAAACTCATGCGGGAGCAGTATGCCCAGCAGGTAAGAGATGAGCGCCGCAAGGCAAAGCATTTAAACGTTCAGGGAGAGCCGCCGCCGCATCTCAAGCCTTGGCGGGAGGTAATCACCCCGCATCGGGACGTGGCTTCTGGAAATTATCAGCAGGCGGAGTTTGCCGCGGATTTAAGCCAGGTATACAGGGGCACGGCTTCTGCGGAATACGGTGACCCCAGGGAGTTCTTCCGCCGCACCTATTTGACCGAAGGCTTGGAAATGCTTCTCTCAAATGCTGTTAAACGGATCTGCGGCGGCGGGGGCGAGCCGGTCATGGAACTGCAGACCAATTTCGGCGGAGGCAAAACCCATTCTATGCTGGCCCTCTATCACCTGTTTGCCGGCGAAAAGCCCGGGGACCTTGCCGGTGTGGAGGCCTTGGCACAGCAGCTGGGGGTCTCTGATATCCCGGCAGTCCGCCGGGCGGTTCTGGTGGGTACGGCTTTGTCTCCGGCCCAGCCCCACAAGGCCGAAGACGGCACCACCATCCATACGTTTTGGGGGGAGTTGGCTTGGCAGCTTCTGGGCAAGCAAGGATATGAGCTGGTCGCAACAGCAGATGAATCCGGTGTGAGTCCGGGCTCAGACGTGCTTCGGGAGATTTTTTCCCAGTGCGGCGGCGCTGTAATATTAATTGACGAATGGGTGGCCTATGTACGCCAGCTATATCGCAAGCAGAACCTTTGCGCCGGCTCGTTTGAAGCCAACATGACTTTTGCCCAGGCTCTGACAGAAGCCGTTCGTTCAAGTCCCAAAACATTGCTTGTGGCCAGTATCCCGGCCTCCACGATTGAAATCGGGGGCGAAGGCGGGGAAGTGGCCCTTGAGCAGCTCAAACACACCTTTGGCCGAATGGAATCCCCGTGGAGGCCGGCAAGTGCTGAGGAAAGTTTTGAAATCGTCCGGCGCCGGCTTTTTGAAGACATTGATGACCCTTCCCTTTTCCGGGTCCGGGATACGGTGATTGATGGGTTTTGCGAAATGTACGGCAAGCAGGCCCAGGAATTTCCTTCTGAATGCCGGGAAGCTGAATACAGACGCCGGATGGAGACCTGCTATCCGATCCACCCGGAACTGTTTGACCGGCTTTATAACGAATGGTCTTCTTTGGAAAAATTCCAGCGCACCAGGGGAATTCTCCGTCTGATGGCAAAGGTGATCCACAGCCTTTGGGAAAGCAATGATGCCAGCCTGATGATCATGCCATGCTCGATTCCCATCAACGATCCCGGCGTGCAGCCGGAACTGGTCCGCTATTTAAACGATATCTGGGTGCCGGTCATTGAAAGGGATGTGGACGGACCGGCCTCTCTTCCCCTACGCCTGGACCGGGAAAATCCGAACATGGGCCGGTATTCCGCCTGCCGCCGGGTCGCCCGGACCGTTTACATGGCTTCTGCACCCATGGAAAAAACCGCCGGCAAAGGCACAGATGACCAGCATATCCGGCTGGGCTGCGCACAGCCCGGAGAAAGCGTGGCCACTTTCGGCGATGCCCTGCGCCGCCTGGAAGACCAGGCTATCTACCTGTATGCGGAAAAAAACCGGTACTGGTACAGCACCCGCCCCTCGGTACTAAGTCTTGCCAAGGATCGGGCCGGGCTGCTGAAAGAAGACGAGGTCCATGATGAGATCAAAAACAGGCTCCGGGCTTTTCAAAAGCAGACTGCCGGATTTGCCCGGGTCCATGCCTGCCCGGAAGCCGGCTCGGATGTGGCAGATGAGTTAAACACGCGCCTGGTCATACTGGGGCCGGAGTATCCGTTTCAAAAAAACAGCAAGGACAATAAGGCACTGGAAAAAGCCAATGCGCTGTTGACACACCGGGGCACAGCCCCCAGGCAATACCGAAATACACTGGTATTCATCGCCGCGGAAAAGCGCCTGCTGGCCAACCTGGACGAAGCCGTGCGTTTTTATCTGGCCTGGCAGTCCATCGAGTATGACAAGGGAGCGGATAAGCTAGATCTTTCCGCATCCCAGGCCAGACAGGCGGAAACCAAGCGAAATGAATTTGACGGGATTGTCAACCAGCGAATCAACGAGGCATGGCAGATCATCATTGCTCCGTACCAGTCGGATCCCAAAGACTCCCAGTTTCAGTGGAGCATTTACAAGCCCTTAAACGGCGGCACCCTTGTGGAAAAAACAGCCTCCCGGCTGAAACGCGAAGAGGCCATGATCGACAAGCTCGCGGGCACCATGCTGCGGCTGGAACTGGACCGGATCCCACTGTGGCGAGGGAATCATGTGGAAATCCGCCAGTTGGTGGAAGATTTTGCCAGATACATTTACCTACCCCGGCCCCAGAATACCCAGACCCTGCTTGACGCCATGTCAGACGGCATTGGTCTGTGGTCCTGGACCGTTGATTCTTTTGCATACGCAGACTATTGGGATGATGAAAAAAAACGCTATGCAGGATTGCGGGCAGGCGAGCAGAACTTTACGATCACCGCAGACAGCCAAGGTCTGCTGGTAAAACCGGATATGGCAAAAGCCCAGTTGGATGCGGAAAAAACACCTGAGCCTGGTGTCCAAGAAGGTGAAACGGGGAAATCAGCGGCCGGTTCGGGTCCTTCTTCACCGGCCGGCCAGCCTACGGCAGGGCCTGCCCCTGAACCGCCTGCTCCGCCCAAATTGACGCGCTTTTATGGCAGCTGCAAACTGGATTCCACCCGGTTGACTTCGGAAACCGGCAAAATCGCAGATGAGGTTCTTCAACACCTAAACGCGCAGCTCGGGTCACAGGTGGAAGTCACCCTTGAGATTCACGCCCATATCCCGGAGGGCGTCCCGGAAAATGTGGTCCGGACGGTCACGGAAAACAGCAAGACACTGAAATTTGAAAATTTCGGATTCGAGGAAGAATAGAGAGTATTCAATTCAAAATTAAGGAGAAGCATGTCAGCCATTACAAATACATTTAGCACAGATCAGCCGTTTTTGTCCGAATTGCTGGAGTCTGCCGGGGAGGGGAAAATGCAGCTCCCTGATTTTCAAAGAGGCTGGGTCTGGGATGACAATCGTATTCGGGCAATCATTGCAAGTGTCTCCCTGGGATATCCGGTGGGCGCACTCATGTGCATGGAAACAGGTGGAAACGGTCTCCGCTTTAAGCCGAGAAAATTTCAAGGCGCCAATGACAATGCCGCCCCGGATGAACTGATGCTCGACGGCCAGCAGCGCATCACCTCTTTGTTTCTTGCCCTGCAGAACAAAACCCCTGTAGCCACCACGGATGAAAGAAAACAGCCCATTGAGCGGTTTTATTGCCTGGACATGAAGAAATGCCTGGATCCTGATATTGATCGATTTGATGCTGTATTGTCCATCCCCGGGACAAGGATCATCAAAAGCGATTTTGGCAGAAGAGTGGATTTGGATGTGAGCTCACGGGACAAGGAATACGAAAACGAACTGTTTCCACTGAATATCATTTTTGATGTCAGCGAAATGGACCTGTGGGCAATGGGCTTTCAGGAATATTACGATTTTGACAAGGATAAAATCAAATTCCTGTTCCGGTTTAAAAGTGAGGTCATCGCCCCTTTCCAGAAATTTAAAGTCCCGGTTATTAAACTGCTGAAAGACACCCCAAAGGAAGCGGTCTGTCAGGTATTTGAAAACGTCAATACAGGTGGAGTATCTCTTACGGTCTTTGAGCTGCTCACAGCATCCTATGCGGCCCATAACTATGGATTACGGAAAGACTGGGAGAGTAGGAAAAAAATTCTGGATGAAACAGACCCGGTGCTTGCTGACGTGGATGAAAAAGATTTTATAACCGCAGTAACGCTTCTGGTCTCCTATAAAAAACACATAAGCCGGGGAGCCGCAATCAGCTGCAAGCGCAAGGATCTTTTAAATCTCGGGCTTGAAGATTACAAAAGCTGCGTTGACCAGCTTGAAGACGGAATGAAAAAAGCTGCAAAATTTCTGCATACCCAAAAGATTTTTGACACCAAAAACCTTCCGTATCAGACCCAGCTCATACCATTGTCGGTGATCTGCGCCATTTTGGGCCATCATTTTGAAAATGCCTCTGTCAGGAAAAAACTGGCGCAATGGTTCTGGTGCGGTGTTTTGGGGGAACTGTACGGCGGGGCCAATGAAACCCGCTATGCCCTGGATGCCCAGAATGTACCGGCATGGATCGAGGGGGGCAGTGAGCCCATATCCGTAAGAGATGCCGGGTTTTCGCCCATACGATTATTGTCGCTGCAAACCCGCAATAGCGCAGCATATAAAGGCATCATGGCTCTCTTGATGAAGGCGGGCGGCCTGGACCTCATAAACGGAGACCCCATTGAAACCACGACCTATTTTGACCAGGCTGTGGATATTCATCATATTTTCCCGCGGGCATACGCGGAACACCAGAAATACGAACGAAAATTCTGGAACAGCATCATCAACAAGGCGCCTTTGACGTCCAGGACAAATCGAACTATTGGCGGCAACGCGCCGAAAAAATATATGGACAGTATTGTAAAAAACCACCTCATCAGCACAGACGCCCTGAAACAGCATCTGGAAACCCATCTCGTTGATCCAGATCTTTTGGAGCAAAATGATTTCAATGGTTTTATCGTGGACCGGGCAAAGAAGCTGCTCGATCTGATTCAAGATGCTATAGGCAAATCGGTAACCGGCCGGGATTCAGAAGAGGTGATCCGTGAGTTCGGGGCGGCGTTGAATTGAGGGATGATCAGAAAATTGCTTAATGATAAAGCCAGGCACACAACATGAGCGGTGGTGCCGTACTTAAACAACAACATACAGCCCCGTAAACTCCATATGGAAAAAAAGCTTGCGTGTGGTTTTGTCGGGGTTTATATTTATGTAAACCGAATATGAAGCTACCTTCTGAAATTGTTTATTACAAAGGAAAATGCCTGACGGTTGTGTTTGCACAAAAACAAAACGGAACCTGTCCCGCAAAAGATTTTTTGGATGCTGTCGGCCCACCGGATTGGGGCAAATTGGATCGAATCATAAAGCGCTTGGCAGACACGGGTAAAATCTACAATACACAGCAGTTCAGAAAAATCGAAACCCTGATATACGAAGTAAAAGGGGGAAGTAAGCGCCTGGCAGGATACTTCAAGGCCGGGTATTTCGTATTGACGCACGGGTTTGAAAAGCGAGGCGGAGGAAAATCGGACAAATTTCCCTCTTCCGAGAAACAAAAGGCATACAATATCAAAAAAGAATTTGATGATTATTGTTTGGGTCGGGACTAAGGAGGAAGACAATGGATAAAAAGGACTATAGAAGCCAGCTTCTGCAGAAACCTGAGTTTGCCGTAGAAGCTGCAAAGGGTGAGTTTATTATGGATGTGACAGAATCCATCTGCGCCATTCTTGAGCAAAAAAATATGGACCGGAAGGAACTGGCCAGGAAAATGAATAAATCCAAAGGGTATATCTCTCAACTTCTCAATGGGGATCGCAATATGACCTTGGCTACCCTTGCAGAAATTTGCCATGCTCTTGACTGCAAACCATCCATAAAATTTAAAAAACATGAAGAACATGTCGTATTTGAGGATCGTTTGAAAGTTGACTCCCCCGCGGAGCCTGAACCTGATTATCCTAAAGAAAATATTAAATACAACTTCAACTTCAGAAAAGTATCTTAAAATGGGCAACAATAACGCAGAAATCATTCAGCTAGCAGAAAAACTGGCAAAGAATCTTTCTTTATCCAAAATTCATGTGAAAGAAGCAAGCTGTTCAAGAACAGTGGAACGTGTCATCCCATCAAAGAATGAAATTGCCATTGATATAAAATCCGGAGTCATGGAGTCTGATAAAGAAAACGTATTGCCATTCAATGTGGTGTTCACCGTCAAGGCAATGGATAAAGATACCGGTGAGGATACATTTCAAGTAGAAGTTGAATTTTGCGTTATTTATCAATCAAAAGAAGATGTAAAGCCGCCGGAGAATGAGATTGAAGCCTTTGGTATTACCAATGTTGTGTTTAACGCATGGCCGTATGCCAGGGAATATGTACAAAGTACGCTAATCCGTATGGATTTGCCCCCTTTTGTAATGCCGCTGCTTAAAATATCGGATTTGATCGAATCCCAAAACAAAAAAAGCAACCATTCTTTGAGCTAACCAAAAATGTCGGCTCAGGAAGGATTTTAATCAAAGTACCCCGCAAAATTTTTTGGGGGCATAATTGGGGGCATTTTTAAAATTAATGTTTTAAATAGTTAATTAAATAAACTGGTTGTCTTAGCTTTTCGATAGAGCGCTGGGGAGCCAACCACGAATGCAACCCTTTTCCTAACCGGTTGCTTAACGAATAAAGCCCCGCATCCATGATGCGGGGCTTCGTTGTTATGAGAGCTGTGATTTCATTGAGTTGCGTTT
>CAZNSO010000004.1:0-2946 GCA_964575805.1 uncultured Desulfobacteraceae bacterium
GTAATAATTTACCAGGGGGTGTTCGATCTCGGCGGTTTTGCCGATCATTCGAATGCTGGCTGCGTTGTAGGGATGCTCCGCAAATACTTTTCTGGCAGCCTTAAGAATTTTGTCCCGAGTGGAGGATTTCTCCGCTTTGCCGTTTTGATGCGTCCGAGTTTGTCCCGCTGCCATGCCGGTTCCCTTATAAAAGTTTTGATAGCCGCGCCCATTGCCCCTGCTTGTCCAAGGATTACCAACGTGCCGGATTGGGAGGAAGATGTCAATGATATACAAGGTGTGTGGAAAAAATTGCCCGGTCCATTCAGACGGCTTTCCAGACGGCAATGGATTTCCGGGGGCAAAGGCCCAACCCGCTCAGCCGGCTTAAACTCAGCCGGCTTTAACGAGGATCAATACCGTGCCGGCAAACATCAGCAGGGCGCCGGCAAACCGGATGAAGATGTTTTCCTCGGCAAAGAGCATCCCCCCGTAAATCACGCCGAACAGGATGCTCAAGCGTTTTACGGAGATCATATACGCCGCTTTTGTCAGGGAGATGGCATATCCGTGAAACAGGATGTGAAAATATAGCAGGAGACCCGCGACCGCGCCTTTGACCGGCATCCGGAACAGATTTTTGATGGAAACCACCCGGAGAAAGGCGAGCAGAAACAGCAGCAGCACGCTTAAGGCGGAGAAAAACGACATCTGGAAAAACATTACCGAGGAATGCAGGATGGCAAGCTTTCCCACAACGGCAGAAAAGCTGAAGATAAAGGCTACCAGCAGCATGATCCGGGTGCCGGCCTCCCTGGCCATGGCACGGAAAGGGTCCAGAACGGAGCGCTGGCCGATTTCGATATTCAGGACATAACTGCCGATGCAAACCGCGACGATACCAATGACTCCCCAGCGGTCCGGAATTTCATCCAGCAGCAGGTAGCCGGTGGCGATCATAAAGACCGGTGTGAATGCGAGGTAGGGCAGCGTCAAAGACAGGGGCGAATCCTTGATGGCCTTCATGTAAAGAATAAAGGGCAGCGCATTAAGGGGCAGGCTGAGCGCAAAGCTGATCCAGAAAACCCGATCCAGCTCGGGGACGGGCACAAACAATAGGCTTCCCGCAGTCAGGGGAAAAGCATAAGTCAGCGGATAAACGAACATTTCATAGGGAGTGAAGTGAGAAAACCACTTTTTAACCCAGGCATCCTGGGAGGCGACAGCCAGGGCTGTCAACAGCGCCAATATAAACCAGCTCATAAGCTCCTGTCCGAGGTAATCTGTTCTGCTCCCGGTTATCGTGCATGCGCGTCCTTGCCTGTCGGGCTGCTGACGGCCGGCCCGTTCACCCTTTTAAAAATAAGGGTGTCTTCCAGTTTGTCCACCACTGCGCTGCCTTTGTTTGGGGCGGCGGTGTTTTAACGCGTGTTAAAAATAGTTTGACAGGCATTTGCCGGGATGGGTATTTTGATTGCGCGCGCCCTCACCGGGGGCAACAGCGGTTTGAATGGAATGTGGTTCAAATGAAAGAGGGGTCTGTCTTGGCGAAAACATGTATTCTTTATGGCGCTCCTTGTTCGTTATATACCGGAAAGGCAAGGGCTTACCTGATCAAGCAGGGGATCGGCTTCCGGGAGGTGACCCCTGCTGCCCAACGTTTTACCAATGAGGTGGTGCCGGCGGTTCACCGCTGGCGGCTGCCGGTGGTGGAACTGCCGGGTCCCGCCTATATCCAGGACAGCACGGTCATTATTGATCATTTTGAAAAGCAGCCGGAAATGGTGTCGCGGCTGCCGGAGACGCCCAGGCAGAAAATTATCGCCTTGCTGATCGACCTTTTGGGCGCGGAGGGGATGCTGCGCCCGGCCATGCACTATCGCTGGAACTTCAAAGAAGAAAACGAAGGGTTTCTGGAACAGAATTTTCGCACCCTGGTGCCTGCCAACGGCGGCGATGTCGCGGCAATGACGCGGGAGGCAATGAACAGCATGCGGCAGGCGGCTGTTTCCTTTGGGGTTGTTCCGGCGGCCTTTTCGGTTATTGAAAAGGTTTACGAGGAATTTCTCGATCTCCTGGACAAGCACTTTTCCCGGCATCCCTATTTGCTGGGCGGCAAGCCTTCAACAGGTGATTTCGGATTGATCGCCCCGTTTTTCGCACACCTCGCCCGGGATCCCTATCCTTCTTCAATGATGAAAAAAAGGGCATGCCACGTCTTTCGCTGGACCGAGCGGATGAACCGGGCGGACAGTGATATGGGCGAGTTTCCGGATTATCCTGCCGCCTTTCTTGACGCAGACCAAATACCGGATACGCTCAAGGCGGCTTTGAAGTTCATCGCAGAAGCCGACCTGGTGGCGGAAACGGCTGCCGCGGCGGAATGCATCAATCAATGGCTGGGAGAAAACCAGCCGCCGGCGGGTGCCCGGGTCAAAAGAGGCGTCGGGTACGGGTTGTTTGAAATTCAAGGGGTGCCGGTCAAGGCCCTGGCCCAGCCTTATCGGTTTTTTCTGCTCAAAAGGATGCAGAATGCCTATGCCGATCTTGATGAGCCGGGACAGCAGGCGGTTCAATCCCTGCTGGCTGAGCTGGGCATGGAGTCCTTGCTCTCGATTACCATTGATCGCGAAGTGGTGCGCAGTGACAATCTTGAAGTATGGCAATAATGCTCTGTACTTGCATTTTTTATTTAAGCAGTTATTCTAATTCATATTGAATGAGAATCATCGCCCGTTTCACCAGAATCCGGATTCGGCTCGGGTGTTAACCCCTGCCGGGCGTGGGGTTTGTCAGCCGAAAAGTTTTTTCCTGATCGCAACGCAATCTCCCGGGTATTGTTCTGCCGCAAAAAACGGCTCTCTGGCCGGGCGCTTCAGAATGCCTGTTTTTTTCTGTTCCGAAGGGCATGAGACAGGAGCCGGCTTTGCCGTCCGCCGATTTTAATGGTTTCCCAGGAATCAGGAA
>CAZNSO010000004.1:3046-94211 GCA_964575805.1 uncultured Desulfobacteraceae bacterium
GACAGGAGCCGGCTTTGCCGTCCGCCGATTTTAATGGTTTCCCAGGAATCAGGAAATAGGAAATAGGAAATAGGAAAAGGAGGAACTCCTATGATAGCAAAAACTCACAAATTTTTTGGCATCTGGATCATGGCCGCACTGTTTGCAATTTCGGGCCCTGCCGTCCTTTTTGCCGGTGATGCCGAAAAGGAGAGGATCGTAACCGTCGACATCAACCAGCTCATGGAAAAGCATCCGGCTTTTGATGAGGCCCGCCAGACACTGCAGCGTGAGGCCCGGGAGCTTAAGAAGCAGGTGGAGGGAAAGAGCCAGCAGGCGCAGCAGGGCGCCCAGCAGCAGTTCCAGCAGCGATCCCGGGAACTTCAGGCCCAAGCAGTGGATAAGATAAGGGAAGATATTCAAAAGATTGCCAAACAAAAAGGCTACAAATATGTGATGGACGCAAATGCGCTTCTGGCGGGGGGCGAAGATGTCACCGAAGAAATATTGCAGGCGATAACGGAAAAAGCCGAGGAGTAAGGCCGTAAGGCTTACGGGACAAGGGCGGAACAATGCATCAACTGGTATTGATCAGGCACGGGGAAAGCCTCTGGAACCATGAAAACCGCTTTACCGGGTGGACAGACGTGGACCTGACGGCAAAAGGCGCCGCAGATGCCCGAACAGCAGCCAAGCTTCTTCAGGAAAAGGGTTTTGATTTTGACGTGGCTTTTACTTCGGTTTTAAAGCGCGCCATCCGGACCCTGTGGATCATCATGGAGGAGATGGACCGGATGTGGATTCCGGTGCACCGGTCCTGGCGGTTAAACGAGCGCATGTATGGCGGGCTTCAGGGCTGGAACAAGGCGGAAACCGCAAAGGATTACGGGGAAGAACAGGTCCATGCCTGGCGGCGCAGCTATGAGGTGCGCCCTCCCGCCCTTGATAAAAATGATGAGCGCTATCCTGGCCGCGATCCCCGCTATAGGGAGCTTGCCGAAAGCCAGATTCCTTGTACCGAAAGTTTAAAGGACACCATCGGGCGTTTCATGCCGTACTGGCACGAAACCGTCGCGCCGGTGATCGCCCAGGGGCGGCGGGTGATTATTGCCGCCCACGGTAACAGTCTGCGGGGGCTGGTCAAGCACCTGGACAACATATCCGAGGAGGCGATACCCGGATTCGAAATCCCGACGGGCATTCCCCTTGTGTATGAGCTCGATGCCCATTTAAAGCCGGTCGGTCATTATTACCTCCGCGGGGCGTGATCCGGGGCGGAAGCGGGACGAAAAATGGAGATCCACATTCACCATTACGCAAAGGGCGCTACTCAGGCCCGCGGGTTGGTGGTCGTCATCGATGTGTTCCGGGCTTTTTCCGCTGCCTGCTATGCATTCGCCCGCGGCGCGGAGAAAATCATCGCCACCCACAGCCTGGAAACCGCCCGCGCCATCCGGGGAGCGCATCCGCACTACCTGCTCATGGGCGAGCGCCATGCCGTAAAACCCCCGGATTTCGATCTTGGCAACTCCCCCTCCGAGATTCTGGAGCGTGACCTTGCCGGAAAGACCCTGGTGCACACCACTCATGCCGGCACCCGGGCGCTTTTGGCCGCCCGCGGCGCAGAGCAGGCGATTACCGGCAGCTTTGTCAATGCCGCCGCAATCGCTGCATATATCCGCCGCCGCCGGCCGGATTCGGTGGGTCTTGTCTGCGCCGGTTTCGAGGGTCAACGCGAAGCCGCCGAGGACACTCTCTGCGCCGAATATATCAAACATCTATTGCTTGGCTTTTCCCCGGATTTCGCCCCCATTCCCCGACAGCTCGAAACCGCCCCTTCCGCCCGGCGCTTTTTTGACCCGGCCGACCCGGCCTCCCCGGAAGTTGATTTTCACCTCTGCCTTTGCCTGGATCGTTTCAACTTTGTCATCCAGCGCACCCGCTCGGATGCTGACACGTGCGTGCTGGCGCCATCCGGAGCGCAATGCCCCGCCCCGGGGATGCCCCCTTAAAAACAAATAAAATCAAATTTAAAAACTTGAAGCGTCCAGTCTGTGCGAAATAAATACGGCCCCTGCCGTCAGAAGCAGGCCCGACACATTGAGCCAGGGAAAAAAAGTGCCATCTGAGCCGGCCAATATGATGCCGGAGAGAAACAGAAGCCCGAATATGAATACCAGAAGGCGCTCTTTCATTTGCTTTTTCCGTCCGGTCCGGGACCGGACGGTTGCCCCCTCCCGATCAAAGATGGTGATACCGCGCCGCTGCGGCTTTATTCGTCCTGGTTTGGAAACAAGATCGTTTTTCATTTTCCGGTTTGCTCCTTTCAGGCCCTGACGGGCTGGATTTGCAGCAGCTATTTTTTTTGCTATCCGCAATAAAATGAGTGCCCCCCCGGTGCGTGCCGTTTAATTCCCCTTGAGAATTGTTGAGGCCTCTGCTACTTTGGGGGTAAAGTGGGAGGCTGACGGCTGAGCAGTACTTTATTGCTTTTTGTTATAAAAATCAAGCAAAATTTGCTCTTTTATAGCTTTTTGCAATAAAATATTTCTTCAGAAAATGATGGATCTGTATCTGTATTTGTATTTGAAAGGGAGGGGTTAAAATTTCAAAGGACAATGAAATATTTTTCCGCAAAGCCTTGGTATATTTGCTTGGGCGGAAAGGCAGGGGGGCGCAGACGGAAGTTGCCGCCGAGGCAGGGATTTCTCAGTCATATCTCAACCAGATTAAAGCGGGGGCCCGGACAGGGAGCGTAAAAACCCTTCATTCGATTGCCAAAGCGCTTGGAAACACCTATGAGGATATGCTTCGGCTGGGTGAGCATGTTGCCCTGTCGGATAAAAGCCTTGATGATGCCCCGCCGCCTTCCATTCAAACGCGGCCTTCGGGGGGATACGCACTGCAAAAAGGCTCCGGCGGCAATGGGTATTTCGACTTGGTGCCAATGGCCGAGGCAAAGCTGAATGCAGGCGGCGGGCATGTCGTTATTTCGGAACGATACGCAGAGCTCTATGCCTTTAGAAAGGATTGGCTCCGCTCTGTGGCCTCTTCTGTCAGCAAGATTGTTCTGATGACGGTTGAAGGCGAGAGCATGACGCCCACCATTTCGGACGGGGATACCGTGATGGTCGATATGGGCCGCACCCGTATCAAGTCGGGCGGCATCTTTGCCATTGGTATAGATGCCACCATTATCATCAAGCGGTTGGAATACCTGGTTAACGGCAAAATCCGAATCATCAGCGACAATCGCCAGGAATACGCCCCCTATGACGCCGACACCAGGGAAATCCGCATCATCGGCGAGGTGATCTGGTGCGCCAAGCAGTTCATCAAACCTTGATAAAAATTTTATAGGGTTAGCCGGCGTTGCAAACCCTTGTGACGGCGGGGCGCAAATATCAGTCAGGCAGTTGTTGCGCTTCCGGATCAGATGCGCTTAGGGCTGGACCTCTTTGATCAGTTCTGAACGGTTGCGCATCAGATGGGCAATGGTGATCCGGTCCAGTCGCTCAAACAGGGCTTTGCTCGCCTCTATCCATACCCACTGGGACAGGCAGTCCCCCGCCCGGTTGCAGATCCCGCAGGTCTGGTCGGGGGTTTCGGCACAATCGGTAAGTGCTGTGCAGTTTTCCAGCAAACGCACAATATCGCCCACCGTAATATGTTCGGGCTGTTTAGCCAGTACGTGGCCGCCGTGTGCCCCCCTTTGACTGTTGATCAGGCCGCCGGCCTTCAGTTTCCGGATCAGTTTCTCGAGATATTTTATGGAGATGTTTTGCCGGTTGGCAATATCGTGTAAGGGTACCGGCCTCTCATCCGCATAGAGGGCCAAGTCAAGCACCATCCGCAGCCCATATCGGCTTTTTGTTGTCAATCGCATGGGTTTGCATGCCAATCCATATTGAAAATATTTTTTTTTACAAATTATCGCGGTGAATTCCAAACCTTCAGATTATACTCTGCCGAATCCTAAGATCAAGGGTTTTTTTAGCAGGTTGGCTCGGTTGCGGCATTTGGCAGGGGGTGGGCGATCGAAGCGCCGCTCGTGTGAAATCGCGGGATATGGATTCGCATACGGGACCCCTTCCCGTATTCCGAGCTGACCTGTATGCGGCCCCCGTGCTGCCGGATGATATGGTTGGAGATGAAAAGGCCGAGGCCGGTGCCCTTGGAGCCTTTGGAGGAAAAAAACAGGGTGAACATTTTCTGGCGGGTTTCTTCATCCATACCGATTCCGTTGTCGGAGATATCGAAAACCACAGTTTCATCCTCATTTGAATAGACCTTAAAATCAATCCGGTGGCTTGCTTTGCGGGAATCATCCGTACAGGCATCCACGGCATTTTCGAGAAAATTCACCAGGGACTGTTGCATCCAGTTGGGGTCCACCTCGAAGCTGCCCAGATCCGGAGCTATTTCGATCTTCAGTTCGTGGCCTTTCCGGTATGCCCGGGTTTTGACGGAATCCACCACCGAGTGGGCCAGTCCGGCCACATCGCTGGTTTCATACTGCATCCCGCGGGATTTGGCGTAGTAGAGGATCTCCAGCACCATTTTGCGTATCCGCCCGCTGCTATTCTGGATACGGTTGAATGCAAGCTCAATGCGCTCATTGTCACCGTTGCGGATGCCGGTTTCCAAGTGGTAAATGCCGCCGTCCAGCGCGGTGAGCATCCCTTTAACACCGTGGGACATGGAGCCCAGCATCAGCCCAAGGGAGGTCAAATGATCCTGGAGCCGCCGGATCTCGGTGATATTGGTTGCCATCTCCATTACCTGGGTGATTTCTTCAGCATCATTTTTCAGTGGCGCGGTCCATGTCAAGACATTGTACTGTTTGCCGTGTTTGGATGTGACGACTTCTTCGGTCTGATGGCGCCTGCCGTCTTCAAAGGTTTTGGCCACGGGGCAGTCAGGGCAGGGCGTATTGCGGTGCTTGTATATTTCATAACAAAATCCGCCCACCTCGTTTCCAAAATCCCGCTTAAAAAGGCGATTCATAGCAGTTAATCGAAAATTGCGATCCTGTACGGAGATGTAGCAGGGCACCTCGTCGAAGAGCTGCTGATAGAGCTTCCGGGCGTCATGCAGGTCTGTCAGCTGCCTGTTTAAAACAAGTTGTTGCCGGGCATGCTTCAGGGCGATTTCCAGGGGCAGTGTTTGGACCGGTTTGTGAAGGTAGCCAATCGCCAGTTCCTTGAATCCGGCCATGGCACTTTCTGTTTTTTCCGGAGCTGTCACCAGGATCAGTGGTTTGGCGGGGTTGTCGGCCTTGAATTGACGCAGCAGCGCAGGGCCGGCCCCGCCCGGCGCGTCCGGGTTGGCCAGCACAATGTCGGTTCGGCTGTCTTTTAGATACGGCAGTGCCGTTTCCCAGTCCACCGCCGTTTGAACCCGGACCTGCTGGCGGGCCAACCAGTCGGCGAGCCCTGCAGCAAAATTTTCATCCTTGTCGATGTGAAGCAGTTTGTCGGCCATAACGGCGCCTTTTTTTGTCGCTTTGCGGCAATTCTTCAGATAATGTTGTCGGAGACAATCCGCAGGAGCTCATCGCGGTCAAACGGTTTGGAAATGCTTGCCACCGCCTTGTTGATGGCGTATTTGTGGCCGGAGAGACCGCTTATGACGATAACGGGGATATGCTTCAAACTCTGGTCTTCGGACATTTTCCGGTAAAACCGCGGCCCCCATTCACCCGGCATTTCAAGATCCAGGGTAATCAGGTCCGGCTTTTCGCGCCTGGCGATCTCAAGGCCCGCAAAGGCATCCCCGGCCGAGCAGGTATCGTAGCCGTGGTCTTCAAACAGGGACGTTAGATATTCCAGTACTGTCGGATCATCATCAATGACCATAATTTTTTTTTTCATCTCCCACCCCTTAATGACTATTAATATTGCCGCCGCCAGCACCGCAAAGGTTTTCACAATGGCCGGTCAGCGGGTTTCATTTCACCGTCCGGTTGATGCTTAGCACCGGGCAGGTCGCCCGGACGACCACCTGTTCCATATTGCTGCCAATGCGGGCATCTTCGCCTTCCCGACGCTTTGCGTGATGGGCCATAACGATAAGGTCCGCCTGTTTTTCCCGGGCATATTTAACAATTTCAAGATAAGGAAGACCTTCCCAGACATCGATGGTGTAGCTTTTCAGTTCATCCATTTTCGGGACGTAGCGAGCCCGCATGCGCTGCCGGGCGCTGCGCAGCTTGGCTTCGATGTCCTCCTGCGCCAGTATCTGCCCCATGGAAAGGCCGCTGATATCCACGGCATGAAACAGAAAAAGCTCGCAATCCAGTGCCCTCGCGAAGGCGACGGCATAATCGAAGGCCACGTCGGATGCCTGTGAAAAATCGGTGCCGAATACAATCCGGGAGAAGCCGCCCCAAAACGAACCCGCCGGCCGGGTAATCACCAGTACCGGGCAGTTCGCCGCCCGGGCGACCCGCTGGAATGTGGAGCCTGCGGCTGTTGCGGCATAGACGGAATCTTCGACATGTTTGGTGTGACCGCCCATGACGATCAAGTCCGGCTCGGTTTGGCGGGCCTGCCTCAGGACCTCCCGGTGGGGCGCACCGACAGTTATATTGATCTCGAAATTATCGTTGAGTTTTGCCAGCAGCTGTTCATAGTAGTCCCTGATTTCCTCGCTCACCCAGGCCCGGTATTCATCATCGACTTCCACGCGTTCCCGGCTTTTGACATCAATGGCCACTTGGCTGTAGCCGCGTGTCGGCAGCCCCAGGACGTGAAAAATATCCAGGCGGGCGCCGTAGCGGCCGGCCATGTTAAAGGCGACGCGGGCGGCATGATCGCAGGCTTCCGTGGCTGATGTGGCAAAAAGGATCCTGTTAAACATGGGGCACCTCATGAATTGGGGGATGCTGTGATACCAGCGGAAAAATCTTTCATTCCTTGGGTTTCATATGGTCCGGTACAATGACCATATCAATTAAAAGCGGCTTTAAAAACGACCACTTGATGCCGATTTTGTATTCTTCCTCAAGGTCCCGGATCGCATCCCAGCAGTTGTGGCAGGGTGCGATCACCAGTTGTGCGCCGGAATCGAGGATCTGGTCGCGCTTGGTAATAAGCGCCTTGTTGCGCTGGGGCCGGAAAAGCCCTATGCCGTTAAACCCGCCGCCCCCGCCGCAGCAATAGTTATGCTCCCGGTTGGGGGTCATGTCGATAAAATAGCCCGGCTCCACCATGTAGCTGATAATTTCCCTGGTGACCTCCTTTAACCCGTGGTTGCGGATATAGTTGCAGGAATCCTGGATGGTGACCGGCTGTTTAATCCGTTTTTTCGGATCAATCAGCAGCTTTCCCGTGCGCAGGGCTTCGGCCACCCATTCCACATAGTGGATGGAGTCGACCGGCGGCAGCCCGTCTTTTCGGCCGGCCCAGTAAGGGCCTTCCACAACGGTGGCCCGGTGGGCATGACCGCATTCCGTTCCGATCATGCGTTTGGGGCGCAGGCGATCCATGGCCTCGTAGACGCTTTCGACCTGCAGCCGGCAGGCTTCCCAGTCGCCGGCAAACATGGCCAGGCTGGTCAGCTCCCATCCACGGCTGGGAATTGTCCAGTTCTCGCCGGCAATATGGAACAAAATCGCCGCCTCGGCCAGATCCTCCGGGTAATGTTTGACCTCCCGGGCATTGACCGTGTACATGATGTCCGCCTCCGCCTTGTCCACAGGCACGTTCAAGCCGATGTAGTCTTCCTCGTACTCCTCAATCATCCACTCGAAGGTATCGACAAAATCCTCGGGCGTCACATCCATCTGGGCCCGGTAGACCCGGTGCATGCCGGCCCCGATTTTCATCTCCCAGGGCACGAATCCCTGCTGGTAGAGCAGGCCGCGCAGGTAGCTGATCATAATGCCGGAGTCGATGCCGTGCGGACAATACATGGCGCAGCGGTTGCAGCAGGTGCACCTGGCCCAGGCCGTTTCCATGGCCATATGCATGAATGCATTGTCCACCCGTCCTTTTTTCCGGATGATCTCGCCCAGGGTGGAGTGGACCTTGTAGGCCGGCACCTGTTTTGGATCCCGGTCGTTGATGCGGTACAAAAAACAACTGTCGGCGCACATACCGCAGCGCGCACATATGTTGAGCCAGGTTTTCGTCCGGGACTTCATGGTCTTGCAGATGGTGTCCCAGAGTTTTTGCCGGTCAATATCGAGCTGTTTCATTTCATGGTAGTAGGTTTTGCCCCCTTTGTCCGCAAGCAGGGCTTTTAACTGTTCTTCCGTGTCAACGGGGGCTTTGTTGCAAAGCGTACCTTCCGGCATCGGTTGATCTCCTGTTCAAAGATCAGGGTTTGTTTGAATGCGTGTCTAAATTGTGCCTGAACGAAAATTGTCCTTTTCGCCAAATTCTGTGTCCGGCCGTCACCATGCCATCCCCTTGCCTTTCAACCCTCCGCGCTTGATGCCGAAATCCATCCCGATCTGCGCGCGGGACATAAAGAAGAGCACGATGTGGGATAGTTTGGTAAAGGGCGCAAGTATCAACATCAGTTCGCCTGCGATGATATGGGCGATCAGCCAGGCCGGGTAAGCGTCTGCGGATGCGTATCGGGCGATCAAGCCGGTGACAAAGGGGGCGGCGGCCAGGGCCAGGATGAAATAGTCATGAACCGTGCTCAGGCTGCGGACCTCCGGGAGCGCAATGCGCCGCAGCAACAGCAACAGGGCTGCAATAACCACTCCCCATGTCAGGGCATCGGCCAGGGCCGGAGTGAGGGTAAAAAAGGACAGGCCGAGTTTTTCGGCCAGTATCAGGTTATGGGCCATAAGGAAAAGCGGCACGGCAATCGCGCCGATATGAAAGATAAAAAATACCACGGTCATGAAGGGCTGCTCCCGCCAGCTTCGGGTGCCGAACGGAATCAGCCATAGGCAAACCGAGCGCAGCGCCCCCTTGACCCCGGCCCTGGGGTGCGCCCGGTAGGCCACCCGGTCGAGTTTCCAGTCCAGGCCCTTGATATAGCGGATCGCCTGGAACAAAAGACCGAAGGCAAAGACCGATAGGGAGATATACAACATTGGCCCGGTTAAAAATTCATACATGTTCGCCTCCTTGTTTGCGTGCCGCGATGCTCCCTTCAGTAGGTGCGCTTCTTTTGATCCCGGGCGTTTAGAAACCTCCAGAAGAGCGGCAGCCCGACCAGGGCGGCCGCCATGAGCAGGTATGCGACAGCCTTGGTATGAAGCATGAAGTTCTGCAGGGTGTAAAATGCGTGTTCCATTGGAAACCCTTCCTATTCGTGCTGGTATTCCGGATGTGTATAAAGAATCGGCATTCGGGTGGCAATAAAACGATAGGCCACCACGCCCAGGGTGACAATGAACAGGGTGGTGCCGATCTCCATCCAGCTGGGAAAATAGCGCTGCTCCGCGGGCAGCTGCCAGTTAAAGGCAAGCAGGGATACATTCAGCCGGTTTAAAATGATGCCGGAAACAGTCCACACCGCCGTCCAGCGGATCAATCGCATTCTTTTCTCGCGCACCGCGATGGCATAGACAAATGCCGGAAGCGCCACGAATCCGATCAACTCCACCAGGTACCAGGCGCCCCAGCCGGTGAAAAGGTGCCCCCAGTCGTTGTCTAAAGCCAGGCCGATCAGCTGGATAAACACATAGCCCATCATGATGAAGGCGGCCGCTTTTGCAAAGCCGAGGGCGACCCCCTCGCTTTGTTCGAGGTGTGCTTCATCCATTTTGTGGTGCAGAAACCGGTGTGCGAGCGTGCTTTCGAAAATTACCATGGAGAGCCCGGCAAACATGCTGGATATAAAGAAAAATACGGCGAGATAAGTGGAATACCAGAGGGGGTGGAGTTTTGACGGTGCGATCAGGTAAAGCGCCCCCAATGAGGATTGGTGCATGGTGGATAAAATCACGCCGAATATGGTGAGTGCCAGCACCAGGCGGGCCACCAGGTTTCTTGCCCGGTTGAGCCCCAGCCACTCGAATGCCGCCGGCACGATTTCGAGGAACAGGACGGTGAGGTAAAGCATGACGCAGAGGGCGACTTCAAACAATAAGGATGAGGTCCCCTGGGAGAAAAAGATGGGGTAGGGCAGCCGCCACGGCCGGCCCACATCATAGGTCAGGGCGAGCACAACCAGGGCGTAGCCCAGAAACGCCGTCAGGATGGCGGGCCGAACGGCGGAATGATAGCGCTTTAAGCCGAACAGATAACAGGCGGCCGAGGTAACGTATCCGCCGGCGGCCAAAGCCACGCCGCAGAGCAGGTCAAAGCCGATCCAGATGCCCCAGGGGTTGTTGTGATCCAGGTTGGTTACCGCCCCAAGTCCGCCGGTGAAGCGAATCACGGTTAATACAAGCCCCATCAGCAGAATGGCCCCCGTAATGATATTAAACGGGGTCCAGATGGTTTGTTTTCCGGTGCCGGCAGTCAGCTGATCATTCATTGCCATCTTCCTCCTTGCCGCTTGCCGGATCCTCCGAACAACTCAATTCGGCGGATTCGGCGGCCTCTGCGATCGCCTTTTCGACTTCCCGTTTGACAGCCGCCTCCTTTTCTTTTTCAGCGGCCTTCTTGTGCTCGGCCAGTTTTCGCTGCATCTCTTCTTCAAGTTCTGCCCGGGTTTGGTTGACGGCTTCAAGCCGTTGCGCTGCTTCAATTTCCGACTTGCGGCGGGTGATGGCATAGATGCCCGTCAGGAGTAAAACGCCGACCCCCACGATCAGCGGTACCACGGCCAGTGCCCCCGCGGTCAGGGCCGGCGCCGGCACCGATCCCAAATCTTCCCGCATGGCCAGATCCGAGAAAGGATTCGCAGCCAGATACAGCCAACTGGTGCCGCCCATTTCCCGTTCTCCATAAATATGGTCAATGTACCGGCCGGGATGTTTATAGATGCGCTGCCGGGCGGTTTTCAACAGATCCTTGCGGGGACCGAAAGTCAGGGCGCCCTTGGGGCAGATAGCGACACAGCCCGGCAGTTGGCCTTTTTTCAGGAGGGGGTGGCACATGGTGCATTTCATCACGCGCGGAGTGAGGGGTTCATGGTATTCATAAGCCGGTACGGTGAAAGGGCAGGCAATCATGCAGTAGCGGCAGCCCACGCACAATGAGGCGTCATAGGTGACCGCACCTGTTTTCTCCTTTTTCAGCGCCTTGACAAAACATGCCGATACACAGGCGGGTTCCAGGCAATGGTTGCACTGGGTCTTGACATAGACCGGCGCCGGCTGATTTCCCAGGTTGAACCGGTTGACCACGGTGTAGCGGGATTCGGACAATTGCTGGCGCTTTTTCAACACCTGCATGTCATCGAAGGGCCTGGCCGGCTCCGGCAGATCGTTTACCTCGTTGCAGGCGGCCTCGCATTTGCGGCACCCGATGCAGCGGGTAATGTCGTGGAGCACGCCGGCGCTTTCCGGGTAACCCGGAAAATGCGTTTTGACCGCGGTTCTCGCATCAAGGGGGAAAAAGGCGCTTCCGGCAACGCCGGCGGCCATCCAGCCTAAGAGTTGTCTGCGGGTGATGCCCATGTTTTCACCTTGGGTTGCTTGATCCGGAATGGGTTTTTTCGTTTTCGGGGCGTATCTTGTGGCACGCCGTGCAGTCGGTTGCCGCGGGTTCTTCTATCTCCATCCGCTGATGACAGTTGATGCATTGGCCGTGGTAGGCCGCTTTCAGTCCGGGTCTTCCGTCGTCAGGATCCGCTCCTTTGAGATTGTGACAACTGACGCAGGCCGGCGGGGTCAAACTGGCCGGGCTGTTGTGGTGACAACCCATACAAAGCGTCTCCGGCCGGCCGCTGTGAAATGCGACCGCAAGTTCACTTTTCCGGGTCTTTTCAGCCAAGGCCTGAACGATCTTGCGGTGCGGGAAGGTGGCGCCCTGGTACACATCAGCCATGATGTCGATGGTCACTTTTTCCGGGATGTCCTGTTGGGCTACCTGTTCCTGCGCCCCGGCCCGGGCGTCAATGGCGGCCGCTGCTATTTTTGCGCCTTCTTTGGCGGTTATCGGCAGGGGCTTAAGCCCTTGTGGATCAACTTCATGGCATTTCCGGCAATCCCGGCCGGAAAACGCCTGAGCGGGCATCTGCGCATGGCAACCGGCGCAGTTTTTATGCTGCTTGGCAGAATCATGGCAGCCCACACAGCTCTCAGTGGCGGATGGGGCGTGCATGGCACTGCCAAGGGGGACGTCGCCGCCTTTGTCCGGCTCGGAGTTCGTGTGGCATTTGCGGCACGCTTCCAGGGAGGCGTGGTGACAGGCCCGGCAGCTGGGAGTGGCTGCTTCATGTTTGAGGTGATTAAAGGCGACAGGCCGGACCCGCTGCTTGGGAAGGGCTCCGTTTTTGCCTGCTTCCTCCAGCCATTCAGCCATCAGAACGGCGTCCGGTTGATTGCGCTTCATTCGGGGAACATCCCCTATTTTTTCAATCTTTTCCTGTCCCTTTCGGCTGTGGCAGCCGGCACAATCAAAGGGCCCGGCTTTTTTGTCCGCCTCCGAGAGTCGTTGGTGGCAGTTGACGCAGTCGGTATGGGCGGCATCCCGGAAGGAACGCGTTTCATCACGCGGCACCGCCATGTGGCAATAGCGGCAGGAACCTTCCGCGCCCTTTTTGTATACTGTTTTCTCCAGTTTTTCGTCATAGACATGGTGGCAGGCCCCGCAGTTGCTGTCCTCAGTCTGGGGCTTGAACCGGATGGTGCTCGCCTCTGTGTGCCGGAAATGAAGGGACTTGGAAAATGAAACAGGCTGCCACGCCGAGCTTATCCCGGGCCTGGGCCGATGGCAGGCCCGGCATTCCCCGGTTAACGGCCCGGATTTTTCGTCCTGGTCCCGCATTTGCCGGTGACAGCCGGTGCATTCTGCGTGGAACTGCTTCGTGGCCGCATCCGGTTCCAGAGCTTGGGTGTTTTTGAAACCAAATTGGAATCCTTCCGGCTGGCCGGGCTCCGATGCTTTTTGGTGGCATGCCTTGCAGCCTTTATCCGTCAAAGCCCCGGTGTGTTTGTCATGGAGAAACACGACCGCCGGCATTTTCGGGGCCGCCGCGGTGGAAGGCGGGTCCAGTGTCAGCATGTCCACCCGGCCCGTTTCAACGCGGTTTGCGCTGTAAACCGATGCCCAGAGGGTTGCCACCAAGACCGGAACCAAAAAAAAGACAGCCCAAACGAAAGGTTTACGCCGCCGAGGAAGGATCCACTTTTCCATGCCCATGCCCTTTGTCTTCGATTTGCTGTCTTCTGTCTGCACAATTTTAAGATTATTCCTACCATTTTTGTATGGAATGTCAATAAAAATTCCTACAAATTTTGTATGGATTCGTGAGGAGCTCATGCAGTGAACGGATCTTCGTGGAATGCAAAGATTATTCAATGTGTTGCAGAACCCGGAGCCGCCCTGTTCAATCTCACGGGCCATACATAGTGGGGTGCGGAAAAAAAAATACACGATTGCCCCCATTTGAAAAGCGCCGTGAACCGATTACTGTTTTAATAAGTCGTTTTGCTGCCCGCGGTGGGAATAGTTGGTTGATGCCGGACGGGAAGCAACATGATGGATTCATCAAAAAAGAAAGGAGGCAGGTCATGTCAATGCCCAAAGATGAAATTCAGAAGGAAATGATGGAAGCTTGGCGTTCCTATATGGATGGCCTTGAAAATTCACTGCAGAAATTGGACGCGGACATCAAGGAAGCTTCCGAAATGGCGGATCAGTGCACCAGTGAATGGTGCACGGCCACCGAACACGTGATTGATGAGTTGAGCAACTTTTTGTTTTCTATCAGTGAACCCCGATGGGCCAATGAGGAGGACACCAGGCGCATTAAAGCCCTGAAGCGCCGCATTTATGATCTCTATGCGAATTACCGGGAAGTGTATCAGCAGGTGGCCTGACCGCGGGGGAGCGACAAACCCAGGGAGTCAAGCCCTTTTCAGCAAATGGTTGAAAAGGGCTTGCACGGGATCATTGGCTATATCCTTCTCAAGTCATCCCCCTCAAGTCATAGCCGGTGATTGCCCCAGAGACCATTGCGAGCCTTAGATTTATCACAAGGATTGATTTTAATGATGATTCACATGCAGATGCAGGAAGTGCTGGCCATTATCGCCGGCGTCGCGATTCTCGTCATGCCGAAACTGCTCAATTATATCGTTGCCGCCTATCTGATCATCTACGGTGTCCTCGGGCTGATCCGATAGCTTTAACGGGGATTGAAAAAAATGTGGGGGGCGCGAGAAAACGGGTTAAAAAAGCCCCGGGCAGCGGATCTGCCAGATCACTTCAGCCAGTTTGAGATCTGTTTCTGCAACTCTTTAACCCGTTGTTCCCCGGCATTTTTTAATTCATCGAGTTTTTCGCGGGCTTTGTCGACATCTTCCTGGATGGCTTCCACGTTTTTTTTGACCTCTTCCTCCAATTTGCTTTCTGCCTGCTTGTTTTCAGCCTCCGCCTTTTTGCGCGCCAGTCGGGCTTTCTGGGCTTCGATTTCCTTTTTCCAAGCCTCTATCTGCTGCTGCAGTTTTTGCATTAACGCATCCTTCACGCTCATTAGCTACTCCTTATTTCTTGTTTTTGTTCCATAGTTCCTCAACCCTTTGTATAATTTACATAATAATCATGACGACAAAAAATGACAAGAGCATGACAAAATCCGTTCTTTTTTCTGGGACTAATTCCAGCAGAGAGGATTATCGCCTGTATCCGTGCGCCAGGGCCAAAGGTGAATTACCTGGAGGTTTTATCGGTGCATGGAGGCGGGAAGGCCGGCGATATGGATTACCGTTTCAATGCAGGCGGAAAGTTGACAGATGATGAGAATTTTGACACCAGTCAATACAGCCTGACCCATTTTAATTTCAGCCTGGATACCCCGGACCAACGTTTCGCCGTTGGCGATATCCTGCCATTTTTCAGCGATTATTCCTTGAGCTCAGCACTCAAGGGCGCGTCCTATGAGTATCGCGCCGATTCATCGCCTTGGGTTCCCCGAATCACGATGTTATACGGCCACGCGCTTCCCGGATGGGACGCCTTCTGGGGGGGAGTCGGAAACCGAGGTTGTCAACCGCCGGGTTTGCGGGGTCCGGGCTCTCTACCACCTGCCATTTTCCTTAAGGGCCGGTTTCAATGTTGTCGGCTCGCAAGACTCCGACCCGGTGGCGCCCGGCACGGCCATGTACGATAATACCGCCTGCGCCGTTGATCTCCATTACCAGCCGGCACCCATTTTGACTTTTTCGGGGGAATCGGCGTTCACTGAGGCGCGCGTGGAATCCCCGAACCAGGACATTGAAGAGGACCTTGACGGCTATGCATTGCGCTTCCGGGGCGAAAGACAGGGGCAGTTGTTGCGCCTGGCCCTGGAATACGAGCGCGTCAGCCCCGAGTTTGACAACCCACTGGGTTCGGCGTTACCGGATCGGGAAAAATTCAAGGTTGAAGCCATACCCCCGCCCGTCCGGCAGCAGGGACTGGCAGCAATGGCAGCGGGAGCCCCTTCCGCCCATGCAGCCGCAAGGGCGTCGACCCCAGGCATGCAGGCAGCGCTTACGGATTTTCTGGCTGGCATGATTGCGGCCTACGAAGCGCAGAATTCCGAACGTTTCATGGATTATGTGGCTGCGGACTTTGCCGGCGATAAATTTATTCTCGATGCGGCCGTCCAGGATGATTTCAGCCTTTTTGAAAACATCGACCTGCAGGTCAGTATCTCCCATTTTGATGTTAATTCGGGCATCTACGTTAGTGTCGGCCTGTCCTATGCCCGATCCGTCACCGCCGTAAGCTCCGGCCGCGTGCTGCAGGACCGGGGCTTAACAGAAATGATGTTTAAAATCGTCGACAACCGGCCGCGCCTCTATAGCTTAAAAAACCCTTTGCTGTTTGGCTTGAGCGATGCCGCCAACGTTGCATCGGGTAATGTCAATTCGGGTAAAAGCGGCCGGATGCTTGTGGTGGACGACCACGGCGAGGCGCATGTTCTGCCGTTTGGCGAAGCCATGGACATTATCAGGGGACGCGGCCGCCATCCGTTAACATGGCGTATTCCCCCTCCCCCCGGCACCCGGGAACCGGAAAATTTCCCGCCACATCCCGCCTGCTAATTTTTGCCAGGTTTTGTTGCCATCATCAGCAGCGGTATTCTTGCCGAAAAAAACGCAACGATAGGGCCTATCTTATAAAGTCATCCCGGCTATTTGTCCCCAGGCCTGTTACGCCTTGTGACCGCTCTAAGGCTTGCTCCGCCGGCTTCCTGCAAACTCGTCCTTTCGGGCTCAGGCAAAAGTTCGCTTAGGCTGCGCTTCGCCAAGACCTATCAATAAGGATTGCCGGAGGTTGCCCAAGAGGCGCCCTGGAATTGGAATGGCTTTTTTCAAGGCAAAATGCGGCGGGAAGCTTCTCTGAAGTAAAACATTGAGCGCGTATTGCATGCTGGCGGGCGATTGGGCGAGCAGTGCCGGCAACAGGGCGCAGTCCGGGATAGGGCGCTGATCATGGTAAAATACAGGATTGTCCGTATTGACCGCAGGATCGGCAGTGTGTAGAAAAAGCAGTACAATTTAATTGAATTTTAGAAAGTTATCAAAACTTTGAATTCAATGAACCCAAAAACCCAAACTTGAAAAGGAGGCCCATTATGTCAAATATCGGTGATTTATTTCAGTCCGGGGATTGGAAAAGCGAAAAACATGTTCCCGTGATCGAGTGCCCGGAAGGTGTTGCCGCGGATGAAATGTTCGAGGTCAAGCTCTCCATCGGCAAGGAAATTTCCCATCCCAATACCACAGAGCATCATATCCGGTGGATGCGGCTGTATTTCAAACCCGCCAATGACAAGTTTGCCTACGAAGTCGGTAATTTTGAATTCGCGGCCCACGGGGAAGCCGTTGCCGGCGCCAATCAGGGCCCCGTGTATACCGATCATGCGGTGACCGCAAGGCTTAAGGTAAACCAGTCCGGAACACTTGTGGCGGCCTCTTATTGCAACATCCACGGCCTCTGGGAGAGTTCAAAGGAAATTTCGGTCGGGTAGCGGCGATGCCCAACGCGGATAAAAATTGAAAGCGCAGGGGCAGGGGTTTGTGGCCGCTTGTCTGTCATAATATAATCGCGTGCTGCGGCTTCACAGGGCGTTACTTGCGGGTGTAGCGGAACCGGTAGGCGGAAAGCTCCGCTTCAACTGAGGCGATAAACCGGTCGGCATTATCCGGCGGCCTTGTGATAAGGCTGACACCGATAAAAAGCAGCAGAGTGGCTGCCCCGCCCCATACCGAGGGCCACCAGCCCAGCGGGTATATCCTGGCAATATACATCACCGCCGGTGATGCCTTCCACCAGAATCCCCATGCCCATGAGCTGGACGGAGGCATAGGGAATAAGCATAAAAAACGATATGACAGCCGCTGCCACAGCCACCCATTGGTTTTGGTACCGGTGGGCAAGGAGCTCCGGGGGCGTAATGTGGCCGTACCAGTTGCCCACGATCCAGAATCGCGGGCCAAAGGTGATCAGAAACAGCACCGTAAAAATGAGATAGGTCATTTCAAAGCCCAGTGCGCCCACCCCCGAGCGATACGTCAATCCCACCAGGCCCACCAGCATAAAGGCGCTGTAAGTGGTGGCCGCATAGGTCATGCCTGAAACGAATCCCCGGAGCCGCCTGCCCCCAATGAAAAATTCACTGGCCCCGGCTTTCATGTTGCGCCGGGCGGCCACGGCAATCCACAGGGCCGCCGCTGTCCAGCCCAGCATGGCAATCCACACAAAGGCCGGTTTCATAGCCGTCTCCCCCACTGACGGGTATAGGCGATGGCAAATAGGATCACCAGGAGCGCCAAAAGCGTCCAAAAGAGATAACTGGCCCAGAGACTGGCGATATCACCGATTAAAAAATAGGGAACACCCAAATCAATCAAAGTGACGGCGACCAGTAAGGCAAGGCAGGTTAATCCCCGCATCCTTTCGGTCCCCCGTGCTCAGTCGCCGCTTGTCATGGAAATCGCCTCCCGGACCATCTGGTGGGTATAACCCCATTCATTGTCATACCAGCTCATGATTTTAACCAGGTCGCCGTCAACCACCTGGGTCATGGTGAGATCAACAATGGATGCACGGGGGTCTTTGATAATGTCAGAGGAGACGATTTCATCTTCGGATACGCCCATAATACCCGTATAGCGGTCACTGCGGGATTCTTCCCGAAAAATCTGATTCAGCTCATCGCGGTCCGTTGGCCGCTGGGTTACAAACACCAGGTCCGCAAGGGAACCCACCGGTACGGGCCCGCGGATGGCAATGCCGTCAAACTTGCCGGAATATTGAGGCAGCGCCTTGGTTGTGGCAATGGCCGCCCCGGTGCTGGTGGGGACGAAATTGGCGGCTGCCGCCCGGCCCCGTCGAAATTTGGAGGCAGGTGTGTCGACGATGGCCTGGGTGGAGGTATAGGCATGGATCGTGGTCATGATGGCCTTCTGAATGCCGATTCGTCTGCCCATTACCTCAACTACCGGCGTGATACAGTTGGTGGTGCAGCTTGCACAGGAAAAGGCCTTCTGCCCGTCTCCGGGACGGTTCACGCCGTGCACCACTGTGTCCAAATCCTCGCTCTTTGAGGGAGCGGAAAGAATTGCGTGTTTAGCGCCTGCCTGGATGTGTTTTTCCAGGCCTTCGCGTTTTGTAAAGATGCCGGTGCACTCGAATACCACGTCAATCCCCAGTTCTGCCCAGGGCAGTGCGGCCGGGTCTTTTTCATTGTATACCGGATATTGTCTCCCATCGACCACCAGGCTTTTCTCCCCGCTGGCCACTGATTTTTCATATCTTCCGTATACCGTGTCATATTTGAGCAGATAAGCCAGGTTATCCGGCGACACCAGGTCATTTACCGCCGCCAATTCGAGTTCGGGGGTATCGATCACTACCTTGAAAGCGGCGCGGCCGATTCGGCCCAAGCCGTTAATGGCAACTTTTGCGGTCATCATCCGTCTCCTTTTCAGTGTTTGGGTTCTCTGTTGATGAGCAATCGGCTATAAATAATCATTGCTCACAGAATGCGGAATTTTTCTTCCAACTCGGCCAGGGATTTGCGCATGGAGCCGTATTCGAGCTCTGATGTGGGCAGCATGGCGGCTCCGATAAAGCCCTGTCGGCGCATTTCGTCAGCTTTCTGCTGAACCTTGTGACGCGTGGCATCCCATACAGGGTTGTCGAACATGTCTACTGCTTCCGAAAATTTTCCATCCCTGCTTACGGAGTAGGCGAGACAGGAAACGATGGGCAGGCAGTAGGGACCGGAAACAGCGGTGTTGATCGGCGCCGGCATAATCGGCATATGGTGGCTGCCCCGGGCGTCGCCCGCGACATAGTGGCCGCTTGTATAGGGGCTGACAATTTCTTCCGGCGCCGGGAAAATGCCCTGGGTGCGGACAATGGCGACGGGGTCGTCTTTGCCGGTATATTGGCCGGCGATGGTGTGGAGCCGGTCGGTGGAAATGGCGGCGACCTCCTGATCCGGGAACTGGCGGGCGGCAATGGATTTGATGCCGAAACGGTTTTCGTCCCGGAGCAAAACAGCCAGATCGATATGCGCCTCCGGGGTGTCCAACTCAATGACCCGGTCCCCCTGGGCATTCTCCATGTCGATAACCGTGAAACGAAACCCCGCCTTCATTTTTGGCATCAGCAGGCCGGCGCAGTAGAGCGGGCTGGTAAAAGCGGCCCAAATCGGAAAATTGAAAGCGCCGGGCCCGCACTTGTCGGCCGTGAATACGAGGAACGACTCGGCCGGTCGCTCCTGTGCGTCTGGATCGAATTCGATTTCCGCGGATCCAGGGCCCGCGCCCCGGACATTGCCGGACGGGGCATCCTTTAAAAGGTCCTGCCCGGCGCCGTAAAGGCCTTCTTCCCGCGCGATCGCGGTGGCCTCCTGGAAGACGTTCCATGCCAGATCATGAATTTCCGGATGATCCTTCCCCTTTGGATGAATCATCAATAAACAGATGTCGTCACCGGTATAAGAGATTTTATAGTCGTTGATTATTCCATTTCCAGCGGCCTGGCCAAGCTGTTGCTCAGCGGTATCGAGCATTTTGGCGGATGGCCGGGTATGCCCGCCGATGCTGCCGACGTCGGCTTTGATGGCACTAATGGTAAGCATTTCACGCTCCTTTTCGTCTGAATGGGTTCATTAAGGCCCCCCTTGTCCAATGGTCTCCGGGCGGGGCGGCATCCTGACCGAATTTTTATATTTACCGAATTTTTATATTTAACGATATTTGTTAGCATAACAGCGTGTTTGGGAAATAAAATACAGGGCATCCGGTATTTTTGTCTGTGTGGGCATGTAGACGCAAAACCGGACGCCACCCGGGGCATGCAGAGGCGGAGGCGGAGACTGTCTTCGTCTGCTCGCAGGGGGATGGGGCGGTTTGAAAAACCCTCTAAGGGGGTGCATACGGTGCTGTGGTGGAAACGCAAAATGCGTATTTTGTTTTGAAGCCCTAAGGGGCAGGCATAAAGGTACACGGGCGGGTGTTTGGAGGAGCGCATTTATGAATGAATGAAAGGACGTATGGCGTGTTGTGCCGATTTTTGAAAAGAAATTCATGATGATTATCATAGATCTATAATCCAAATAGCCAATCTGCAAACAGGCGAGCGGCAGCAACCGGATAAGGAGGCGGGATAATGAGCGAAACCTTTTATGACGTGCTAATCTTGGGTGCCGGCCCCGCCGGGCTTCAGGCAGCCATACATGCGGCTCGCCGCAAAGTTTCGGTTCTGGTGATCGGCAAGCCCGGCAAAAGCAGCGCATACCGAGCTTATATCGAAAATTTCTGCTGCCTCCAGGCTCAGTCAGGTGAAGAGATGCTTCGTCTGGCATGGGAAAAGGCCGAGGCTTCCGGTGCCGTTTTGCGGGAGGAAGACGTGACAACGCTCGATACTGAGGAAGACGGCTATGTCGTTGAATCCGAGAGCGGGGAACGGGTGAGAGCGCATGCCTTGATTCTCGCCATGGGGATATCGCGCAATACGCTTGGCCTGGGGGATGAAAAGGCGTTTGCAGGCAAAGGCGTCAGTTATTGCGTGGATTGCGACGGCCCGTTGTTTCGAAGTGAACCGGTCGCGGTCGTGGGCTGTGGCAGTGCCGCTGTCAGCGGCGCCCTGACGATGGTGTTTTACTCCAATGAAGTTCATTTGATTTGCGAACAGTTCGATGTGGGCGAGTACCTGGCCCGGAATTTGAGAGAAAGCGAAATCATCGTCCATGAAGGCCGGAAAGTGGCGGCGATTCAAGGCGATGACGCCGTGTCGGCAATCATCCTGGATGACGGGGCCGAGGTTTCGGTAAAAGGTGTTTTCATCGAACGGGGTGCCAAGGGAGCAGTCGGTCTTGCCAGTGCGCTGGGGATTTTCCTTGATGAAACCATGAAATATATTGCGGTTAATAAAAAGCAGGAGACGAACCTGCCGGGGGTTTTTGCCGCTGGCGATATTTGCGGCCCCCCCTGGCAGGTGGCCAAATCCGTCGGTGAAGGATGTGTGGCCGGGATGGAGGCTGCGGCCTATGCCCGGAAGCAGAAACGAAACGGATAGGAAGGCAGTGGCAGCGGCATCATTCAAACTGCTTTAACAGGCTTTTTAAGCACCCAAAGCCCTTTCCGGGGCTAAAATTGCAAAAGGAGGTTTATTAAAGATGAAACGGACAAACATTTTTATCTGTTTTATTGGGGCACTTGTTTTTATTCTGGCCAGTGCAGGATGGACGCTTGCGGAAATGCATCAAAAAGGCGGATCAGAAGGGATGCCGCAAGGAAGTGAGGTGAAGCAAAAAGCTGCGCCCGAAGAGGAGGGGGGATGGTTCTGCCCGTGGTGCGGTTCTTCTGCCGGCGATACCGGCCGGATGGGCCGCGGTATGAAACAGGGCCGGGGCATGATGCACGAGGGCCGGGGCATGATGCACCAAGGCCGGGGTATGCATCACGGATGGAGCCGGGGGCAATGCCCGCGCTCAAAAACCAAGGAGATGGCGCCCATGGGCCAGGATGAGGCAGGGACCTTGATGAAAAATTATGTTTCCGCCAATCCGAACCTGAAAATTGGTGAAATAGAAGAGAAAGATGAGGTATACGTGGGAGAGATCGTCACCAAGGATGGTTCTTTGGTTGAAAAGCTGGTGGTCGATAAAAAAACCGGCTGGATGAAACGCGAATATTAAGCGGCACACCAGGGGGGGAGGAGGCGGTCGGTGTCGGTAGGGTCGGTAGGAGAGAATGGCTATGAAGCCGGACGACAGGCAATCGAAGGTCGGCAAACCGGATATTCGGCTCAAGCGCGTCTATGAAGCAGCCGATGCGCAAGACGGCTTTCGTATCCTGGTGGATCGCATCTGGCCCCGCGGCTTATCCAAAGAAAAGGCAGGAATCGATTACTGGGCCAAGCAGAGCGCCCCTTCCAAGGAATTGCGCAAATGGTACGGCCATGATCCGGAAAAGTGGGAGGCGTTCAAGCAATACTATTTCAACGAACTGGACAGCAAACCGGAAGCGGTGCGGGAATTGATCCGGTTCGCCTGCCAGCGGGGGCGCGTCACCTTTGTTTACAGTTCCAGGGAGCGGGAATGGAACAATGCGGCCGCGCTTAAAGCCTACACCGAGCAGACGGCTGAATGTGAAGGGTGAGTCTGCTGATGGGTTACCCTGATCCGGCGCGCCGGTTTCATAATGAGGAAATATCAGTATCATGTCTCTTTCTGAACAGCTCATATGCGGCAGGCCCAAGGAGGAATTTCTTGAAGCGATTCAATCCTTTCACGGGTTTGTTGCCCCCGGACTGGTTCTCGGGTCCTTTATGGTGGATCTGGCCCGATCCCTGATCGGAGAGGAAACCGAGGCGGATGCGATCGTTGAAAGCAGGCATTGCCTGCCGGATGCGGTACAGCTGTTTACACCGTGCACCATCGGCAACGGCTGGATGAAGATAATGGACTGGGACAAATTCGCGCTGACCCTCTATGACCGTCACAATCTGGAGGGCTTTCGCGTCTGGTTTGATCTGGAAAAGGCGAAGGGGTTTCCGGATCTCTACAACTGGTATATGCGCCTGGTGCCCAAAAAGGACCTGCCGGTTTCCGTTCTGCTGGACGTGCTCTTCGAAGCCGGCCGTGCCGTGCTGTCCTCACAGCCGGTCACGGTCACCAATTATTATCATCGGGAAAAGAAGAAAACCATCAACATTTGTGCCGGCTGCGGCGAGGCCTACCCCGCCTGGCAGGGTGCCCTGTGCCGCGCCTGCCGGGGGGAGGCTTATTATGAGCAGCGGGTGGAGGGGGAAAACCCCGAAACCCGGCTGGAGGGAATGGCGCCTCCCCGGCCGGGTCAGCCTGCTTTGCCGCGGGCTTCTTTTAAAAAGGTGCCGATTGAGGAAGCGGTGGGCCAACGGCTGATCCATGACATCACCGAAATCCGAAAAGGTGAATTCAAAGGTCCGGCCTTTAAGAAAGGGCATGAAATCCGGCATGAGGATATTTGCCATTTTCATCGGCTGGGCAAGCAGCATGTCTATATCGAGAGCCGGGAGGCCGGATATATTCACGAGAATGAAGCCGCTGAACGCATGGCGGCCGCTTTTTGCGGCCCCGGTGTGACGTGGACCGAAGAGCCGGCGGAAGGCAAAATCAGGCTGCGGGCCAAAACCGCCGGGCTGCTGAAAGTCGCCACCGATGCGCTGGCGGATATCAATATGCTGGGTGAACTCATGTGTGCCACCCGCCACACCCATACGCTGGTTCAAGAAAATGATGTCGTTGCCGCTACGCGGGCCATTCCGCTGATGATCCGCGAGGCGGTGGTGGAACGGGCGGTTGAGATGGCCCGGGCCGCCTCCGGCCTTGTTGCTGTCAAGCCTTTGAAAAAGGCCGATGTGGGCATTATCATTACCGGAAATGAGGTTTATCACCAGGTCATAGAGGATCAGTTTGAGGGCATTCTCCGCTCCAAGGTCACGGAACTCGGCTCCAATGTGGCCGATGTGGCATTTGCGCCGGATGACGCGGATGTCATCGCGGATATCCTTCGCCGTTTCGTGGAGGCCGGCATGGATCTGATCCTCTCTTCCGGAGGGATGTCGGTGGACCCCGATGACGTCACACGGACGGGGATTTTAAAGGCGGGCGGAAAAAACGCCATTTATGGCTCTCCCGTGCTGCCGGGGGCCATGTTCATGGTTGCCCATATTAATGACGTCCCGATCCTCGGGGTGCCTGCCTGCGGGATGTATCACAAAACCACCATTCTTGACCTGCTCCTGCCCCGCGTGCTCGCCGGCGAACGTCTGGACCGAGCCCGGATTGCCGCCCTGGGCCATTCCGGACTGTGCCTGGATTGCCAGACGTGCCGCTTTCCGCATTGTCCTTTCGGAAAAAATTAGAGATTTTTTGCTAATGCGTGACGCCTCTGTCTGTTTGCCCCCCCACCGGTCCGATGTCGTCAAAGGCCGTGCCGGGGGATCAATTCTTGACCGATTCGGGCAGGCAGGGTAAATATCATATGGCTGTTTTGTAATGCAACCCGGGTGGTGGAAGGTGTTTTTTCTGTCGGTTATGGGTCAGAATATCCGGCCACTGCTTCAAAATCATGGAGACAATGACAAATGACAGAAGATATGCGCATCACGGAAAAGTACAAGCAAGCGGGCGAAGTTATTATGATGGCCGGCGGCACGCCGGTTCCGGTCAATGATACGCTGGTGAAACTGCTTCAATATTTTATCAGCGAGGATGAACTGGATTTTGTGCTCGCCTTCAAAGAGCGCAAGTCCCAGACACTGGAACAGCTCAAGGAAAGCACGGGGCTGCCGGAGCCGGAGATTGTGGAGAGGGCCAACGAATTGGCAGCGCGGGGTGTGATTTTTAACCAGCCCAACAGCAAGGGCGTGATGGTTTACCGCCTGCTGCCGCTGTTGAATGTGGGCACCTTTGAGTATACCTTTATGGGCAAGGTGGAAGACAATGAGAGAAACCGGCAGATCAGCGCCTTGTTCAACCAGTTGTTCGGGGAACTCGCAGAGCTGCTTGAAAAAAATTACGACGATATCGTGCCCCAGCTCATGCAGGCCCCGCCGGTGGATCGGACCGTGCCGGTGGCTGAAAACAAGTCCACCGGCGACACCATCCGCATCATTGTGGACGAGTCCCTGGACGAATCCGTGGACAGGATTTTACCCACCCAGGAGGTGGGCGCATTGATCGATAAGTTCGACGAGATTGCCCTGGGCCATTGTTTTTGCAGGCATCACAAGGATTTGAGCGATGAGCCCTGCCGGCAGACCGACCTGCGGGAGACCTGCTTTACCTTCGGCAAATCCGCCCGCTACACCTCGGAACAGGGGTTTGCCCGAATGATATCCCGGCAGGAGGCCAGGGACATCCTGAAAAAGGCCGAAGCTGACGGCCTGGTGCATAAAGCCTATCATCCGAATTTCGACATCAATAAAGCCGAAACCAGCATATGCAACTGCTGCCGGTGCTGCTGCGGCAACTCGGTGGAAAACATGATCGCCCCGCTTGCCAATGCCACCAATTTTCTGGCTGTGATTGATCCGCAATTGTGCTCCGGCTGCGGCACTTGCGTGGAGCAGTGCCATACCGGCGCCGCCTTCGTGGACGAGACGGGCCTGGCCCAAAGAACCCCGGAATTGTGTATCGGATGCGGTGTCTGTGCGGCTTTTTGTCCGGAAAACGCCATTTCCCTTCGCAAAGGCCCGACAAGGATCGTCCGGATCCCCCCGAAGCGCAGCAAGGCCAATCCGTAAACCGGATTCCGCCATGGATGCGCAACTTGCCCGAGAATGCGTTGTTTTTTGAGCCCGAAAAGGGAGGGGCCGAAGCCGGCCCCTCCCTTTTCAGGCGGGATCAGGCCGTGCCCCGGCTTGAAAAGGAGGACCGGACATGGAGCTTGCCAGCCGATATCCGGAAAAAACAGTAAGCCCTGAAGCAGCGGTAAAAAAAATAAAAAACGGCAGCAGTGTTTTTATTGGTACGGGATGCGGGGAGCCCCAGCAGCTGATCCGGGCCATGGTCGAAGACCACGGCATCCAGGATGTTGTCATTTACCAGATGCTCTCCGCCACGCTGGCCAATTATGTCCATGAACTCCATTTTTCATCCCGTTTTTCCCTGAAGCTCTTTTTTATCAGCCCCTACATGCGCCAGGCCGCCTTTGAAGGCAAAATTGATTATCTGCCGGTTTACCTGTCACAGATCCCCGAGCTTTTTTATTCCCAGCAGATTGGTCTGGATGTGGCTCTCGTTCAGGTGAGCCCCCCGGATGAATACGGTTTCTGCTGCCTGGGGATTTCAGTGGACATCACCCTGGCCGGCGTGCAAATGGCCGGCACGGTGATTGCCCAGGTCAATCCCCGAATGCCCAAGACATGGGGGGACAGCCACATCCATGTGGATGATATCGATTATCTGGTCTACCATGAGGAACCCTTGGTGGAGTTTGTCCCGGCGAAGAAAAACCAGGCTGTGGTGGAACGGATCGCCCATTACGTCATCCAGCTCATCGACGACGGTTCAACGCTTCAGGTCGGGTTCGGCCATCTTCCGGATGCCATACTGCCATATCTGGCAGGCAAAAAGGACCTGGGCATCCATACCCATGTCATCACCAACGGCATGCTGCCCCTGCTCCGGCAGAAAGTGATCACCAACAAGAAGAAGACTTTTTTGCAAAACCGAATTGTCACTTCGCTTTGCATGGGCTCTGAGGAGCTTTACCGGTATGTGGACAACAACCCGCTGTTTTATTTCAGAAATTCTGAGTTTGTGAGTGACCCCAACGTGATTGCCCGGAACGACAACCTTATTTCGCTGAGTTCCGCCCTGGAGGTGGATCTCACGGGCCAGGCCTGCTCCGACTCCAAGGGTTACCTTTTCTACAGCGGGATCGGGGACCAGGTGGATTTTACCAGGGGCAGCAAGATGGCAAAAAACGGGTTTTCCATCATTGCCCTGCCTTCCACGGCAGAGAACGGAACCGTCTCCCGGATCGTCTCGCACCTGAGCGAAGGCGCCGGCATTGCCACCACCCGCGGCGACGTGGATATAGTGGTTACCGAATACGGAATTGCCGAACTGCATGGCAAAGGCATCTATCAGCGCGTGATGGAACTGACCCAGATCGCCCATCCCGACTTCCGGGAACGGCTTATCAACGAGGCCAAAAAGCGGCATTATATTTTTGCCGACCAGGTTCCGCCGAGTCGGCAGGATCTGATCTTTCTTGACAATTACAAGTCCTCCCTGGAACTGCCCAATGGCAAATCCGTCGAGTTTCGGCCGCTTTTATCCTCAGACGAGTTTGCCATCCGGAATTTTTTCTATTCCCTGCGGGACCAGAGTATCTATTACCGGTTTTTCCAGCCCAAGCGGGTTTTTAAACGCGAGACGATTCAGAAGCAGTGGGCCGCTGTGGATTACAAGAAGAACATGAGCATTGTGGGGCTTGCGCAGAAAGGCAAGCACAAGGAAATCATCGCCATTGGCTCCTACTACGGCGAAGGCGAATCCGACCACGCGGAAGTGGCTTTCCTGGTTCGCGAGGATTACCAGAATATGGGGGTTGCCACATACCTGATAGATATTTTGGAGGAAATTGCAAAAGTAAATAAATACAAGGCTTTTTCCGCGACTGTCATGAGTGAAAACGTTGCCATGCTGCATGTGTTCAAAAAAAAGTATCCCGACGCCAAGCTCAGCTTCTATGGCCGGGAAGTGGAAGTTTACATGCCTTTCTGATTGGCCCGGCTGCCGGGTGGTCCAACCCCTTCCGGCGGCATTCTTTTGCTGACGCATTATTGCAATCCCCCCGTTCATTGTTATTTTATAAGGTAAATCCATGTCCGCCGGTCACTATGGGGTGAAGCCGGGGTGTCTGTGTAAAAGACATCGGCTTTTAAAACGACATGCGCTATGTGTTGTTCCTGACCCGCCCGGAGGAGAGTGGAAAATTTTTGTGGAGGTGTATGGGCAATGAATATTGACTATACCTATAAAGAATCGACCGGTGCCTCTGAAAATGGATCCAATGAGCCGGGCTCGGACGAATTTTCGGAAATGAGCATGGAAGACCTGATGGCTGTTTATGAACAGACATTCAAGGGCTTTGAGTCGGGTGAAATTGTCGAGGGCCGGGTGGTTGATGTTGACAATGAGCGCGTTATGATTGACATCGGCTACAAGGCCGAGGGGGAAGTGCCCAAGTCCGAGTTCCTGGATGAAAGGGGCGAGTTTAATCTGTCCGTGGGGGACAGGGTGGAGGTTCTGCTGCTTCGCAAGGATGAGGACGGCTATCCAATATTGTCCCGCGAGAATGTGAGCCAGGTCAGACGCCTGGAGGATCTTGCCGCCCGGTATGAAAGCGGTGCGACGGTCACCGGCCGGATTATTTCCCAGAAAAAGGGCGGTTTTATTGTCGACGTGGGCCTGAAGGCGTTTTTGCCGGCTTCCCAGCTGGATGTCAAGCGGGTGAGTGATTTCGGTGAATGGCTGGATACGGAGCACGAGTTTAAAATTATTCAATTTGACAAGAAGAACGAGAATATCGTGCTCTCCCGCCGTGCCCTTTTGGAGGAGCGGCAGCAGGCGGTAAAGACCGAGGCTCTTCAGCGGCTTCAGGTTGGCGATGTTGTTTCAGGCACCATCAACAACATTACCGATTATGGCTTGTTCGTGGATCTTGATGGCATTGTCGGCCTGGTTCATGTGAGCAATTTGACCTGGACCTCGCTGAAACACCCGGCCAAGCTTTATTCGACCGGCGAGCGGGTAGAGGTCAAGATCCTTGATATTGATGCGCAAACCCAGAAAGTCACCCTTGGCCTTAAACAGTTGATGCCCAATCCCTGGGACACCCTTCACGAACGCTACCCCGTGGGCTCGATCATCGAGGGGGAGGTGAAAAAGGTTACCGATTTTGGCATTTTTATTGCGATCGAAGAGGGCATCAACGGGCTGGTTCATGTCTCCGATATGAGCTGGGGCCAGGATGTTAAAAAGCCCGCTGCCCATTATAAAAAAGGCGATACCGTCCAGGCCAAGATCCTGGATATTGACAAGGAGAATCAGCGGGTTCGCCTGGGAATCAAGCAGCTGACCCCCCACCCCTGGCAGCAGCTGGCACAGACCTATCTGCCGGGAACACCGGTAAGCGGAAAAGTTATCAACGTGGCCGGCTTCGGTGTTTTCATTGAAATCGCCGAAGGTGTGCAGGGCTTGATCCATGTTTCCGAGATCCCTGCGGAAAAAGGGGCCAATCCGCTGGAGGACTTTGAGGTGGGGCAAACGGTCGATGCCAGGGTGTTGGAAGTGCTGCCGGAAGAAAAAAAGATCCGGCTCACCCTTAAACCGGAATCGAAAGGGCGAAGTGAGCTGGGAGAGCTGCTGCAGGACAGGATGCGGGAGCAGAGTTCGGGCAAGACCGGTTAGGCCGGGCGGCGGCTTATCCGGTCTTCTTACCCGGTCTTACCCGGTTTATCCGGGCAAAACGGCCGAACCCTGTTCCAATCGGTTTTGAAGCCTCTCTTCGATGGCCTCCAGCCCGGAGAAACCGGAGCGGACTTCGTTGATCCGGCTGTCGGTCTTTTCGGAGATGGCCTCTTTCAGTTCTTGTTTCAGCCCGGCCATTTGCTGATCCACTTTTTGCTTGAAGGCATCTTTCAGGATGTCATCCATATCCGAGCCGATCCGGACGTCCGGTTGGGAGAGGCTGCCTTCGAGCGCAGCAGAGAGGGCAAGCGTCCGGATGCCCGCGAGTGCCTCGGCAAGCGTTCGGGTCAACCAGTTATCCTCCTCTTGTGAGCTCACCTGGAATCGGGCGGCGGCCATTTCAGCGCGGAGATCGGCAGTGATATCCGCATCGCTGTCGGCACCGCGTGTTTTTCCGGAAATACGGAGGGTTCCCCCTGCCTTTTGAATCTTTGCTGATTTCATTGAGATGGCGAGCGTGTCGCGTTCCAGTAGGGACAACTGCTGCAGGGGATACTGCCGGATTTCAAATGTAACCCTGTCTTGGGGGTTGGCGGGCTCGGTCCGATCCAGATACCCCTGGATATCCAGTTCGCCTGTATCGCGCATGCCGGTGCCGGAAAATTCAAATGTGAGCGGACGGCCCAGAATTTTCTGGTTTGAGGAAATGTCGCGAATCCGGCCGGAGATCGCTCCCCCGGCGCTGCCGCGGGTATCCTCCAGGCTCAGTTGAGCGGTTTTGATCCAGTATTGCGGCACTGCCTGCCTGGTATCGAAAACAAAATCAATGCCTTCGCCCCGTGCGGGTTCCGGCTCTGTCTCTGCTTCCCCGGAACCGGCCATTCCGGAGAGATAAGGGGCCAGCCGCAGATACCAGCTAAGGCCGGTTTCCACCCACCCGGCATAGCGGGGGCCGAAAACAAGGGCGGACATGTTGCCGACGCCGGCTGGTGAGAGCGCGTACTTTTCCATCAGTCGGTCGGCATCGCGGGCCGGGGCCTGTTTAAGGGCCTGGAACCGCTCCTGAAGACGGCCCCGGGTTTGCGAGAAGTCTTTTTTTGCGCGGCGCAGGGCTTCAAGGTCTGCCTGCAGGTCTTGCTTCAGCTTTCTGAGTTGGTCAACTTTTCCAATGGCGCCCATCACGCCGCCGGAGGATTTGTCCTGACTGCGCAGTTCCTCCAGGCGTCTCCGATAGTCCGCAAAGGTTTCCTCGTCAGGCAGATCCGCCATCCGCTCCTTGAATCGCTGCCGGGCCGCGGCGATATCTTTTTCCAGCGAATGGGCTTCTTCAATTGTTTGCAGCTTCTCTTCTTTTATGATTTCCCGGGCGTTTTGAACAGAGAGGGCCGCCAGTTCTTCGAGCCGGGAGCTGATTGTTCTGTCCATCTTTTTTTCCAGGGAAACCTCTGGTGCAGCTGTTTTTTCCTTTTCCGGCAGGGCCCCGGATACGGCCCGCTCCCGGTCAAAGGCAATGCCGCTGGCTGACAGGTTTTCCACGACCTTGTCGCCTTTGAGCAAGTGATCGGTGTTAAAGCTCATTTGGATGTTTTCGGCGACAATGGCATTTCGCATGGGTTTTTTGGGATTGGTGACCTGCAGGCCGTTTAATTCCAGGCCCAGCGGGAAAAGTGAAAGGTCCGCCGATTTCAGCTCCACCTTCGCCCCCACCGCTTTTGTGCCGCCTTTTTCCAGGCTGTATTGGATCAGGGAATCCACCAAAAGATACCATATCAGGGCGCCGGCAGCAACAATCGCGATAAAGGCGGCAAGCCCGGGCCATCGGATAAAGCGTGTCATCAGTCTTTCCTCCATCCGGAGACGGTTCGGTACGCCGAGTAAACGCGGCTGCCCTTGATTATCTGGGCGATCCGGGTTTTTTGTATCCAGGTCATGAAGTGTTGCCGGTAACGGCGAACCAGGGCATTGCTGATTCCATACAGCGGGGCCGCAAGGACCAGGGAAGTGATAAGCCCGCCCATGACCACTGTATTGTTAAACCGCGTCAGGCGAAGCACCCCGGAGTCGTAAAGTGCGCCCCAGAAATCGGCCAGGGGCGCTGCGGACAGCACCGCCATGCCCAGCCAATGAAAAAAGGGATCCAGCAGGAATGCGACAGCTGAAAAAACGAGCCACCCCAGCAGAAAAGCCGTGAGGTTGACCCTCAAGACCAGGACCAGGAAAACAATAAGGATGTGCTGAAGGGTCAGAAAGGGCATAAAGGCAAAAACCATGGACATGCAGAACGCCGCGCTTATCTGGCCGGGTGCGGCCTCTGCATTTAACACCTTCAACAGTTTCGCCAGCAGGGTGATCATCCGGGGTGTCCTTCATTTGTTATTGATTGAATCAGGAAATCAAAAAAGAAATTTTTGTGCTGTACAGCTTAAAAATAGTGGTTCTCAGGGGCGGGTGCAAAGAAAAATTTCCCATTACAGGCAGTTACAGCAGTAGCCGGCAGGCGCGCCATTTTTTTGCGGGGCCGCCCCGATCTTGGGCCCGGGGCGGCCCTGAAGTTTCCGGTGACAATTTTCAGGAAGGTGTCAGTCTTGCCCGGCAAAACGAAAAACCGGCCGGGCGCCGGGGCCGTCGGAGTATTTGTCCCCCGGGAAAACCCTTACCCCGAGCACGACCGGTTCTCCGATAAGCGCAAGCGATGCCCGTTCCGGGTCCATGTCGAACAGATTGCCCATGATCCAGGGGCCTTCCTCGAGCTCCACCAGGACGATGATGTAGGGGGCCTCGCTTTCCCGGCCTTCGGCAGGCACGTAAATCGTGGTATAGGTCATGATTTTCCCCCGGCCGGAGAGCTCGACAATCTCTAAATCAAAGCTGGTGCAGTGGCTGCAGCTCATCTGCGGCGGGCAGGTGACGGTGCCGCACTGGCTGCATTTAAGGCCCAGCAGTTTGTTTTTGATAAGCGCTTTATGATAATCCTGAAAAGGCAGTTTGTATTCCATTGTCTCCTCCTGAAAGTCCGTGTGCCGTCAGGCTCTTTCGTTATCCGGGCTCAGCCCGCCTGCAGCACAAGATTGCTGATGATGCCATCGCCGCCCAGGGTGTCGACAAGGCCGATGCGGGCGCCTTCCACCTGTCGCCCCTCAGCGGTCAAATCCCCCCTTAACTGGCGGACCACCTCACAGGTCTGGGAGGCCCCGGTGGCACCAATCGGGTGACCCTTGGATTTGAGGCCGCCCGAGATATTAATTGGGATTTTCCCGTCGATCCGGGTCTCGCCGTTTTCCCAGAGTTCACCGCCCCTGCCGTTTTCCGCAAAGCCCAGGTTTTCGGCGGCGATGATGCTGGCAATGCTGAAACAGTCATGCAGTTCACAGACATCAATATCTGACGGTCCGACGCCGGCCATGTCATAAGCCTGCTTAACCGAAATTTCTCTTGCCCGGATGCGGGGCAAATAAGGGGATTGGGCGCTCAGGCGGGGCGAGGAGGCCTGCCCGATGCCGGTGATGTAAACAGGTTTGTCCGTGAGTTTCCCGGCCGTCTCTTCAGATGCCAGGACAAGCACGGCCGCCCCGTCGGAGAACGGGCAGCAATCCAGGAGGCGAAGGGGGGAGGCGACGGTAAACCCCTTGGATACCTGATCTGCCGTGATTTCTTTGTGTTTGAACTGGGCATGCGGGTTTTTGGTTCCGTAAAAGTGCGATTGTACGGACACCAGGGACATTTGTTCCCTCAGCCGGTCCATGGGCACCTTGTATGTTACGCTGTACAGGTTGGCCAAAAGGGCGAAAAAGCCGGGGAAGGTCAAACCGGCCGGGAATTCATACTTCCCGTCCGTGCCCATGGCAAAGGTGCGGGTGGCCAGGGGGGTGCCCATTGCCGTTGCTTTTTCCGTGCCGCCCACCAGCACAATGTCATAGAACCCTGAAGCCACCCACATGAAGGCATCCCGGATGGCCAGTGTGGCGGAGGCACAGGCGCCTTCAAAGCGGGTGGCCGGTACATGATGGCAGCCGAGTTCGTTGGCGATATAGGATTGAATCATTCCCTGGCCTTCACTGAAATCCCCGAAAACGTTGCCGCAGTAAAGGGCCTGGATGTCCTTGGGCGTTACAGCGGCCTCGGCCATGGCCTCGGAGGCCGCTTCACAAAACATTTCGATCTCTGTTTTCCGGGCATCGGATACAAAATCGGTGTGTCCGGTGCCCACGATGGCGACTTTTCTCATGCTAGGCGCTCCTGAACAAAAATGGGTTTACAGGATTTGTTTCCAACCGGAACCGCGCGTTCGGGTCCACATCATACCCTATCGGGGCTGCATGCGCATGGCCGAATCCAGCCGGATGGTCTCTCCGTTTAATACCGGGTTGGCCAGTATCGCCGCGACCATGCGGGCAAACTCGGCCGGCCGGCCGAAACGGGACGGAAACGGCAGCTGGGTCTGAAGGGACTGCCGGACATTCTCCGGCAGGGCATCAAACATGGGCGTGTCAAAAAGCCCCGGGGCAATGGTCACCACCCGGATGCCCTTGTCTGCGAATTCCCTGGCCAGGGGTAGCGTCATGCCGATGATCCCGGCCTTTGACGCGGCGTAGGGGACCTGGCCGACCTGGCCTTCATAAGCGGCAACAGATGCGGTGTTGACCACAACACCGCGTTCGCCTTCCTCGTTTGCGGTATTGTTGACCATATGAACGGCTGCCAGGCGAATTACATTAAAGGTGCCAACCAGGTTGATTTGAATTATTTTATTGAATGTCTCCAGGGACATGGGGCCTTTCTTGCCTACCACCTTGCCCGGGATGCCAATGCCGGCACAATTGATGACCCCGTTGACAGCGCCGAAGCTGTCCAGGGTTTTCTGCACCCCGTCCTGCACCGAAGCTTCATCGGTGACATCGGTGTGGCAGTAAATCGTGCTGTTGCCCAGTTCCCCGGCCAAAGCCTCCCCTTTTGCGTCTGCCGGATCGAAGATGACGGCATTGCCGCCTGCATCGACAAGGCTGCGCACAGAGGCTTCTCCAAGTCCGGACGCACCGCCGGTGACGATAAACGTGTTGCCTTTGATCTCCATTTTTGCCCCTCCTTGTTTTTGGATGGTTCGTTAAATTCCTGTCTGAGTGAAGCCGGATAGTTTCCTGAACGGCAAAATCCCCGCCTGCGCGGCGATTTTTCCGCGCGGACAGCTTGATCAAGCCCGCTTAAGGGCTTGCAGCAGGTCCCGGAGTCCAAGCGTGTTGACCACATCCGTCCGGCTCACCCAACCCCGGCGGGCTTCGGTTACGCCGTTTCGCATGAGGGATAAATTGGCCGGACTGTGGGCATCTGTTGAAATGGCCAGTTTAACGCCGCGTTCGACAGCCGTTTGGCAGTACTTATGAGACAGGTCCAGCCGGTCCGGCTGGGCGTTTAATTCAATGATGATCCCGCGCCTGCTCGCGGCCTCAATAATGGCTTCCATGTCGATGGCCATGGGCTCACGCCGGTTGATCAGGCGTCCGCTGGGGTGACCGAGAATATTGAACCAGGGGTTGTCCATGGCCCGGATCACGCGTTCGGTCTGCTTTTCAGAAGTCATGCCCTGATGGTAATGGATGGAACAGACGGTTAAGTCCAGTTCCTTTAACACCGTATCCGGCAGATCCAGGCTGCCGTCTGAGAGGATATCGACTTCCATTCCTTTTAAGAGCCGGATGCCGTTAATGGTTTCATTAAGGCGGTCGATGGCTTCCAGGTGCCTGCGGACCTGCTTTTCATTCAAGCCCCCGGCAACGGCCACCTTCCGGGAATGCTCGGTGATGGCCAGATATTCATACCCGGCATTCCGGGCGGCTTCGGCCATTTCCTCCGTGCTGCCTGTCCCGTCAGTGGCCACGGTGTGGGTGTGCAGGTCGCCCCGGATATCGGAAACCGATATCAGCCCGGGCAGGGAGCCGGTCCGGGCGGCCTCGATTTCGCCCCTGTTTTCCCGGAGCTCGGGCTCAATGTAGCAAAGCCCCACCGTTTCATAAACACCCGCCTCGGATTCGCCGGCGATTTGCTTGTTGTTTTCATATACACCATATTCATTGATTTTCAGCCCCTTTTCCTGGGCCAGTTGGCGTACCGCCACGTTATGGGCCTTTGAGCCGGTAAAATAATGCAGGGCGGCGCCGTAGCTTGCCCGGGGGACAATGCGCAGGTCCACTTGTAATCCGGAGCGCAGATGAACCGAGCTTTTTGTTGGCCCTTGCGCATCAATGCGCACGACTTCGCCATATTCCACAAAAGCCTTCATCAAGCGGCTTTCGTAACCCTTCCGGCAGGTTGCCAGGATATCCAGGTCGCCCACGGTTTCCTTGCCGCGCCGGAAGCTTCCGGCAATGCTTGTCTGCCTGACCCCGTCCTGGGCCTTTATATAGGCTTGAAGGGCGGCCGCCACCGGCTCTGCATCAGCCAGGAGCATGCGTTCGGCCGGTTTTTTTTTAAACCGGTCAAGGGACTGGCGGATTTTTTCCTGGGACTTGGCGCCGAATCCCGGGATCCGGGCAACTCTGTTATTTTCCGCGGCCGCTTGGAGCTCATCCACAGAGCTGACCCCCAGTTGGTGATAGAGGGCAGCCACTTTTTTGGGGCCCAGGTCCGGAATTTCCAGGAGGTCGAGCAGGGAGCCGGGCAGCTCCGCTTTCAAATCCTCCAGGAAAGACAGTTTTCCGGTTTCAACGATTTCGGTGATTTTTTCGGCCAGATCCTTGCCAATGCCCCGGTATTGGGTGAGGTCCCGGCCCTCGCGGACCAATTTTGCCATCTGCTCGGACATGCCGCCGATGACGCGGGCGGCCTCCCGGTAAGCCCGGACGCGGAAAGGGTTTTCCCCCTTGATTTCAATCAAATCCGCCACCTGTTCAAAAATAGCCTGAATTTCGGCATTTTGGACGCTCATTCAAAGCCCCCTCCCGTGTTTTTATCTCGTGTCCGGGCAATGCGGGCCCCGCCTGCCTTGCCCTAACCCGGGGTCCTGTAGACAGCCTGAGAATAAAATTGAATCATAGCATGGGCATCCGGGGGAACTGAAATGATTTTTTTTGGGGCCCCGAAGGCAACCCCGCCCGGAAAACAATCCCTATTTTGTCACATCATTTTGTCACATTTGGGGCGGCAGACTTGAAAACCGCCCGGTTAAGATTTAAAGTTTCAGGTAAACTTTTGTTTCCCCTTGACTTTTTAATGGTATTCGTTATTTTCTCTTCCTCGTTTATTGCAGGGGATTGGTGAAATTCCTCCCTTTTTTAAATTCTATGCCCGATTGGGGCATTTTGCTGCATGCAGGACCGACGCTGAAGGAATGTTATGAATGGTGACTGGATACCCCGTGAGGCGGAAAAATCACTTGAGCGGTTGATTCCCCGAATCCGGCCCATTCTGGGCCCGGATGATGAGAGCCGGAGCCGGTTGTGGGAGGTTTTCGAGCGTCGGCTCCGCAGCCAATGGGAGCGGCTCTTCCGCCTCCTGGTGCAGCTTTACGGCTGGCAGTATGATTTTTTTTACCACCTGGAGCAGATTCTTACCACGGCGCTGCGTGCCTGGGCGGAGCGGCCCGGCTATCTCAAGGATCTGGATGGGCACCGGGAAAAAGAGCCCCAGTGGTTCCAGTCCGAGGAAATGGTGGGCGGGGTTTTGTATGTGGATCTGTTCAGTGACAAGCTGGCCAGCCTGCCGGAGCACATCGCTTATTTCAAGCAGACGGGCCTGACGTATCTGCATCTGATGCCCCTGTTCGCTGTTCCCCACGGTCATAATGACGGCGGATACGCGGTAAGCGACTACCGTGCCATCAATCCGGATATCGGGACCATGGAAGAGTTGTCCGCGCTGGCCCGGATTCTTCACGATGAAGGCATCAGCCTGGTGCTCGATTTCGTGATGAATCACACCTCGGATGAGCATATCTGGGCCCAGCGCGCCAAGTCCGGGGACCCGGATTTCCAGGAATATTACTATACCTTTGCGGATCGCACCCTGCCGGACCAGTACCAGGCGCATTTGCGCGATATATTCCCGGATTCCCGCCGTGGCAGTTTTACCTGGAACCCGGAAATGGGGCGCTGGGTGTGGACCACCTTCAACAGTTTCCAGTGGGATGTCAATTATGCCAATCCGGCCGTATTCCGGGCCATGGCCGAGGAGATGCTGTTTCTGGCCAACGTGGGCGTGCAGGTGCTTCGCCTGGATGCGGTGGCTTTCATATGGAAGCGCCTGGGCACGAGTTGTGAAAACCTGCCGGAAGCCCATATGGTAATCCAGGCATTTAATGCCCTGGCGCGTATTGCCGCTCCTTCCCTGCTGTTTAAATCCGAAGCCATTGTGCATCCGGACGAAGTCCTGGGCTACATCCATCCGAATGAATGCCAGCTCTCCTACAATCCACTGCTCATGGCGCTGTTGTGGGAGTCCCTGGCCACAAGGAAGGTTGATCTGCTCACTCACGCCATGGAGAAGCGGGCCCGCATCCATCCGGAATGCGTGTGGGTGAACTACCTCCGCTGCCATGATGATATCGGGTGGACCTTCGATGATACCGACGCCCGGGAGGTGGGCATCGATCCCCAGGGGCACCGGCGGTTTTTAAATGAATTTTACACCGGCCGGTATCCCGGCTCTTTTGCCCGCGGTATACCCTTTCAACATAATCCGGATACAGGGGATCTTCGCATTTCCGGAACCCTTGCCTCGCTTGCGGGCCTGGAGGCCGCCCTGGAGTCCGGGGAGCGTGAGCGGATCGAAAGGGCGGTCAAGCGGATCAACCTGCTGCGCAGCATCATGCTGAGCGTGGGGGGCATCCCCTTGATTTACCTGGGTGATGAGTGGGGGATGTTAAATGATTATACTTATCTTTCCGATCCCGCAAAGGCCACTGACAGCCGGTGGGTTCACCGGACCCGCCAGCAATGGCGGTCCAGCGAGCTGAGCGACGGGGATGCCCTGGAGTGGCGTTTCTACAACGCGCTTTGCACCATGGTACACCTGCGTAAACGGCTGCCGGCATTCCGGAACGGTCAAATGGAGCTTTTTGACACCGGAAATTCCCACGTGCTCGGTTATATTCGGGAGCATGAAACCCAGCGCCTGGTGATCGTCAATAATTTTTCGGAATTTGAACAACCCCTGCCCCGGGCGCAGCTCCATGCGGTGACCGCATCGAACCGGCTGCTGGACCGTATAAGCGGGGTTTCCATGGCCAGGGGAAGCGGCCTGCAGCTGGCGCCCTATCAGTTCATGTGGCTGGAATGCACGAGCGCCAGAGCTTGATTGGGTCCCCGGCGGCACTGCATACCTGATTGATTGTGGCGGGATTGCAATTTTTTTGTGCCGCCGTTAGGATTAAAAAAGACGGCGTTTGCCGTTCTCAACCCGGACCCAACCCGGGATTTTGTCCGTGCCGATCATGGGCATCCGCCCGCATTCAAAAAAAAAATCGGAAGGCCGGTGATGGAGTTTTTAGATTTGAAATTTTTTGACAATACATTGCTGCAGTGGGGTGTGGCCCTCGGCATACTGGTGCTGCTGGGCCTTGCTTTGAATTTGATCAAGCGCTTGATGATCCGGCGGTTCGAATCCCCGCAGGGGCTGGCCGGACCCGGCATAAAGGGGATGCTGGCCGAAATTCTGAGCCGCACCACGCGGATCGTGCTTTTCCTGCTCGCCCTGTTTGCGGCCAGCCTGGTTCTGGATCTGCCGCCGGCCGTCTTTAGTGCCCTGCAATCCGTTGTATTTGTAGCGGTTGTCCTTCAAGTGGGCATTTGGGGCCATTTTTTGGTTTACTTCAGCCTCAAGCAGTATGTGGGCAGAAAGGTCGCGGACCCGTCAACCAGTTCCGGCCTTATGGTCATGAGCCTGTTTGGCCGCATTGTGTTGTGGTCCTTTGTCCTGCTGGTTATATTGGAAAATCTGGGTGTCAATGTCACCACGCTGATTGCCAGCCTGGGTGTGGGCGGTATTGCCATCGGCCTTGCCACGCAGAACATTTTAGGCGACCTGTTCGCCTCCCTTTCGATACTGCTGGACCGCCCCTTTGAGGTGGGGGATTTCATTATTGTCGGAGAACAGTTGGGGACGGTCGAGAAAATCGGGCTGAAAACCACCCGGCTGCGCAGTCTAAGCGGGGAACTGCTGGTGTTCGGCAACAGCGACCTCCTTTCCAGCCGGATTCGGAACTATGCAAATTTCTGGGAGCGCCGCGTGGTTTTCTCTTTCGGGGTCCGCTATGATACCCCCTCGGAGAAGCTCCGGCAAATTCCGGGAATGGTTCGCCATATTATTGAAAACACAGAGCAAACAAGGTTTGACCGGGCCCATTTCAAGGAATTCGGGAATTTTAGCCTTAATTTTGAAGTGGTCTACTACGTGCTGAGCCCGGATTATCTGGTGTATATGGATGTGCAGGAAAAGATCAACCTGGCCATTTTCGAGGCCTTTGAGAGTGCGGGCATCGGTTTTGCCTTCCCCACCCAGACCATTCACATCGCCAGTGAGCCCTCCGGAGATATGGCCGCCCACCCGGCGTGAGCGCGCCGCGGCAATTTTGCGGATTGAGGAAGAATGCGGTTCCCGTTCGTTGTCGCCTGTGAGGGCGGGCACGGCTTAAGGCGTCATTCAAGGGGCCTGATTTCAAGAAAAATTTGATCGGATGCGTCCAGCACGTCGATAGGCATGGTGTATCTGATTTTTTTGGCCGTCATCATGTTAAGGGCAATTACCGGCGGGTCTTCAAAAACCATGGGCAATTCACCCGGTGTTTCTCCTTCCATGATACGGGAAATGATATCTGCCGTGAATTCGCCGACATGCAGAAAATTTGCCGAGGAAAGGCTCATCAAAAGCCCGGCCCGGACCTCTCCCGCCCCCATCTGGGAAAAGGTCGGCATACGGTTTTCCAGTGTATGGGCCACCAGCAGGGGAAAGGTCTTTTTATTGAGGGCCCAGTTCTCCGTTACATAAAACGCCTCCACCTTGCCTGTCAGTTCCTTGTAGCATTCCAGCAGCCGTTTTTCTTCAGCTTCCCGGCCCCCCTCATCCGGGATGGCGCAGGTTTTCACCTTAAACCCGCGCTCGCGCGCCACGCTGTGCACGGCATCCAGCGCCGCATAGCTCCGTCCCTCCATCGTGTCCTGGAAGACAACACCCAGGGTGCTAAACGCCACGGTGTCGTGAAAAATCCTCAACTGGCGCATGTTTCGTTCGGGGTCCAGGCGCACGTGCAGCCAGGGGGGATTGCCCGGTTCATCATTCTTAAACATTCCGATATTCAGGGCATCGGAGACGGCCATTAATACGACAGGAACCCCCGGCTCCTTGTCTTTCAGATCCAGCCCGGCCCAGGTTCCCATGCCCAGCACCATGTCCGCCTCATCCGCCGACAGGTCCCTGTAGAGCTGCCGGCGAACCGCTGCCCGCTGATCCCTGTCCCAGTCTGCCGTATAATACCGGTCCCTGGAAAAATCCACATAAACCGATTTTTGGTCTGCCGCCCAGTTCCAGAGCTCCCGGCTGGTATGTAAGCTGGAATGCGGTGCCTCGGGCAGCCATCCGCGATCGTGAAAGGCGCTCAGCAATCCATGGAGGGAGTCGCTGAATTCTTTGTATGGACCGCCCTCAAAATAGGCAATACGCCAAGGTTGGGTGTCCGCCGGCAAGGATGTCTCGGAAGCCCGCGGACTGCTGCCGGTGCAAAGGCATAATAAAGCCAGCAGCATGCAGATGGCCGTGGTTTTGAGGTGGGTGACGGGTGTCATGAAATAAACGCGCATGGGCTCTCCTGTTCGGCGCCTTTTTGAAAAAACTCCTGTTTCGTCTCAGGTGTCCGTTCGCGGGCTTGAAGCCAGCACCAGCAGAAGGCCCACAATGGGGGTGAGCAGCAGGGAGGCAAAAAAATAACCCCAGAACCCGAACTTTCGGTTCCATCCCATAAGTCCGACAAGAAAGCTTCCCAAAATTATCAACGCATAAATCATTTTTCATTTTCCTTTTTACTGGAAGGCAGCTGGAGAAGCGGCTGGTTGTCCGTCATATTTTCCATAAACTCATCTACCGGGCGGGCGTTGGTCATTGCCTCTTCCGTCCCTGTCGCACGTTTCTTTTCCTCCACGGGCGCCGCAGGCGTGCCGCCGCCATCCGGGTTGAGAATCACCGGCAGGCCGTCCTTGCCCCCGATCACCACAATTTTGGAATTGGGGGAACGGGCCAGTTCCAGGGTTGCCCGTATGCCCTTCCACTTGAGATACTCCGCGGTAATGGTTTCATTGACCAGGCGCTGGAATTCCCGGATTCCTTTGGCTTCCCGGATTTTTCGTTCAATTTCCGCCGATTCCCGTTTCAGCCGGAATTCGTACTCCAGAAACTTCTGCTCCTCACGCAGCTTGGTCTCGATCGCCGCATTGATGAGTTTGGGCAGGCGGATGTTTTCAATGACGATTTTGCTGTAAACAATGGGCAGGCGGCCGGTGGCTTCAACCGCCCCGATAAGCACGTCATCCTCTATCTGGTCCCTGGCCGTGGTATAGAGTTCCTCGGGCTTGTAACTGCCGATAACGGAACGTACCGAGGAGGTGACTGACGGCTTGATCACTTTTTTTATGAATTCGGGGCCCACCCGCTGGTGCAGTTCCGGCACCCGCTTGGGTAACAGGTAGAACCTTACAGAAGCATCCACTTCAATGGTCAGACCGTTATGGCTGAGGACATTGATGGTCTGCTTGATCTCCCGGATCCGGACATTGTATTTGTACATCCGGTCCCAGGGAAAAATAAAGGTTACCCCCTCCCCGTAGACATAGTCCGTTTCCGTCCCCCGGTCCCAGAACCTGCGGAACAACACGCCCGATTCTCCCGGAAAAACGGTGATCACGATATTTTCGTACAAATAGAGAACCAGGAATAAAAGGATAAGGACAGTTACCAGGATTTTGCCGGCATGTCCCTTCCAGCTTTTTTTTTTCGTCTGCTTTGCCGTCATTTGTTCACCCTTCCGCCGACTTTATCCGGCATACCCACGGCTCTTGTCCTGCCGGCACGGGTTTCGGTCACCCCGCCGCGCCAGTAGAGATCCAGGCAGCGTTCAATGCATTGGGATTCAATCGCCACGCAATCCACCCCGTTGTGATAGCTGTGCTCACCGGCACATATGGCATGGGAGATCGGGCAGTCCTGAATGCAGAGAATGAAATTGCCCAGCATCGGGGCGGCCGGAACTTTTTCCCGGGCCATCGCGATCGTGGCAGTCAGATAGTTATCCCGGCATTCCTGCAGCCGGCCGTCATATCCCTGTTCATCAAGGTAGCAATCCAGCCTGGCTTCGACGATTTTTTCCAGGTCCGCCTTCAACGAGGGGGAGAGGGGGGTCTGCCGGACCTGTTCATAAAAGGTCGCCAATTGGTGGTACAGGCGATCCGGTTTCTCCATGCCAGTGTCCCGGACCGGCTCTCCCCCGCAGCCCGGGAGCAGCAGGAATCCCGCCAACAGGGCGGGAAAATATCTGCGCCCGAACCTTTTTCCAAAAAACCGGCGCATCATTGAATTCCCCCTTCTTCGGGTCTGAGCATCGCCCCATACTCCATCTTGACCACCCGGTCGCCCACATGGAAGTAACGGTCATCGTGGCTGACCGCAACCACGGTGCGCCCTTGCTCCCGCAGGCGGGGCAGCATTTTCTCATAAAAATACTTTCTGAATTGCGGATCCTGGTCCGCGGCCACTTCATCAAAGACCAGGATTTCTCTGTCTTCAAGCAGGGTCACGACAATGGCCAGGCGTTTTTTCTGGCCCGTTGACAGGTCCAGGGTGGAGAAAACCCCGTTTTCCACCCGCACTTTGTCTGCAATTCCCATTTCCTCCAGCAGCCGTTCCACGCGATCTTCATTCACCTCGCCCAGGCCGTAGAGGCGGTCAAACAGGTGAAAATCCGTCAGGATCATGGAAAAGCGCTCCCTGTGGCGGGGCCGGTTTTCCCGCCGGATTTCGACGCCATCCACGGAAAGCGAGCCTGACTCCGGGGCATACAAGCCGGTTAAAATTTTCATCAGGGTGGTTTTGCCTGACCCGTTGCCGCCGACCACAAAAACAATCTCTCCCCTTTTCACGGTGAAATCCAGGGGGCCGACGGCAAACCCCTTGCCGTTTTTGGAGTCCGGGTAACGGAAAAAAACATTGTGCATGGAAATTTCGGAAAAGGTTCCCGGCCGGCGGGGAGGGACTTCCGGGTCGCTTCTTTCCGAATTTTCCAGCCAGTCCTCCAGGTCTTTGATTTTCTGTACCGACACGGTGGCCTTGGAGAGCATGGGAAAGGCATCCACGAGAATCCCCAGGGGTCCGATAATAAATAGGATCACGACGGTTACCTTGACGATGGTGTCCGAGGAGGTGTCCGTAAGCCGGGGCAGCAGAAAAACAATGGCGGCAACGAGCAGATAGAAAAAGAGCTGGGCGAAAATGTGGTTGCCCACAAAGCGCTTCTCCGTATCCATTTTCTTGTTCCGCACATTCTCCGCCACCTCGCAGATCCCCTTTTCATAGAGGTCGTCGTTTTTGGCCCGGTGCAGCTTGATTTCCTTGAACCCCAGCAGCATGTGCTCCAGTGCCCCGAAAAACCGGCCTTCCATATGCACCACATCGGTAAGCTCACGATCGATGGCTCTTTGATTGATCATAAAGTAAGCGATGCCGATTCCCAGGAGTACCAGGGCCATAAAAAAAGCTGTCATGGAAAGCCAGGCCATATAGGCGAAGGAGAAAAGCAGCATGGTAAAGGCCGAACCGCTGGATGTCAGAATCCGGGAGGCCTCGAAGATGATCTCTGAGTTTTCTGTCAGGGTGCCATGAATCTGCGCACGGTCAATATTTTCAAAACGCAGCAGGTCCGTTTTTCTCAGGCGGTCCGCGATCCGCAGATGGGCCTTGGTTACCGCCGAGCGGACGATCATGGCCGTGTGAAGCAGGGCATAGCGCTTGGTCAGCGCGTAAATGGCCACACTCACGGCAAACATGGCCAGGTAACGGATGTTGTTTGCGGAAAAATCCTTGGCAGCGGCGTTTATCAGGACCACAAAAAGGCCGTTGGCGATGCCCGAGAGGACGGCGGCCACGAAAACGCCAAGGCCGTCCTCCCGGGATTCGGCTTGTAAAAAGCGAACAAGTTCCAGATTCATTCTTTTTTGTCCATCATTTTAAGGTACAGTTGCCTAGGATGGCCTGTAAAGCATAAAAATGCCCTGCGTCATTGCGCATTTGGCAGAGTTTACGCCTAACGTCCGGGAAAAACAAGTTCCAGGGCGTCGTAGACCACGATTTCGGCATAATTCTTTACATCAGGCGGCAGGGTCACATTATAAAGGCACACCACCGCCGCATCCTCGTAGGGCAGATACACCATCACGCTCTGATACCCCAGGGTGCCTCCCTGGTGGCCGATCATGTCGTCAAAGGGGTTGTCCGGATCCACCAGGTCCCTGACAAGGCCCAGGCCATACTGCAGGTCGTGCACAAAAGGCCGGAAATCCTGCTGCTGGGAGAAGAAGTGAGGGGTAATCTCACCGCGGCCAAGGGCCGTGACCCAGGTCAGCATATCTTCCGCCGTCGAGGTGAGGTTGCCCGAGGCCCAGGTAAAGGAAGGGTCCTGATCGGAGACGGCCTCGTCAGCGCTAATCGTGCCGTCCCCGTTTAAGTCCAGGTAGCCTTCGGACCAGAACCCGTTCGGGCTGGCATGGGCCATGGCGTACTCCCCGGTGCGGGGGGCATCCGTGTTGTAAAGCCCGTTTTCCTGAATCAGGCGGTGAACCATCTCATCCTCATAGGAACTGTTTGTCCATTCCTCGATCAGCAGCCCCAGAAGTACGTAATTGGTGTTGGAATACAAAACTTTTTTTCCGGGGGCGAATTCCGGCCCATATTCCTGGATATCGGCCAAATCCAGCAATTCCCGGGGGGTGAATTGGGTCTGGGGGTTCTGTAAAAAAAGCCCGGACCACTCCGGGTTTTCCGTAAAATTCAGCAGCCCCGACGTATGCTGGAGCAAATGACGAATATGGATTTTATTCAGGACATACCCATGGGTTTCCACGTAATCATCCAGGAAAATTTCCAGGTCCGGAAGATGCGAAGCCACGGGGTCATCCAGTTCATAGCCTTTTTCGTGCATAATCGTCAAAACATTTGCAGCTGTAAAGGTTTTGGAATTGGAGCCGATGCGGAAGGTGTCATCCACCCGCATGGGCGTCCGGGTATCAAGGTCCGAATACCCCGCTGCCGTGGCCCAGGTCGCCTGTCCGGACTTGCGTATGGCCAGGACCATACCGGGGATGCCGTATTCCTGGCGGCGCTCTTCCACCAGGGCTTCAAGCTCCTGGGCGGTTTCATACCCGATCGGGCCGTCGACCTCATTGCGGTTCTCAAGGTCATCCAGGCGGCTGTCCACCTGATCGACCGAATTCTGGACCCGGTCCACCTTGTCGTCGATGTCATCCAGGGGATCGCATGCCGGTAACACCAGCCAGATTGCCAGCATCAGAGCCGTTAAAAAAATACTTTTGATACCCGGTTTTTTCATGGTGCCTCTCCCTATTTGATAGTGAAAAAAATCTTGGACAGTGAAAAAATTCCAAACTATGAATCTGCTGCGGGTTTCGTCCCAACCACGGCCAGAATCCGTTTCAAGGCCTTGATGTTGGCCGGTAGATGGGCGGGTTCCAGCATGCTTTCATGAGGCCCGGAGCCCTCGTAGGGAAAGCAGCCGCCCCGGGCCACGGTTGCCCAGTTTCGGTCCCACTGCCGGGGGAGGCCCGCCTCCTCGCTGTCCTCGGAGTAGAGGAGATGGACCCTCCCGGAAACCGGATGCATATCCGCGCTGCCGTCCAGTGTTTCCAGGTAGTTCAGTGCCCGCTTTTTCAAATTTCCGTTGCCCCCATCGGCAGCAGGCGGAGCTAAGCGGTTGATATAGGCCTGCGCCAATTGTTCTCTTTCCCGAAGCCCGGCAGGCCCGGCCTGCTTGCGGCGCCAGGCATCCACAAGGATCAGCTCCGGAAAACAGACCCCCTCCTTTTCGAGGCGGGCGGCCACCCGCACGGCCAGGTTGCCGCCCCCGGAATACCCGCCAAGGATGGGGCGCAGCCCTTCGGGCATCCGGGAAGCCAGTGCCCGGACTTCTGCGGTCAGGGCATCCAATCCTTCAAAATCGGGGGCTTGCACGAAGACATCGTCAAAAGCGTTTGCCAGGGGGTGATAAACAAGACCCAGCCCCGGCATGGGGGGTAAAAGAATCAGGGGGCGCAGGGCGCCTGTCTCGGCGCCCCCTTTGGCTTTTCGCAGCAGGGCCCGCAGGGTGCGCAGGCGGTAGAGGTCCATCAGGGAAAAAGAAAACCCCGTTTCTTTTTCCAGCAGGTGCAGCAGCCCCATGGCCCGCAGGCTGTCCAGCCCTTCGGAGAAAAGGTCGGCGTCCGGTGCCGGCGTTCGGCCCAAAATTTTCCGGCAGGCGGCCGCCATGGCCGCCGCCTCCGGCGGAAGCCAGGATTGCCGGTCGGGTTCTTTTTCCGTCCCGGGTGCCGGAAGCTCCAGGGCGGCTTTGTCCACCTTGCCACTGGTATTCAGGGGCAGGGCCCTGGTAAAAAAGATCCGGGTGGGCACCATGGGCTCGGGCAACCGCTCCAGCAGCCAGAGGCGCAGGTTTTCGGATTCCAGCGCCTGTGGCCCGGTTATCCAGGCGGCAAGGAGTTTTTCCCCGTCGCGTTCCCGCAATACCACGGCCGCATCCCGGACACCGGGATGCCGGCATAATGCGGCCTCGATCTCTCCCGGTTCCACCCGAACCCCCCGCACCTTTACCTGGTCGTCGGCACGGCCGAGGAAGCCAATCTCTCCGTTGGGGTCCCAGCGGCCCCGGTCACCGGTCCGGTACATTTTTTCCCCGGGCACGAAAGGATCGGCCACAAAGGCCGCACGGGTCAAATCTTCCCGGCCCAGGTAGCCCAGGGCCAGCCCGGTCCCTGCCACGCAAATCTCTCCGGGCACGCCTTCCGGCTGCGGCTGGTCGCCTGGTCCCAGTATGTAGACGCGGGTGTTGGCAATGGGCTTTCCAATGGGAACGCCCAGGGTGTAGGCTTCATGCGGGGAGGCCTTGTGGATGCTGGTGCAGACGCTGTATTCCGTTGGGCCGTAGGCGTTGAAGTATTCTCTGCGGCCGGCGTGAAAGCGTGCCAGTTCCGGGTCAGCGGCCTCGCCGGCGGTAATGAGCACCCGAAGGCAATCGGGCAGGTGCTTCAGCTGGCGCAGGTAGACCGGGGGCAGGGTGGCCACGGAGACCCCCCGGCTGGAAAGAAAGTCGGGAAATGCACCAATTTTCGCAATGCGCTCCCGGTCGGCCGGCACCAGGGCGGCCCCGGCCAGCAGGGCCATGAAAATTTCCGAGAGGGAGGCGTCGAAAGCCGGGGAGGCAAACAGCAGCACCCGGTCTTCAGGGCTGACGCCAAACACCCGGATCTGGTCTTCGATCATGTTCAAAAAACCGGCGTGCCGGCACAAAACGCCTTTGGGAGCGCCCGTGGAGCCGGAAGTGAAGATGAGGTAAGCCGGCGCATCCCCGGAAGGCGACGGCAATTGCACGGACGGCGCGCCCCTGCCCGCATCTCCGGCGTGCAAGGGCAGCACCCGCGCTCCGTTTATGGCTGTACCGGTATCGGACAGGATGAGCGCACTGCCGGCCTGTTTCAGCAAATCTGCAACCCGGGTTTCGGGGAGCGTCGGCTCCAGGGGAAGGTAGACGCCCCCGGCCATCAGCACGGCAAGCAAGCCCCGGACCAGTTCCAATGAGCGATCCGCACGCACCGCCACCACATCCCCGGGCCGCACGCCTTCTTCCCCGGCCAGGCGGACTGCCAGGGCGGCAGCCTCCTTTTCCAGCTCTCTGTAAGAGACCATGCGGTGTTCATCCTGGAATACGGGCCGGTCCCCGAATTTTTTTACTGTTTCCTGAAACGCCTGTGCCAGGTTTTTCCCCGCTGCAAAGGCAAGCCGCGGTCCCCGAAAATCAAGCAGCACCCGCCGCCTTTTTTCGGCAGAGAGCCGGGAAAGCCGGGAGACGGGTGTTTCCGGCGCAAGGGCGGCGTTTCTGGCCAGGTTAAGGAAATGCCCGGCCATGGCTTCCATGCGGTTTTTTGAGAACAGATCGGCATCATAGGTAAGCGCGACTCCCAGGTCCTTGCCCAAAACCCACTCGAAGACCAGGTCGAAGGCCGTGTGCACGGGATCCATGGGAATATCCGTGCTTTCCACGCCCGGCAGCAGGGATGTTGTTGCCTCCTCCTGCAATACGCCCATCACATCAAACAAGGGAGACCGGGAAGTGTCCGGCGGCAGCTGCATTTCCCGGACCAGGCGGTCAAAGGGATATTCCCCGTGGTCCAGGGCCTGGCGGACGCCCGCAGCCACGGCGGCGACCAATTCGGTAAAAGCGGCGTCCGGTTCCACATGGCTCCGCAGCACCAGGGTGTTGGCCACAAAACCAACGAAATCTTCGGTGTCCGGGTGATTGCGCCCGGACACCACGGTGCCGCAGCTGATATCGGACTGACCGGTATCGAAAAACAAAAGCGCTTTGAGCACGGTAACCAGGAAGGCAAAGGGCGTCACGTTTAGGGTTTCCGCGCAGCTTAGCAGGCGTTTGGCGTCTTCTTCGGGCAGTCTGGCGCTCACCCGGCCCGCCCGGCCCCGCCGGACTGCCGGTCGGGGGGCGTCCAGGGGCAGATCCAGGGGCCGGGGCCCGCCGGCAAGGCGGGAGCGCCAATATTGAAGATCTTCGGCCATATCCCCGGAGTCCAGTCGGGCCTGCATCCAGGCCCCGTAATCGCCGGGGCGCAAAAGCGACTGCGTGAATTCCGGAGAACGGCCCTGGCAAAAGGCCTGGTAGGCTTCCGCCATCTCCCGCCGCAGGACGCCGAAGCCATGGCCGTCAATGGCAATGTGATGAAAGACAAGGGCAAAAAGCCCTTCGTTTTCGGCTGTTTTGACATACAGGGCACGAAAGGGGGGCTCCTGCGACAGGTCAAAGGGCTGACGGGCAAGGGCACGCATGCGGGACAGGGCCCGCTCTTCTGCCGCCGGATCGTCTTCCGGGTCTCCGGCGGCATCCATGAACTCCATGGCAAAGGGTGTTGCCGCCAACCTGGGCCGAACCTCCCCGTCTTCGCGGAGATAAAGGGTTCGCAGGTTTTCGTGGCGACCCGCGAGAAAGCGCAGCGTTTTTTCGAGTGCGGCCACGTCCGGACCCCCGGAAAGCCACCAGGCCGCAGCCAGATTGTAGGCCGTGTCCTCCGGGTGCAGCGCCTGCAGAAAGGCCATCCGTTCCTGGGCCGGGGAAAGCCGGGGGGCGTCGCTGTTTGCCGGGATGGGGTGGTAATTGCCCCGGGCGCCTTCAATGGCAAGGGCCATGTCCCTGAGGCGGGGGTTGGTAAAAAGTGTTTCCAGGCGCAGCATGACGCCGAAAACCGCGGCAATGAGGGAAGCCAGGCGGGTGGCGGAAAGGCTGTGGCCGCCGCAGGCGAAAAAATCATCTTCCCGGCCAATCCCCCCGTTGTCCAGAATTTCCTGCCAGATCCCGGCCAGGGCCGCTTCCGTGCCTTCTTTGGGCGCCACAAAATGACGGGGTCCGGCTTGCTTTTTTCCGGGGTTTTCTCCTTCGCTGCGGACCATGGCTTCCCAGTCGCCGGGTTTTCCGGCTGCCAGCGGCAGCAGGTCGGCCCTGTGGGAAAGGCGCAGGGAATTAACCTGCAGGGGCGCAAAGGAAATCCCCGCAGAAGCGGGTTCCGCCGCTTGCGGGGCGGATTTGGGCAGGTCTTCCGATAGCGCTGTATCGCCCTGGGCCTCCCCTGTTTCCGGGTGCTGCCGAAAAACCTGCACAAAGGGCGGAATCGCCGCTACCTGATGCGGGTCAAAAACCCAGCCCGAATCCTGTTCCACGCCTCCGGAAGAAAGCAGAAAATCCCGGGCCGGCTGGTTCCTATCGGTTTTTTTAAAGGCAAACACCAGGCGGCGGCATTTGCTTTCCAGGCAATGCTTAGCCAGAAGGGCCAGCACGGTATTTTCCACACCCCGGCCCAGCACCCGGCAGCTAAGCAGAAAATTGTCCACAAAAAGGCTGTCATTCTGCCTGCGGCAGCGGACCAGGCCGGTTTGACCGTAAACACCGAAACGATCGGCCACGTGAAGGGCGAAAAATTCCTGGCAGGAATCCGCCATCAGGCTCCGGGCCCGCTCATCGCTCATCCTTTCCGGATTGCAGTGAAACTGGTTGGTGCGGCGGGAAAGCTGGGCGCTGCGCTCCACCTGGGCCGGGGTCACCGGGGCCATGAACACCTTCAGCCCCAGCTCCCGAAGAAAATCTTCCCGGCCGCTTTGCCGGGCAAGCTCCCGCCGTTTGCGTTCCGCCCGGTACATGGCCGGCCGTTTGCGGTCCTCATGGGTCACCCGCACCCGGTCAAAAGCCCAGGTCCGCTCCAAAAAAGCCGGGATATGCGCCGGGTCCGCGGGCATCTGCAGGGTGAGCACCTCCGGCATGCGGCTCATCATTTGACTGCATTCCGCCGGGGAATCATCCAGGAAGATAAAACTGTCCGCTCCCAGGTTCAGATCCCGGGCCAGGGAGGCAAGTCCCTCGGGCTTGGGCTCCCAGCAGATGCGCCAGTCCACCAGGTCGGATTCCTTTAAAACCATATCCGGGTGCTCCCGGAAAACCGCCAGGGCATCGGCTTCGTTGTTTTTGCTCAGACCCGCCAGCAGGAATCCCTCGGCCGCCTTTTTTTTCAAAAACTGCTGGAAAAACCGGTGGCCCGGGGTCACGGAGACCCCCCGGGGACCGGCCTCCCCGCAGATGCCCTGCCAGAGGGTGTTGTCAAAATCGAGGGCGATCACCTTGAAGGGCGGCCGCTTCCAGGCCACCAGCGTTCGGGCCATGGCCGCCCCCGCATACCCGAAAAAGGCGTCGGTAAACGGAAGGTCCCCCAGTCTTTCCCGCACGGGATCGTGTACCGGGCCGGTTCCCGCGTGGGGCGGGACTTCCCGCAGATCCAGAAAGATGATTCGGTTATCTTCAGCAAGCCGGGCGCACAGTTCTTCCCAGGCGACCGCCGCTTCGCTGTTGTCCCCGGAGGCCGGCAGAAGCGCCACTACAAAGGGGCCGGGCGCCGGGGATTGGGCCAGGGCTTCGGCCAAAATTTCGCCCGGCCGGGCATTGCCACCCAGGTCCTTTTTCAGGTCGGCGAAACGAAAAGGCAGGAGCACCGGGCCCCGGCTTTTTGAAATCAGGGATTCCGGGTCCCGGAGCGCTGCCAGAAATCGCTTGTAGCCCGCATCTTCAAGTGAGGGGGAGAAGCCGAAAGCCCTCAGCCAGTATTGCACGGAAAGCGCCAGCAGATCCGGGGTAAAGGTTGCGGCCAGGCAGACGGCCAGGGGCTCCCGCTTATCCAGCCCAGCCAGTTGATCCGCGGTTTTTTCCGCGTCAAAGGCATCTGTTACGGCTATCAAACGATCCAGCAGTGTTTCCACATCCATGGCATCATGGCGCCGGCTGTTCCAGCGGGCCCGCAGCCAGATGTCTTCGTCGGGAAATACCTGGAGTTCAAAATCATAATGGGTGTGCTCAAAAAGCTCGCTTTCCGTGATCTGCCAGGGGCTGTCGGTTTCTTTGGTTTCCGGGTAATTTTCAAAAACAAAGATGTGGTCGGCAAGCGCGCGCCCCAGTTGGCTTTTCGCCTGGATGGCGGCAAGGGAGGCGTGCGGATGGGCGCTTTCCTCCCCATGCCGGGCCTGCACGGCTTTTACAAGATCGCCGGCCCGGGTATTTTCATCCCAGAAAATCCGCTGGGGGAGGGCATTGATAAAAAGCCCCACCATGCGCTCCACACCGGCAAGTTCCTCGGGTCGGCCGGAAACCGTGGCCAGGAAAACCGTATCCCGCACTTCGTGCAAACCGCCCAGTACCAGGGCCCAGGCGGTTCGCACCAGGGCTCCCGGGCTGACGGAAAGGGAGCGTGCCCGCTGTCGCAAATCCGCACTGCGGTCCCTGCCAAGAAAACGAACCGCCTCGGCCCGTTCAAAGCCCTCTTCCATTTGTTGACGCACCGGAATGGGGGTGGGCCGTTCATAACCGTCCAGCCGTTTTTCCCAGAAATCAAGCGCCGGGTCCGTGTTTCGGCAGAACTTCAGGTAGTCGGAAAAAAGCGGCGGCGGCGGCAGGGCCGGGGAGCGACCGTTTGCCAGGGCATTGTAGGCTTCCTTGAGCTCTTCCTGGAGAACGGCCACGCTCCACCCGTCAAGGAGCAGGTGGTGAAAGGTCCAGATAATTGTAGACGTTTGCTCATCGTGGCAAAACAGGCGGATGCGAAACGGTGTCTCCCGGCGCGTGAGGTCCATGGCGGCCCTGTCTTGGGCAGCCAGCGCCGAAATGCTTTCCGCAGCGTCAGCGCCAGCCTCGGGGCCCGGGTGGATGGATACCGGGTTTTTGCCTTTTTTCAGCACCACCCGGATCGGATCTTTCGCCGCATCATGGATGAAGACGGAGCGCAGCATTTCATGACGATCACAAAGGATTTCCCAGGATTTTTCAAACAGCGCCGGGTCAAGCTCCCCGGCAAGGCGCATGCGCAGCTGCTCCACGTATGCCAGGCGATCCGGGCTGTCCAGGGTATGAAACAGCATCCCTTCCTGCAAAGGGGTAAGCGCGGTGATATTTTCTATGTTTTTGCGGTTTAACATGGTTTTTAATCTAAAATGGCCATAAGGCAATTAATTGGTTCGAAAAAAAGGCTTGCACGGTTTTAGAGGCCCTCCAGCTGGTTCACCAGTTCATCCAGGCCCGCCTGGTCCAGCCCGTCGTAGTCAATGTCGGTCACGCTGAGATCAGCAGCGGTTTCGCCGGCGGCTTCCCGGATTTCCCCAAGAGCTGTTTCCCAGCCGGCCATCAGGGCTTCCATGGTTTGGCGGGTAAATTGCCGGCTGTCCCAGGCAAAGCTTAGCACCAGGCCGTCCCCGTTCATCAGGGCACTTACGGACAGCGCCTGCATCAGGGGCGCTTCGGGCGCTACAGCCGGCAGGCCGGTATCCGGCAGCAGTGAAAACCGGCCGCCGGCGTTTTGGCTGAATTCGCCCATGTAATTGAAACTGATTGCCGGAGTATCGCCGTGGCTGTTGTCATCATGGGCGGAAACGCCCCCCCCGTCGGTATCATCGTGCAGCAGGCCATAGCCCAGACCCCTGCGGGGCACATCCCGGAGCTGGCTCTTGACGACCCGGATGCTTTCATGCAGGGCCGGTGATCCAGGGGTCGCCGGGGAGTCCGGCAGCCGGAAAGTAACGGGAAATATGGCCGTGAGCCACCCGACGGTGCGGGACAGATCCGGGCCGTCCTCTCCGCTTTCCCGGCCGTGGGACTCCAGGGAAAGCGCATGATTCAGACAACCGCGCCATCGCGAAAGGGCGATGAGCAGACCGGCCAGTAAAAGCTCATCGGTGCGGGTTCGGAACGTTTCGTGGCAGGGGCCGGTGAGTGCCCGGCTGCAACCGGAGTCCAATTGCAAATGACAGGTCTCAAGGTCTCCAAAAGTGCCTGGCTGGCTGGCGCCGTGGTTCTCAGAGGGTAGCGGCTCGGTGTCAGCGGCGTTTTCCATGGTTTTCCAGAAATCTTTTTCCTGGGCCGGTATGCGCGTTTTAAGTTCTGCAAGATAACGGCACCATCCGGAAATGCTGGTTGCAGGCGGCGGCAGAATCACGGGTTTATCCGCTTCCGCCAGGCTCCAGGTGCGCTGCAGGTCTTCCAGTAAAATGCGCCAGGACACCCCGTCGGTCAGCAAGTGATGGGCGCAAAGGTGCAGTCGGTCGCCATCCGGCAGGCGATACACCACGGGCTGCCACAAAGGCCCGGACTCCAGGGAAACGCCGGCTTCCATGCGGGCCATGGCTTCCCCGCAGGCAGTCCCGGGGGCTTCATGGGCCCTGAGGTCCACCACGGCAAAGGGCGGGGGGGCATCGGCCGGGGCCACACGGCGCACCCGCTTTCCGTCCTGTATGGGAAAAAAGCTGCGAAGCATCTCGTGGCAGCGCCAGAGGGCCGCCAGGGCGGCTTCGAGATGGGCAGGCACCCAGCCTTCCTTCAGATCCAGCAGCAGGGATTGGTGAAAGGGGGCCGGCAAATCCGGGTATTTGGCAAAAAACCAGTGCTGTACCGGGGTCATGCCGCCCGGCGGGGTTTCATCCGCCTCAGGTGCCGAAACGGCGCGCATGACCGGGGCCAGAAGGGCAATTTCCGGGGCAGCGAAAAGATCACGCACTGAAAGCTGCCATCCCGCTTCCCGCAAACGGGCCATGATGGCAATGGCCTTGATGGAATCACCGCCCAGAGTGAAAAAGTTGTCCCGCCTGCCGATATCCGACAGTCCCAGGACATCCGCCCAGATTCCGGCGAGCAGTTCTTCCCGGTCGTTATGGGGCATCTCGCCGGGGGTCGTTTTCTGCTCCCCCCTCTCCCTGGGGTCCGGCAGGCGATCCGTGTCGATCTTGCCGTTTCGGTTCAATGGAAAGGACTCCAGGCGCACAAAAAAGGAAGGCATCATGAAGGCCGGCAGACGGGAGCTGAGATAGCGGCGCAGGTTTTCGCCGTCAGCCGATTTCCCGCCTGTCACGTAGGCCACCAGCTCCTTGGTCCCGCCCGCGAATGTCCGGGCCAGCACCAGGCAGCGGGTGACTTCCGGGTGCCCGGAAATGCAGGCCGCCACCTCGTCAGGCTCCACCCGGAACCCCCGGACCTTGACCTGCTGGTCCATGCGGCCCAGAAAACAGAGCCGGCCCCTGTCATCAAAGGTGCCCAAATCGCCGCTGCGATACATTCGCCCCTTACCGCCGGGGAGGGGAACAAACCGGGCCTGGTTCTCATCCGGCCGGTTGCGGTAGCCGCGGGCCAGTCCGTCGCCCCAGAGGCAGATTTCCCCTGCCACCCCCGGGGGAACCGGGTTTCCCGCCCGGTCCAGTACGGCAATGCCCCCGCCCCGGATGGGCCAGCCCAGGGGCGGATCGCCTGCTTCGTGATCCGTCAGGGGATAATAGGTGGAGAAGGTCGTATTTTCAGTAGGCCCGTAAACGTGGATCAGGCGAAGGTCCGGCCATCGCCGGCGCACCTCCCGGATATGGAAAACAGAGGCCCTTTCCCCGCCTGTCAGGAGGTGACGTACCCCGGCAAAAACATCATAAGGGGCGTCCGCCATCTGGTTGAAGTAGCTCGTGGTCATGAAAAGCGTGCTTACCTGGTAACTGCGGATCTGTTCGGCCAGATCCGCGGGGTCGGCCAGGTTCGCGCTTCCCCCCAGTACCAGTGTGGCGCCGTTGGCCAGGGCGCCCCAGATTTCATAGGTGGAGGCGTCAAAGGCGAGGGAGCCGGTTTGCAGGATCCGCCATCCCGGCTCGGGCTGCAGAAAATTGTTGCCCGAGACCAGGCGCAGGATGGCCCGGTGGGGGACTTCCACGCCCTTGGGTTTTCCCGTGGATCCCGAGGTGTAGATAATATAGGCAAGGTCGTCCGCTTCCGGGAGCCGGTCGCCGTCCGGGCCCTGCCCGCTATTTCCCGCCGCATCCGCAGGGTCCCACGAAAGCATTTGGGCACCAGTTGCCCCTGTGTTTTCGTTATCGTTCATGTCGGCGGCGTCAGCCAGTACGAAACGGCAGTGGGTGTCTGCAAGGATCATGTGCCGTCTTTCCGCCGGCCATGCCGGGTCCAATGGGACATACACGCCGCCGGCCCGGCAAACCGCCAGAACCGCGGCCACCATCGCACCCGTGGGACGGGCCAGGATGGCAACGGATTCCCCTTTTTCCAGTCCCTGCCGCCCCAGATGCCTGGCAAGTGTGCGGCTTTTTTCGTCCAATTCCCCGTAAGACAGCTGTTTGTCATCCCAGAGCAGGGCCGGGGCTTCCGGCCGGAGACGGGCCTTTTCAGTAAAAAGGGCCACGGCGCTTGACGCCCCCGTATCCGCCCCCGAGGGCACCGGTGTACTCCAGGCGGCCACTTCCGCAGCCTCTGCGGCATCCATGAGTTCAAGGGAGGCGAGATCCGTATCCGGGCGTGCGGCCGCCTCCTGCAGCAGCACCCCGAACCGCCTGGCCATGCGTTCTATCCGGTTTTCATCAAAAAGGGCGGTGGCATATTCCATCTCCAGGATCAGCTCATCGCCGTGCGCCATGAAGGAAAAGGTGATATCGCACTTGCTGTAGCCCGGATCCCCGTTTTTCTCCGTAAAATGCAGCTTGTCCCAGTCAAGGTCCCGGGCCACGTCCGCAAGGGTCATCATTGCGTTGAACAGCGGCGGTCTCGAGGTGTCGCGTTTCAGGGGCAGAAGCTCCACCAGCCGGTCAAAGGGGTAGTCGCCGTGGGCCAGGTCGGAGAGCACCCCGCCTTTTAGGTTTTCCATAAAATCGTGCAGCGAAAGCGCGGGATTGACTTGCGCACGCATGGGAAGGGTGTTGACGAAACATCCCACCACGTCTTCAAAAAGGGGATGCGCGCGGCCGGCAACGGGGCAGCCCAATACCAGGTCCCGGGCCCCGGTGTGGCGGTGCAGCAGAATGTTCACCAGGCCGTAGAGCACCATAAATCTAGTGCATTTCGTCTCTTTTGCCAGTTTTTGCAGGGCTTCCAGGCCCTGGCGGCCAAGGGACAGCCGGGTGGCGGCGCCGGCAAAGGATTGCACGGCGGGCCGGGGCCGGTCCGCCGGGAGATCAAGCGGCTCGGGCAACTCCGCAAAGCGTTGCAGCCAGTATTCCCGGTCGGGGTCGGATTCCCGCTCAAGCCGTTTTTTCATCCAGGCCGCGGCGTCCCCGTACGCCAGGGCAAGCGGGGACAGGCGGGGGGTAAGCCCCCGGCTGAAGGCCGTGTATAAATCCCGCAGGTCTCTTTCGATGATGCCCATGGACCAGCCATCCGCCACGATGTGGTGCAGGGTGAGAACCAGCCCGTGGACGTCGGCGTCAAATTCCAGGAGGCGGGCGCGGAAAAGGGGGCCGTGTTCCAGGTCCATCCCCCGGCTGCGTTCAAGCGCTGCAAAAGCGGGTATGGTTTCATCGGCAGGCCCCTTGCCCGGCGTCACCCGGAGGATGCCCGGGGCGGGGGGGAGGATCTTGCGGAAGGGACCGGTGCTGTCCTCTCGGTAAACGGCCCGCAGGATGGAATGGCGCTCATACAGGGCATCCATGGCTTGTTTCAGGGCTTCCACATCCAGCGGGCCGTCGATCCGCCAGGCTCCGTGGATGGTATAGGCGGATGCGCCGCCTGATTGGAGGTGCTCCATGGCCCAAATCCGTCGTTCCGCATCGGAAAGGCGTCTTGCGGCTTCGTCTTTTGCCGGGGCAGGGGGGATTTCAAAGCGCAGTTCCCGGAGATTCATGGCCATGGCCGAGAGACGCGGCTCCCGGAAAAGGTCGGCCAGGGGAAGTTCGGCCCCATGGTTCTGCCGAATGCGGGCCACCAGGCGCACCGCCGAAAGGCTGCTGCCCCCTGAAGCAAAAAAGTCGGCATCCGGGCTTGCCGGGGAGGTGCCCAGCACCGCCTCCCACAATTGGGCCAGGGCGGCCTCTTCCGGGGTAAAATTGGCCCGGTCCCCACCCGTTGCGCTTGCCTCGGGATCCGGCAGGGCCTCGATATCCGCCTTGCCGCTGGCGGAGAGAGGAATGCCGGCAACGGAAACAAAGGCCGAGGGCAGCATGTAGGCTGGCAGGCGAAGTCCTAAGTCCCGGTGCAGCCGCTGGCTGTCCGAGCCGCCCGGCCCCACCACCCAGGCGGTGAGGGCCTGGCCTCGCAAGCCGACCGCCGCGTCTTTCACGCCGGGCCGGGCCAGCAGGGCCTGCCGGATCTCTTCGGGATGGAAGCGAAATCCTCGAAGTTTGAGTTCATTATCCATTCTGCCGTCAAAGACCAGTTCTCCCGCCTGGTTCCAGTGGCCGCGGTCTCCGGTGCGATACCTCCGGGCGCCGGTTCCGTCGGTTTCCGGTACATGCCCGGAAATTTCGACGGCCACGCCGGGGCCGGAAAGCACAATCTCACCGGGTATCCCGGGGGGCAAGGTCTGTCCCCTTTCATCCAGGATCTGGATTTTCATGCCGGCCACCGGTTTGCCGAGGCTCATCCCGTCCAGGGTGTCCTGCGGCCGGTACAGACGGTAGGCCGCGCAGACGCTGGCTTCCGTGGGGCCGTAACAATTGGCCCACCCTAGCCCGCGTTTGAGGTAATGGCGCATCTCCTCGGCACGGGGCGGCTCGCCGCCCGAGATAATAAGACGAATGGCCGCCGGGTCCGGTTTTTCCAGGGCAGCCAGCCAGGAAGGCGTGGTGTTCAGCACCGTGACCCCGTCATTTTTGATCCGTTTAAGAAAACGGGCCGGGTCCGTCATTTGCCGGGGGGGGACCAGGCAGAGGCAGGCGCCGGAGAAAAGGGCCAGGCAGGCTTCGAAAAGACCGGCGTCAAAGCCGGGCGAAAGAATATGGGAGATCTTGTCCGTCTCCTTTATTTCAAAGGCTGCGGCCTGATCCCAAATCATGGAAAGAAATCCCTCGTGGGCGAGAACAACCGGCTTGGGCGTTCCCGTGGAGCCTGAGGTGAAAATCAGGTAGGCGGGATCTTCCGGCCGCCTTTTAACGGGGTTTTCAAGGGGCGCGGCCGTCATCAGGTCCGCCGCTTCCGAAAAGCCGGGAATCCCCCTGCCGATCGCAAACCGGGCGCCGCTCTCCCGGATCAACTCCTGCGCGCGCTCTGTGGGCACGTGGACGGGATCGATGGGCAGGTACACACCGCCGGCCAGGAATACCCCCAGCATGGCGGTTATCTGGTCTGCACCGCGGGGCAGGTATATCGCTACCCGCTCGCCCGCCGCCAGACCGGCATCCCGGAGACCGCCGGCCAGGGTAAGGGAGCTCTCCAGCAGCTCGTCATACCGGATGGTTTTTTTGTCGGTTTTCAGGGCGATGTGCCGGGAAAAACGCCGGGCCGCCTGGCAAAATGCCGCACCCAGGGACTCCGGTCCGGCGGCAGGCGCGGGGCCGGCGGAAAATGCGGTCAGCAGGCGCATCTCTTCCGGGGGGATCAGGGAAACCTCCGCCAGGGGCAGCTCCGGGTCGCGGCCGAGAGACTGTATCAGGGTTTGCAGGTGAACACCCACGCGATTCATGTCCACCGGATCAAAAAGATCGGTGTCATACACCAGTTCCAGCACCCACCCCTTCTGGGTGTTTTCCAGGGTGAAAGCCAGGTCATAGCGGCTGAAGCCCGGGTCCAGGGGCCGGATTTGCGTATGGCACCCGGAAAACAGGTCCTCAATCCCCGTCTGTTCATGCACCACCACCATGACCTGAAAAAGGGGATGGCGGGAATGGCTGCGATCCACCCCCATGTCCGCCACCATGCGGTCAAACGGGTAGCCGGCATGGGCCGCCGCTTCGGCCACCGTCCCGGCTACGGAGTTCAAGAGTTCCGGGAATTTCATGGCCGCATCCATGCGATCCCGCAGCGGCAGGGTGTTGACAAAAAACCCGGCGGTTTCCGAGAGGCCGGGGTGGGGCCTTTCGGTAACCGGGGCCCCCACCACGCCGTCTTCCTGGCCGGTATAGCGGAAGAGCAGGAGCTTGACAATGGCGGTGAAAAGGACGAAATCGGTGGCGCCCGCATCCCGGCCGAAGGCTCGGAGGGACTCCACGGCGGTGGAATCCAGTGGCATTCGAAGGTTTTTTCCGGAAAAACGGGTTCGGACCGGGGTTTCTTTGCGAAAGGGCAGCGTAAAGGCCGAAGGTGCGCCGGCCATCCGGGATTGCCAGTATTGCCGGTCTGCATCAGCAGCTTCCGAGGCCAAAAACTCCTGCTGCCAGAGGGCGAAATCCCGGTAGCGGAATTCGATTTCCGGCAGCTGCGGCTTCTCGTTGCGGCAGTGGCTGCGGTAGAGGGTCCCGAGCTCACGGGTCAGCGCCGCCATGGAGCCGCCATCACAGACGATATGGTGAAAATCCAGGAAAAGGGCATGCACCTGCGGGCCCAGACGAATCAGCATACCTCGGAAAAGGGGGCCTGTTTCCAGGTCAAAGGGTCTTTGGCAGGCACGGGAAAGCAGGGTGTCCAGCTCGGCCGTGGCCGCCGCTTCCTCGCTGCCTGTTGACAGATCCTGGTACTCAAGGGTGAATGTCGGCTCGGCAAGGCACTGCACCGGGCCCTGCTCCTGCTGGGGAAAAATTGTGTGCAGCGCCTCGTGGCGTCTGACCAGATCCAAAAGGGCCGACTCCAGGGCGCCTGCGTCGAGGGGGCCTTCCACCCGCAGGCAGGAGGGCACATGGCAGGCCGCGCCTCCGCCGTCCATGCGGTCCAGTACCCACATCCGGCGTTGGGCCGAAGAAAGGGGCCAGGAGGGACAGTCCGGGTCGCTGTGCCGCAGGGGCGGGAGGTTTTTTAACCGCTGGTTCCGGGTCGCATCGCGAAGCCAGGCCGCAACTCCTCGCACGGTTTGAGTGGCGTAGAAATCCGCAAGGGGCATTTCCACGGAAAAGCGGCGAAACAGGGCTGCAGTAAAGCGGATAACCGCCAGGGAATTGCCCCCCATGGAAGTGAATTTTCTTTCCACCGGTACAAAGGAAACCCCCAGGATTTCTTTGAAAATTTCTGCGACGCCGCTCTCCAGTTCGCCCTGCGGTCCTTCATCTGTCTCGGTGCCGGCTTCGAAATCCGGGCGCGGCAGGCTTGCGGTATCCACTTTTCCGTTAAAATTAAGCGGAAAGGCTGCCATTCGCACAAAAAAGGCGGGGCTCATGCCGGAAGGCAGGGCCTTTGCGCATGCGGCCCATAATTTTTCGTCTTCGGGCGCTGTTGCGGGCGTGAGATAGGCCACAATCCGGGATTCTCCAGCAGGGTCGGCAAGGGGAAGAACAAGGGCCTGGGAAACTCCGTCGACTTTTTGCAGTACCGCTTCGATCTCTTCGGGTTCCACGCGGATGCCGTTGACCTTGAGCTGCCGATCCCGCCGGCCCGCGTAGGCAATGGCGCCGTCCTCCCGGTACCGTCCCATGTCCCCGCTTCGGTAGGCGATCTCCGGTGTTTCAGAAAAGGGGTTCCGGACAAAGGCTTCACTGGTCAGCTCCGGCCGGCCATAATAGCCCAGGCTCATGAAGGGGGTGCGGATCCAGATTTCCCCGATTTCACCGGTCCGGCAAAGTCTTGAGCCCTTGACAATCATGGCCGCGCTGTTGTCTATGGGATGGCCCAGGGGCACGATTTCCCGGTCCTGGTAGACCGTGTCCCCGATTCGGTGGCACAGCTTGGCCAGGGTGGTCTCGCTTGGCCCGTAGAGGTTTACCAGTTCCGCCCCTGCGCAGCCCAGTGCCCGCCAGCGGGAAAGATCCTTCCCATACAGGGGCTCCCCTGCAAAAAGGATGGTCTTCAGGTCTTTGAAAAACGGCGGGGCCGCTTTCCGGGACTCGAGTTCCGTCAGCAGCAGCCGGAATACCGACGGCACCAGGTGCAGGTGGGTGATGCCTTCCTGCAGCAGAAACGCAACCAGTTTCACGGGCCGCTGCACAAGGCCCGGTTCGGGGACGCAGAGCCGCCCGCCAAGATGCAGGGGCAGAAAAATATCGCGCAGGCTCACATCAAAGGTGGGCGGTGTCAGAAAGCCCACGCGGGGTTGGGCGTTATCACAGAATGTGCGGCCCTCCCAGTGGATGAAGTGGCTGAGGCCCTTGTGCACGCCCAGAATGAGCTTGGGCGTACCCGTGGAACCGGATGTGGCTATGAGATAGGCCGGGTCATCGCCGCTGCCCCTGTCCTGTTTATCGCCTTCGCCCGGCTCCTGCCGGTCCGGAAACTCCGATTCCGGTTTTCCGTTGAGGGTAAAATGACCGTCTTCCATGCAAAGGGCGCCCCTGGCCAGTAAGTCCGCCGGCAGCAGTTCCTTTATGCGCGCGAGGCCGGCGGCATCCGAAGCGCAGAAGGCGGGCCGGGCCTCGGCGAGAATCTGCGCCACGCGCTCATCGGGAAAATCCGGGCTCACCGGGCAGAAGACGCCGCCTGCCTTTAGGGTTGCCAGAAGCGCTTCCACATAAGCAATGCCGGGCGGCAGAAACAGCACGACCACATCGGCCGGCACAAGCCCCGCGCTCTCTAAAGCATCGGCCATACGCCGGGTTCTTCGGGCCAGGGCCTTGTAAGAGCGTTTTTCGGGACCTTCCGTGATGGCCACGGTGTCGCCGTATTTGGCGGCTACCGCATCCACCACCTGATGCAATCGTTTTTTATCCATACGTCAAACTCCAGATGATTTTTTTGCTCCGTTGGAAAACCGGGCTTATTTTTTTGCTGCTTTGGAAACAGCCGGGTTTTTAAAAAAACAGCCGCAGGCCGTTGGCATTTTTCACGTCCGTTTTTTCCACCCCCGGCCAGGGCGTGGTGTCATGATCCATCAGGATGTTGGTAAACACCGAGACATGCTTCGACAGGGAATAGGCCAGTTCCATTTTGAACCGCTGGCGCAGGCGGTTCTCCTTGTCCACCTTCGGGTAGGCAGGCCCCTGCTCCGTCATGACCTCTATGAATTCCCCGGATTTTTCCGTGTCGTAAATACCCCGCCATTTCTGGCTGAACCTGAGGTGGTCCGTGATCTGCCAGGAAAAACTCTGGAGTGCATAGACAATCGGGGTGCTTTGGCTTCTCATGCCGATAAGCTGGTTGATAATCGGGTAATAGTTCTCGTCCTGGTAGCCGCCTGCCAGGTACAGGTCGAGCTTGAAAGGGCCGGTCTGAAGCACCGTGGCGCCTGCGCCGATGTATCCGATATGGCGGTTCTCCACGTAGGTGGTCAGGTCCCGTTCCCAGATGTAGCCTGTCTGGCCATAAACGCGTTTGGTGAAATCCCATTGCAGGTAGTTTTCAAAAAAATGGGTGTCGGTTTTTGTTTTTCCGCCGGAAGATTGCTCAATATCCACGCGGTCAATGGTATAGGTGGTGATGTTGCTCAGGTAGCCTTTCCGCAAAACCGCCTGGGCGCGTCCTTTGTGCACATTGCCGTCATCATTGCCTTGAAGATGGATGTAACTGTAATCTACCTCCAGGTGTTTTTTCAGGTCCCTGGCGGCTCCAGCCGCACTGCGGCTGCTGTGATTCCACCAGTCGGGCGCGGGCCGGCTTTTCGCCTGCGCCTCCGCCCTGCCGGCATCATAGATGGCCTGCCAGGCCCCCGGGTATTGCTTTTTAATGGTTTCCGGGTCCATGTCAGCGGCGGCATTGGCGGAAAAACCGGTTAACATCAGAACGGCACACAAGCACGCGAAACATTTCTTCATGGGGCCTCCGTTGCTTACAGGTGAAGGTGTCTGTCAAAGCTCTGGCTCAAAATTTGAAAAGTCAGCACAATCATGAGAAAATCCGTCTCAAAGGTCGTGTTGACGGAATAATTCGGGTCCTCCAGGCAGCGCCGGACCAGGTGGTTCACGGCCGCGGCATCAAAAACGCCCTGCTTGCGTATGCGCTCCCCGGACAACAGGTCCATGATCCAGGGGATCTTCTGGCGGATCAGAAAAGGGCTGCCCGGTGCCACAAAGGCAAATTTCTGGCGGGCGAGGATGTCCGGGGGAATCCGCCCTTTTGCGTGGCTGCGCAGGGGATATTTTTCCGCCCCGTCCCGGATCAGCAGGTCCGGGGGGATGGTCCGTGCGATTTCAATCATTTCCGGGTCCAGAAAGGGATAGCGGGCCTCCACTCCCCGGGCAAAGGCCATGCGGTCGCCATGGTCCGCGAGCAGGTGATCCGAGAGCCGCAGCTTGAAATCAATGTAGGCCCGTTTGTGCAGGGGATGGCGGTTCCGGATTGTTTCCGTATCAATAACCGGATGCTCCGTGGCGTCAAAATCCGGAAAACTGTCCCGCAGTTCCGGGGCGTAAAGCCCCTGGCGCAGTTCCCTGAAAGGGGCATAGGCGCGCTCGTAGAAAAAAGCCGGGTCTCCCCAGAGCCGCTCCCGGATTTCCTCCTCCAGGAAATCCTCGAATCCGTTCCCGCAAACCTCCGGCTGCCGCAAAAGGTCCATCCGGTAGCCCACGTAGCCCGCAAACAGCTCATCCGCGCCTTCACCTGTCAGCACACTTTTGATGCCCTGCTTGCGCACAGCTTCGGAAAGGGCCAGGGAGCAGGTGTTATAGGATTCCTTGAGAGGGGTTTCCCCATGCAGGACGGCTTCGGAGAGGCGCCCGGCGATATCCGGCCAGTCAAAAGGGGTCTCATGGCGCCGGCAGCCCAGGTGGTCCGCCATGGAACGCTGATATTGGCCCTCGTCAATGGCGGCATCGGCGAAGATAATGGAGAAGGCGTCCTGCACCCCGCCCTGGCTCGCCTGCCGGATATGGCTGGCCACCAGGGCCGAATCCAGTCCGCCGCTCAAATAAAACCCCACGGGCACATCCGACTGCAGCCGGCGGGCCACGGAGCGCTCCAGGGCTTCGCCCAGACGCTTTGTCCAGAAATTTTCCCCACGGTCCCCTTCGGATTCCAGGGCCGATTCCTCGGGAAATACCAGGTCCCAAAAAAGCGATTCTGTTATTTCCCCTTGGCTGACCCGTAGAAGGTGCCCCGGCTTGACGCTCTTTATCCCCTTGAACAAGGTGCGGGGGCTCACCAGGCCCGGGAAAACCAGGACCTGATCCAGCCCTTTGAGATCCAGGCCGGTCTCGAGTGCGGGGTGCGCCAGCAGGGCCTTTATTTCAGAGCCGAATACCAGCCCATCGCCCAATGGGGCATAAAAAAGCGGGGCGATCCCCACGGCGTCCCTTGCCAGCAGCAGCATCTGCTCCCCGCGGTCCCAGAGGGCCAGCCCGAATTGGCCGTTCAGGCTCTCTACAAAGGAGGGGCCTTTCTCAGCATACAAGGCCCCGACGATTTCGGCATCCGAGCCTGTGGAAAAGCGGTGGCCCCGGCCTTCCAGCCAGGACTTGAGTTCCGGGTAATTGTAGATTTCGCCATTGACCATCCAGGCCAGGCCCAGGTCATCATCACGGAAGGGCTGCTGCCCCCGTTCCGGGTCCATGATGGCAAGCCGCCGGAACCCGAAGGAAACCGAGGCGTCCTCGAAATAACCCGCATCATCGGGTCCCCTGTGGCGCAGCTGTTCGGTCATGGCCGCGATCAGCGGACGCTGCCTGGCCACCCTGCCTGTCGGGGAATATACACCGGTAATGCCGCACATATAATGGCGAATCCTTTTATTGATAGTTTCGAAAAAAGTTAGAAGTCTTCTGAAAGCGGGGCCATGACCCCGGCCGCAAAGTTTTCATTTCCATGGTGGCCAAAAAAGAGATTGACGGGGCTTTCAGGATTTTCCAGGAGCCAGAGGCCCGCGCGGAGAAAATCCGCGCCCATGGCTGCTGCTGTTTCAGGGGTGAAAAGCGCCGCATCATAATCGAGAAACCCCCAGCCGCCGCCCGTTGTATGCCATTCAAAATCCAGGTCGAAACGGCAGCCCGGCTGGGGAAGAGCCATTTCCTGAACGCTGCAGTCCGGGAGGGCAAAGCGGGCCGGTTCCTGGTTGTGGACAATGAGCATCACGTCAAACAGGGGGTGGCGTCCGGGGTCTTCTGCAAGTCCGGCATCCGCGACCATCCGCTCAAACGGATAGCGTTCCATGGAAAGAGCTTCCAGGGCGCATCGGGCGGCTGTCTCTAAAAGCGCCTTTCCTGTAATGGTTTCTTCAAAACAAATCCGGATGGGCACCATATTGAGGAAAAAGCCCACCAGGGGCTCCAGGTCCCGGTGCCACCTGCCGGCAGAAGGGGTGCCCACAACAAAATCCGTCTCCCCGCTGCGGTTAAACAGCAATAGGGCAGTAGCCCCCAGAAGCAGCTGAAAAAGGCTGATTCCCAGAGCCCGGGCCCCTTCCTCCATCTGTCGGCCCATCCCGTCTGCGGTTTGCAGGATGTGGCGGCCGCCCTGGTTCTGCCGCCGCCGGGGTCTGGAAAAATCCAGGGGCAGATCCAGGGGCTTGACACCCGCCAGCCGCTGCCGCCAGAAAGCCTGACAGGCGGCGGCCTCCCGGCTTGAAAGCCATTGATCCAGCGTGTAGGCGTAATCCCGGTACCGCAGGGGCAGGGCAGAAAGGTCCGGACTGCTGTCGGCTGCATATGCCTCGCAGGCCCGGCTGATCTCCCGGGCCAGGATGCCGTCGGACCAGCCGTCCGAGGCAATGTGATGGAAGACCAGGATCAAGCCGGCCCGCTCCCGGCCTTCCCGTGAAGGAAGCGTCATCCAGCGAATCCGGAAAAGGGGCCCGGCGGCCAGGTCAAAGGACCGGCACGCCTCGGTGTTGGCCATATCCCTGAGAGCTTCGGCCTCGGCCCCCGGGTCGGGGTCATTGGGCAGTGGGACCGGCTCCGGGATGATTTCGACGGCAAAGGGGCTTGCAATATGCTGGCCGGGTTGCCCGCCCTTGAAGCTGTAGAGCGTTCTCAGGCTTTCGTGACGCTGGACCATAAGGGTCATGGCTTTTCCAAAGGCCGCGGCGTCCGGGCTGCCTTCCAGAAGAAAGAGCCCCGCGGTATTGTAGGCGCCCGGCTGGGTCCCGCGGGCCTCCATCAGCCACATCCGCAGCTGGCCGGGCGAAAGGGGGAGATCCGCATCGGCGGGGGCCGAAACGAATGCGTCCTTGTCGCCGGCCTCCCGTTTTTCCAGCAGAAGTGCCTGCGCCCCCAGGGTGGGTGCGGCAAACACGTCCCGGATGGTGCAGTTGACGCCCATATGCTTTCGGATTCGGGAGACCAGCTGGATGGCCTTTAAACTGTGGCCGCCGATGGCAAAAAAAGAGCTTTCCCGGCTGTCGGGGCGGATGCCCAGCACTTCCTGCCAGATTGCGGCAAGCCGCGTTTCCCGGGGGGCCATCTTTTCTCCCCCGGTTTGTTCGCAGCCGCCATCCGGCAGCGGCAGCCGTTTCTTGTCCGCCTTGCCGCTGGGATTGAGGGGGATGGCATCCACGGTCACAAAAAAATCCGGGACCATGGCTTCGGGCAAATGGCGCCGGCCATATTCCCGCAGATCATCCGGGGCAACCGTGCCGCGCGGCACGAGCCAGCAGCACAGCGATTTTTCCCCCGCCATTTCAACCGCTCCGGCCACGGCATCGCGAACACCGGGGTGCGTCATAAAAACAGCGGCCACCTCTTCGGGTTCCACGCGGTTGCCCCGTATTTTCACCTGTTCATCCATGCGGCCCAGGCAGACCAGCAGGCCATCGCTGCGGCGCCGCCCCAGATCCCCGGTATAATAGAGGCGGCCCTGCGCAAAGGGGTTTTCCCGGAATTTTTGGGCATTCTTTTCGGGAAGCCCGTGGTAGCCCAGGGCCACGCCCCGCCCTGCCACCACGATTTCGCCGACCGCCTCCAGGGGGGCCGGCTGGCCCTGGCGGGAAAGCAGAAAAACGGATTCTCCCGCAAGGGGGCGGCCAACACTTACGGCGCCCTCAGGCAGGGGGTGTTCCGGAAGTTTCCAGGCAGTTGACCAGATGGTGCTCTCCGTGGGACCGTAAACATTGATAATCTCAAGCCCGGAGCCGGGTCCCGCACTGCTGTGCCGCAAGGCCTGCAGCCGTTTTGCCAGCGAATCGGGAAGCTGTTCACCCCCCGCCAGGACCCGGCGCAGATGCGGCGGAAAGGGGCGTCCGTTTTCGTGCACGTCCATCATGAGCTTCAAAAATGAAGGTGTCATCTGGACAATGCGCACGCCTTTTTCCTGGATAAGCTCCATTAGTGCCTCGGGATCCCGGTATGCCGCATCATCGGCCATGGCCACGCTCACGCCGAGAGCCGGGGCAACCACCATTTCCAGGATGGAGATATCAAAGGTAACCGTGGTCTGGGCGAGGATGCGGTCCTGTTCGGAAAAGCCAAAGACCGGCCCCGGGTTTTCGGCGAAAACCGCCAGGTTGTCCCGGCTCACATCCACCCCCTTGGGAAGGCCGGTGCTTCCGGAGGTGTAGATGCGGTAGGCGGGGCTTTGCCGGTCCCACTCCCGCACGGGGGCAAGTCCCTGGTCGAGCAGGGAGGAAAAAGCCTTGACGCCGGGGCTGTTTTCATCGCCCACCACACAGCGGCACTGGCTGTTCTCCCGTATATACGCATTGCGTTTTGCCGGGTGGGAGGGGTCCATGGGTACCCAGAAAGCCCCGGCAAACAGCACGCCGAAGATGGCGGCGGGCAGGTTTTCGCTTCGTTTCATGGCAATGCCCACCCCGTCGCCGGGGCGGACTCCCAGATGAATAAGACCTGCGGCCGCCTGACGGGCCTTGTCCGTAAAATCAGCCGCCGTCAAAGTTTGATCGCCGCATAAAACCAAGGGCTTTTCCGGATGCTTGTCAGCCACGCGGACCAGGCGCTTTGTAAGCAGCGGAGGGGATTCGGCAACCTTCGTTATGGGCGGCAGCACGGCCCGCCATTCCTCCGGGTCCAGAATTTGAATATGGCCGGCGGCTTGGAAGGGATTTTCCAGGACCGCCCGCAGGGCCCGCTCAAAGTGTGCGGCCATACGCTTTACGGCTGCGGCATCCAGGCGCGCCGCATTGAAGCGAAACGCGATGTCCAAAACCGGCTCCGGGTGGATCACCACTTCCAGATCATAACTGGAATGCTCCTCGAAGGTGGCTGACTTCAGGGCAAGGCCGGATGCGGCTTCAAGAGCTTCTGCGGAGCCCGGGGAGGGAAAATTTTCAAAAATCAGGATATGGGAGAAAAGCGAGGTGCTGCCGCCAGAGCCCGCGCCGATTTCAGCAAGGCTGAGATGGCCGTGTTCCTGGGCTCTGAAGGCGTCATCCAGAAGTTCCCGGCAAAGTTCGGAAAAAGGTTTGTCGCCATCCATTACAACCCGTACCGGCAGCGTCTGGATAAAGAGTCCGGCCATGCGCTCCATTCCGGGTACTTCAGGGGGCCGGCCGGCGCTCACCCGGCCGAATACCCCATCCGTGTCCCCGGTATAACGGTGGAGCAGCACCCGCCAGATGCCTTCCACCAGCGCGGAAGGCGTCACTTCCAGGCGGGCGGCAAGTGCTTTGAATGCGGCGGTCTCCTGGGCGGTGAAATTAAGGGGCAGCACTTCCGGCCGGAAGGGATGCCCGGCTTTTCCCCTTTCTTTCAAAAAGGGAAGGTCTGGGCCTCGTTCCCAGCCTTCAAGGCGGGTTCCCCAGTATGCTTTGGCCGCGGCATCATCGCAGCGGGCGCGCCAGCCATGGTAGTGCCGCATGTCCGGAACCGCGGGAAGCGATTCGACGGTTTCTCCCCGGTAGAGGGCAAAAAGGTCTTCCAGCACCAGTCCCAGGCTCCAGCCGTCGAGAAGCATATGATGAAAAACCAGTATCATTTCGCAGCCCAGTTCGCCCATTGAAAAAAACCGCAGAAAAAAAGGCGGTTTTTCTTCCAGGGAAAAGCTCTGGCGGCGCAGGCCGGATATTTTTTCCAACAAAACAGCTTCCCGCTTTTCAGGGGGAAGGCCGGAAAAGTCTTCTTCCGCCATGTCCGGGGATATGGAACAAAGCACCATCTGCACGGGGGTCTTGGCCCGGTCGGCCACAAAAACCCGCCGCAGGGCGTCATATCGGCAAACCAGCTGTTCCCATGCCTGCATCAGGCGGGGGATATCCGCCCGGGCAAACCGGATGCGAAGGATCTCATGGTAGGCGGAGGGGACATCGCCCAGCAGGTGATGAAAAAGCATTCCCTCCTGCATGGGGGTCAGGGGCTGAATATCGCTGACATCTTCTTTCCGGATCATATTCCATTCATCAGTTTTAATTATTTTATAGCCGTTTTTTTGCTATTTTTTTGCGTTCCAGGGCCAGGCAAGGCGGGCGCGGCCAACATCATTGCATTGACCGGCAGCAGGCCGCGCCGCGGCCGCGCTTGCGCCACCCTTACCCGTTGCTTGCGTCCCTGCTTTTTTCAATAGGGTCTGTTTCCCCGAAAAGCGCCGCCATGTCCTCGGCATCCAGCTGCAGGCAGGGCCCCTCTTCCGGGAAGAGGCGCGCCTTGCTGTCCCCGCTGTCCGGTTCCGGCGCTGCCGGTGAAAAAGCAGCCGGCCGGTTGCCATTGCGGCAAAGATGGACAGCCAGGGCTTCGGGGGTGGGATAGCGGAAAATGTCCTTTACGTTGAGGGTGAATCCCCGTTCCGCCAGGGCGCTGACCAGGCGCACGGCCCGAATGGAGTCGCCGCCCAGCGCAAAAAAGTTGCTGTTCTGCCCGGCTTCGGGCTTTGCCAGCAATTCCCGCCACATGCTCATGACCTGTTCAAGCACGCGGGGGTCGGGTTGTTTGCTCCGCCTGTCGCGGGTTACCGGGTCGGGCAGGGCCCGCACATCCACTTTGCCGTTTGCGGAAAGCGGCATCTGCTCAACAGGAATAAAAAAAGCCGGTATCATGTATTCCGGCAGTTCCTCCGCCAGCGCGTCGACCAGGCCGGCATGATCCGGCTGGCATTGGTGCGGGTCTTGACTGCGGATCCAGGCACAGAGAACATTATTGCCATCCACCCGGCGCACATCCACAACCGCCTGCACCACATCCGGCTGGCGGCTGAGCACAGCAGCCACCTCGCCGGCTTCCACCCGGTATCCCCGGATTTTCATCTGGCCGTCCCTGCGGCCCAGGCAGTGCAGTTCCCCCTTGGCATCCACGAATCCCAGGTCCCCGGTACAATAAATTTTCCGGTCCGGAGCCAGGGGGTGGGACATAAACGCCGCGCGGGTTTTCTCCGGCAGATTCACATACCCGAGCGCCACCCCGTCGCCGCCAATGGCAAGTTCGCCCGGTATGCCCGGAGGCTGCAGGCGGTATCTGTCAGCGGTGAGCACCATCATCTCCGCATTGACAAGCGGCCGTCCGACGTTGTTGGAAGCGGAGTCCAGTTTTTTGGCCGTTGCCCAGACCGTGGCTTCCGTGGGTCCGTATACGTTGAAAACAGCCGGGCCGCGCAAGGAGAAAAGTTGCTGCCACAAATCGTCGGGCAGGGCCTCGCCGCCCACCAGCAGGACCCTGCGGCGGGAAAGTATATCCTTGCCGCCTTCTGCCTCAAGCAAGCGGCGGTAATAGGAAGGGGTGCTCTGAAAGGCGGTCACGGCCTCTTTTTCCATGAGGGCAAGGATGTCCCCGGGGTTTTTCACCGCGCTGTCCGCCGCCAGTACCACGCATCCCCCGCAAGCGAGGATGCCGTGGATTTCCAGTACGGATATATCAAAGGTAACGGTGGTAATCGCCAGCATCCGGGTGTCCGGCCCCATGCCGAAACGTTCGGGCAGGTTGCGGCAGAATGTGGCCACGCTTTCGTGGGATACGGCCACACCCTTGGGGGTTCCCGTGGAGCCGGATGTGTACATGAAATAGGCGGGATCCTGCGGTGAAAGACCGGCATCCGGGACCGGCGCGGCTTTCCCGTAAGGCGCCTTGGCGGCCGACAGGCTCTGGCAGGGCAGGGATGAGAAAGCCTGGGTGTCCACGCCGTCCCCGGTGAGCAAAACCTTGACGCCGGCATCCCTCATGACCCGGCGGGTTCGCCGGGCCGGGTGCCCGGGTTCGGCCGGAACGCAGGCCGCCCCGCTTTTGAGTATGGCCAGCATGCCAATGAGGAGATGACTGTCGCGCGGGCACAAGAGACCCACCCGGTCGCCCGGCCGAACCCCTTGTTCCTGCACCAGGAAAGCAGCCAGTTCATCGGCCCGCGCGTGAAGCTCCCGGTGGTTCATGTGCACCGACCCGGCTGCCAGCGCGGGCCGATCCGGCCCCGAAGCCAGGGCCCGGTTTATGGTACTCAGCAGGTCCCGGCAGTCGCCCGGGGTGGGGGGCGGGTTCCAGGCGGAAAAAACTTCCCGCTCTTTCTCCCTTGCCATAAGCCCAAGCTGACTCAGGGGAACATCTTTGTTTGCCGCCGCCTGGCGGGCCAGGGATAGAAATCCCCCGGCAAAGGTTTCCATGTCCGCCTTGTCCCAGAGGGCGCGGCGGTATTCCAGGCGCAGGTGCAGGCCGTCCGCACCCCGAACCACCTCCAGGGTAAGGTCCACTGCCGAAGAATCCCGCACAATGGGCCAGGGGCGGATGTCCGGGTTTTTTAAAGCCGGATTTTCTAAAACCGGATTTTCTAAAACCGGCTCCCGGTCCCGGCCGTCTTCATAGATAAACAGCAGATCATAGAAGGGATTGCGGCCGGGGTCCCGGCTTTCCAGCAGATGGGCCACCAGGTCGGTAAAGGGCATGCGGCCATGATCGAGCGCCGTTCGGCTTTCCCTGGCCACCCGTTTGCAAAAGGCGGCCAAATCTTCCCCCGGATCGACGGCAATGCGCAAGGGAAGGAGGTTGGCGAACATGCCTACCATCTGTTCCGCCTCTTCGCTGTGCCGCCCGCCGGTGGGAAGTCCCACCACCGTGTCCGTCCGTCCGCTCAGGCGGTAGAGGAACAGCCGGAAAACAGAGAAGAAAAAGACAAAGGGCGAGACCCCCAGATTTCTGGCGCCGTTCATCAATTCATGGGCCTCATCCGCCTCCAGGAACAATTGCAGGTGTTCGCCCCGGTGATCCAGGGTGTCCGGCCGCGGGTGCCGCGAAGGCAGATCCGTTGGCGCCGGCAATGGCAGAAGGCGGGCGCGCCAGAAGGCCAGGTCCGCCTCCCACTGCGGGCTGTTTCGGTAGGCCGCCTCAAGGGGCGGGGCCATGGCAAAGGAGGGGGCCGGAGCCGGAATCCTGCCCTGATAAAGGGCCATGAGTTCCTGGATCAAAATATTCAAGGACCAGCCATCCACCACGATGTGATGGGCATCCAGGGCCAGAAGATGATCCTCTTCGCCCAGCCGGGCGATTAGCATGCGGATCAGGGGCGGCCGCTCCAGGTCAAAGGGGCGGATAAAGGCCTTCAGCCGGGCGTCTATAGCTTGGGCGGGATCCTGCCCGGGCTCCGGCTCCCAAACGATTTCCGGTGCCACGGACGGCTTGTCCCGGAAAGCCATGCGCACGCCTTCGGGACCGGATTGAAAGGCAAGGTGCAGGGCATCGTGGCGCGCTGCCAGGTCCCGGAATGCCGCTGCCAGGCGCTCCGTATCCAGTGGTCCCGTTATCCGCCACGCGGCATTCACGTGGGCGGCCCCCTCCGCATCCGGAATGCGGCTGAAGGCGTACTGGGCTTTCTGGGCCGCCAGTACCGGCAGGGTACGGGGCGGGGGCTCGGCCGGCGGGGCGATTTCTGCTTCGTTTTCAAGGCGGCCTTTAAAGGAAAACCCGCCTTCCCGCATGGCAAGCAGCGTATCTTTTACCGCTGATACGATACCATCGACCTCTTCCGGCCCATGCGCCGCGGAGAGAAAACAGATGCGTTTCTCCCAGGTATAAATCCCTTTGTCCATGAGCAGCCGGAAAAAAAGCTCGGGTTCCAATGGATTCAAGGCAAGGCTGTAGCGGCCGAAGGGTTCAAACCGGAAGACCGAGGCAAAATGTCTGACCCGCAGGGCAAAATCGTTTTCCTTGCAGAAGGTGTTGATGCGAAAGGCCAGCTCATCGGTGAGGCGGTTCACCCGCGCCTGCAGGGCAGGGCCTTCCACCGCCATGCGGCGGAGCACGGCGCAGGCAGCCGCCATGGCCAGGGGATGCTTGCAGAAAGTACCCGCAAAGGTGACCAGCTCATCCTTGGGTGCGGAGCCGTCCCCGAAATACCAGAAACCGCCGTCCACGAAATCCATGAACCGGGCCTTGCCCGCCACGACCCCCAGGGGCATTCCGCCGCCCAGAATTTTGCCGTAGGTCACCAGGTCCGGGCGGACATTAAAATGATGGGCGCAGCCGCCGGGGTGAATGCGAAAGCCCGTGAGCACCTCGTCAAAAATGAGTGCGGTGCCGCTTTTTTCCGTGATCTCTCGCAATTCCCGGAGAAACTCAGCCGGCTGCAGGGACGGGTTGCGGCTCTGAACCGGCTCCACCAGCACGGCTGCCAGATCATCCTGCCATTCACGGATGGCCTCCAGGCTTTCTGTTTTCCCATAGGCCAGCAAACGCACATCCGCCACCATGGCGGGCAGGGTGCCGGGGGTTGCGGGCTGCGCTTCCCCCTCCTGGCCGGCAACGGCCAGCACCCCGTCAAAGGTGCCGTGATAGCTGCCGGAAAAAATCACCACGGTCTTTCGGCCGGTCACTGCCCGGGCAATGCGCAGGGCCGCCATCACCGCCTCGGAGCCGGTGTTGCAGAAGGACACCCGCTCCACGCCGGTGAGGTTCCGGATCCCGGCTGCGGCTGTCGCGGCCAGCGGGGTCTGGGGCCCCATGCAGCAGCCGTTTGCCATGGCCGCGTTTACCGCTTCCCGGATAAACTCCGGGTTGTTGCCAAAAAAGCTCACCCCGTAGCCCATGGCCATATCGATGTAGTCGTTGCCGTCCACATCGGTGAACCGGGGACCGCTGGCGCTTTTCACGGCCGCGGGATAAACGATCTCTTTCAATGTTTTGCGAAACCCCAGGGAATTGATCCAGTCGGATAAGACCGGGCGGCCGTTTTGGGCAATCGCCCGGCTTTTTTGGGTTTTGTTTGCGAAGCGGGCCACAAAATCCGCCACAAAATCCGCCTGTTCATCGCTCAGGGAGTCCGGTGCCAATTGAAAAAGCCGGAAATGGGGAGCTGCCGGAGCGGCCGAAGGCCGCCCGCCCGGTGAAACAGGCGCAGACGCTGCTTCTTGACCGCTAAAGGCGGGCAAATCCGGGGATTGGTCCGGCTGATGCGCATTGGCCATCAGGGCCAGCTGTTTTTCCATTAATGATTTCATGGTATCGAGCTGGGCCGTCATGAGGGCCGCCATATCCCCCTTTCCCGGGTGGTGCGGCAGGCCGGGGGCTGCTTCCGGGCGATGGCCGCTGCCGGGCGATGTTGGAGACTCCGGCTTCGGGCTTGTTTTTTGAAAACCCGGATCCAAGGGTTCGTCGGTTATCGGGGCATTATTGGCGTCCCCGCCCACGCCCTTCTCCTTCAGCCAGCCGGCAATTTTTTCCAGGCTGTCCGTTTCCTCGTAGAACTGCCGCATTTCCGGGGCCGCTCCAAAACGGGTTTCCATCTGCCGGCGGATTTGAACCAGCATCAGGGAATCCACGCCCAGTTCAAAAAGGCAAAGGTCCGTTCGCAGTTCCGCTGCCGGTATCCCCGAGGCGGCGGCAACCAGTTTTTTCAGGTCCTCAACAAGGGGATGCCGGGCATCGCTTTGATCTTCAGCGCAGATTGTGGAGGGGTGCATGGCGTGCTCCTCAGATGAAACGGTCGAATGGGATAAAGCGCGTGACTGGCATGAATTCCCGGTCTTCGGGACTTCTGCCACAAATACCGCCTGGGGCGAGTTCTCCCCCAGGCTCAGGGTTTCCACGGGGCCCAGCCCGGCTTGCTGCAGACGCGCGGGCCAGTTGCTGCTATCGATAAGGGGGGAGTCGGGAATACGTCCCGATTCATCGCCGCCGCGCCACCATCCCCCGGTGAGCCCGAAGACCGGGGTGAGGTAGGCGAAGGCCCTTACCGGTTCGTTGACAAACAGCAATCCTCCCGGCGCAAGCAGGCAGCGGACATGCTGCAGGGTGGCGTCGAGGTTTTGGGTGGCGTGCAATACGCCCGTGGCCAGCACGATGTGAAAAAAACCGGCCTCATAGCCCTGGGCCAGCGGGTCTGTTTCAATATCCAGGGGCCCTGCGGAAAAGGCAAGAGAAGCGCCGGAAAAGCGTTTTTTGGCAGCCTGCAGGAAAAAGGGAGAGATATCCGTAAAATGGTATCGGACCTGCCTTTCCCCCTCCAGGGCCGCCAGAGCCGCTTGCGTGGTGGCCCCGGTGCCCGCACCGATTTCAAGGATGCGAACTTCGGCAAGCCCTTGTTGCGAGCGCAGCTTGCGCACCGCCTCCTGTATTCCTGCGGCCGTCAGGTTGTTGAAATAATCCGCCACACGCTGGCCCTGGTAGACGCAGGCCACTTTTTCCATGCTGCCGCCCGGGAAAAGCAGGGAAAGGGGGTCGGTGCGGCCGGAGAGGACTTCCGGCAGGGCGCTGCAGCAGGAGCTGACAAGATCGGCCACCCCGGCCATGTCCGGGAATTTTTCGCGAAAGGCCGCCATTTTGGTTTCCGCCGTCTTTCTTGCGGATGCCGGGGACAAAAGGGCGCAGATTCCCTGGTTTTCCATACGGATTTTCCCTGTGTCGGCCATTTGGCGGCAGAGGGCCTGAAAAAGCGCTGTAAAGGAAGGCTGCAGCCCAAGCCTTTCTTTCAAGATACGCTCGGCCACGGGATGCTCCGGTGTCAGTCCGCCCGCCCGGCCGATTGCCGCCAGTACCAGCAGCGTGGCTATATCGTCGAGTTCCTGGTACAAGGCCGCCACGCTTTCCGCATCCGGCCCTTCCATACGGCGGGCGGATCGGACCGCCAGGCGGATGGGACTGTCCGTTGGTGAATCAGTTGGCGCGGGTTTTGAACCCGCTGGGGCGGGGGGCGTTGCCCGCAATATGCGGCGGGTAAAAGGGTAGGGCGGAAAATCCGCCAGCCCGGGGTTCCTTACAACGCGGGGCCCCGGGTAAAATGCCTGCCAATTCACATCCACACCGGCATTATAGGCCGCGGCAACGGTGATCGCCGTGTTCTCCCCCCCTTTATTGGGGTCCCAGGCCGGAATCCAGGTGGGCCTGTCCGGCATGTGAGCCAGGCACCTTTTGGCCAGGGGCAGAAGGGTGGCCCTGGGCCCGATCTCCATAAAAACGTCCACTTCCCTGGCCAGGACCTGCACGGATTGGCGGAAAAGAACGGGGGAGAGCATCTGGGCGCGCCAGTATTCCGGATCCATGAGCCGGCTTGACTCGATTTTGCCGCTTAGATTGCCAATAACGGGGATTTTTGGGGCCGATCGCTTCTCTTCGGCTACGGCACGGGCAAAATCAGCAGCAGCGGTTTCCATGACAGGCGAGTGAAAGGCGTGGGAAACACGAAGCTGCCGGGTGCGCAGGCCTTCTGTTTCCAGGCGGCGGCAGCATACTTGCAGGTCTTGCCTCGGCCCGGAAATCACTAGCTGCTCCGGTGAATTCCAGGCCGCGATCGATATGGCGGGAAAATCTTTTAACAGCAATTCCAGACGGCCTTTGGGGTCGCGCACCGCGGCCATGCCGCCGGCTGCCGTTTGCCGGGCGGTTTGATCCATCAACCGGCCCCGAATGGCGGCCAGGCGGATCCCGCTTTCCAGTTCAAAGACACCGGCGTGGCAGGCGGCCATGAGTTCCCCGAGGCTGTGCCCCATCACCCGGTCCGGAAAAAGCCCCAAACGGGCCCAGTGAGCAGCCATTCCCATGGCCACGGCAAAAAGGGCGGGCTGGGCCACGCGGGTTTCCTGAAGGGTCCCGGCATTCGCTTTTTCCCCATAGATGTAGGCGGACAGGGGCGCGTCAAAAAAAGGGGCGCAGACGGTGTCTGCCATGTCCATGACGTTTCGGAAGGCCCCGCTGCTGTAATAAAGACTCTCCCCCATGGCGCGCATCTGGCTGGCCTGCCCGGAAAAAAGAAATCCCATTCGGGGCCGGCGGGCCGGAGCGGGCTTTGCGGCGTCGGGGTTTATGGTCGGGTCGGCGGATGCCGCCCGCAGGGCACGGGAAAGGGAGGCGGCATCCGAACCCCGAACGGCCGTGCGGCAGGCATGTTTCCAGCGGCCCAGGCTGAAGGTCCGGCATAGGGCATCCACCCCGCCGGGGTTTGCATCCAGCCATGATGCCAGCTCAGCCATGCGTTTTTGCAAAGCCTCCGGGTTGTGGGCGGACAGGGGGAGCACCCGCCAGACCGCGGGCAGAGGGGTTGCCGCCCCGGAAACAGGTGCTGCCGCAACCAATATATGGGCATTGGTGCCGCTGAAGCCGAAACTGCTGACCCCGGCCACGGGCGGCGTCTCGGAATGGATCGGGACGGTTTTTTCGGGGATGGCCAGGGGTCCGGATAAATCCAGGTGCGGGTTGGGTTGTTCAAAGCCGCGCTGCGGCGGAATCTGTTTTTTTTCAAGGCATAAAACCGTTTTGAACAACCCGGCCATGCCAGCGGCGGGCTCCAGGTGCCCCACGACGGATTTGGCCGAGCCCACCCAGAGCGGGTCCTTGCGATTGTTTCCGAAAACGCGGCCCAGTGCGGCCATTTCAACCGGATCGCCCATGGCCGTGCCGGTGCCGTGGGCCTCCACCATGCAAACCGCCTCAGGCTGAAGGCCCGCCTGCGATAGAGCACGGCGGATCACCGCTTCCTGGGCTTTGCCGTTGGGAGCCGTGAGGCTTGAACTGCGCCCATCATGGTTGACCGCACTCCCCCGGATAACGGCGCGGACCGGGTCCCCGTCTTTCAAGGCATGGGAAAGGCGTTTTAAAACAACAACCCCGCAGCCCTCCCCGCGGACATAGCCATCCGCAGCCGCGTCAAAAACCCGGCAGTCCCCGGACCGGGAGAGGATTCCCATCTCATCGAGGCAGGCAAAAAAATGGGGTGATAAAATGGCGTTCACGCCGCAGGCCAGGGCCAGATCCGCCTCCCCGCCAAGAAGGGAGCGAACGGCCTGATGGACCGCAACAAGGGCGGATGAACAGGCCGTGTCCAGACTCATCACAGGCCCGTGGAGATCCAGCCAGTGAGCGATACGTCCCGCCGCCGTGCTGAAAAGGGCGCCCGTGGCCGCATATGGGTTCATATCGCCCGGAGCCGTCCCGGCGATGTGGGTCCCCTTGTGATCGTCTGTTGACATGCCCACAAAAACCCCGGTCTGCGTTCCTGCCAGGGCTTCACGGGCAATGCCGCCATCCTCCAGGGCCTCCACAAGGGTTTCGAGAAGCAGCCGATGCTGGGGGTCCATGGCAAGCGCCTCCGTTTCGGGAAGGCGGAAGAATCCGGGGTCAAAGGACCATATCGACTCGCCGGCCAAAAGGGCGGCGGCGGACGGAAAGAAAATTTCTCCATCCCCCTTTCCGGCAAGGTGCCCGGCATCAAAACGATTTTCCGGCAAGGGGTGGAAGCAATGGGTTCCGGAAACGAGTTTGTCCCAATAGTGTCCGGGTGTATGACAGCCGCCGGGAAAGCGGCAGCCCATTCCCACAATGGCAATCGCGTCTTCGTCTTCGGGAGCCCGGGAGGCCGGGCTTGGCGGCTGGGGAGCTTCTTTTTCCGGGCTGCAGAGAGCATCCAAAAGCCGCTCCGGTGTAGGGCAGTCCAGCAGCAGGGGCAGGGGCATGCTCATGCCGAGGCGTTTTTCCAGAAGATCCCGGAAGCGCAGCGCCATGAGGGAACTCATGCCCGCGGAAAAAAAACCATCCCGGGCTGCGCTGCTGTCCGGAATCCGGCCGTCAGTGGCCTCGGCGAGGCATACGGAGACTTTCTCCGCCACCCTTTCCCGATCCCGCGGCCAGTCGTAGGCACAGTTTTCACCCGCGATATTTTCGCCCCAAACAGTCGTATCCGGTTCCAGCCCGCTGCCTCTGAGGCGTGAAAGCATCCCCTGGCACAAGGCGGACAAATCATTTTCGCCCTTCAGGGTCTCAACTATATGTACGGGCGCCTTAACCCTGTCCGCGCCCTGTGCCATGGCCAGTGAAAGGGTGGGGCGGGGCGCGATTTCTATAAAAGTACGGTATCCCGCCGCGATCATGGCGGCAAAGCAAGGGGCAAAGGCAACGGGTTGGCTGATGTGACGGGCCCAGAATGCCGGTGTGGCTTCTTCCTCTCTCAGAGGCCCCGCAAGCAGGGAGGACCAGCAGGTCATCTTTGCCGGCCGGGTCGCCGGGGCTTCCAGGCTTTTTTGGAATTCCGGCATGAAAGGATCCAGTAACGGACTGTGAAAGGGAATTTCCGGGTCCAGGCGGTGGAGAAACACGCCCGCGGCGGCAAGCTTTTCTTCCAGTTCGTCTATTGCCCCGGGCTTATCCGGGCTCTGGCCACCGGTAAACACCACTGATTGCGGGCTGTTTACGACACTCAGCCAGATTCCGGCATTTCCCGCGATCTCCGACGCTGCGGATTCCGGGTCCAGTCCCGCCACCAGCATGCGCCCCTTTCCCAGGGATTTTGCCATCACCGCTTCATGTGCATGAACCAGCCGGGCGGCATCTGCTTCGGTAATCAGCCCTGCCGTTAGAGCAGCGGCAACTTCACCGGCGCTGTGGCCGATCACTCCATCGGGGTGGACGCCCATTTCCATGAGCAGGGCCGCCAGGCCATACTGTAAAAGGGTGCAGACCCGGTGCCCCAGTAAATCCTCTGGGTGAGGCTTTGGGGACAACCCCCCCACAGCCGTTGTCAATGGATTTGTAAACGACTTGAAAAAAGGGATCTCCTGCAAGACTTCAAAGGCCGATAACCCCTGGGAGAAATGGCCCAGGCCGGAAAAAACAAAAGCGGTTTTACCGGTGTCTGAAAAAGGTGTTCCCGATTGTTCGGAGGGGGCTGATGCACTTTGCGGCCGGCCGGAACGGTTTTGGATGATGGCCATGTACAGGAGCCCTTAAAAGCTGTATAGGCAAAGAAAATGCCGTCTGCTCATGCAGACAGCATTTTCTTTGCATCTTTGATCACTTGTTGCTGGAGCCCGCGGCTTCCGACGCCACTTTTTCGCCTTTTTTGAACTGCTCGGCAAAATATTCCTTGACGCTTTCCGGGTAAAAATCAAGGAAGGTGCCGCCAGATTCAAAATGCTGCAGAAATACCTGGCCTATGGCATAGGTTGCGGCACCACCCAGGATACTCATGGAAATGGCGCCTGTCGTCTGGCCGATGATGGGGATGGCCTTGATCAGGGAGGCGGCAGGGGGGAGTGCCCATACAGGCAGCGCACTGCCCAGCAATGATCCGATCAGGGACTTGCCGACATCCTTTCGGAAGGGGATGTTATACATTTTGGAAAGACGGGCGAGCATTTCCAATTGGATTCCCGTAAGCCCGGCCAGGTCGACAATGGGGATGGGAACAAGACCCACACCTGCAGCTGCCATTACGCGCTTATGAATCATCTCGCGAGCTTGAGCAATCCGAGCTTCCGGGTCCACTTCCACGTTTTCCGGCTCCACGTTCTCTGTTTTTGTCTGCTGCGTTGTCTTGGTTTTTTCACTGGTCATAGCCGGGCCTCCTTATTTTTCTGGTTTAAAAAATGTCTCTTCTTGGTAAGGACAAATTGCCAAATCAAACAGGGCGCCTCGAAAGAAGGGAAGGCAAGCCAAACCTGTTTGGAAGCAAACTCTATCTTACTATTTACCTCGCGGCAACTAAAATGATCACTTTTACAGGCATACCGCGAACTCATTTAATTTTCTTAAATCAGATTTGCGGTTTTTACCTTCCGGGCCATCCCCGCTAGGGGGAAGCCTCGCCGTCATGAAAAACTTTAAAAATCAATATGAAAATTCCTGATTGGCCTCAGGTGCCGGAGAGCTTGGCCAAAAAACCGACTTGTGTCAGGTTTTTGTGTCAGCCAAATGACATCCCTGGCGGCTGTTTGGTTTTGGCAGTGGTTAAGCAATGACGCCGCCTTCTGCTGCTTTTTTTTCCTTTTGGACCGGGGAGAAAATGGGCTTTTAATTTTCTTCACGGTTTTACTAGCAACAAGCATGCCATCGTTTAAATTCCGGTTTCATTTCTAATGAAATGTCCTTTTTCTCAATTTCCCGGAAACATGGGGGGTTGGCACCGGCCCGGCTGGTGAAAAGACCAATGCGTTCTTTGAATTTTCGGGGAAATCGTGTTACTAATTGGCCGGTTAATATAGGGACATCAGAAGTCATGGCGAAAGGCCGATGGCATGGATCGGGGGGGATAGCTTAAATTGAATATGCATATGGAAACACCTGGAAAGCCCTGCTCATCCCACCGGCTGGTCTGTCTGCCCCATGCGGGCGGCAGTGCCCATGTTTTTGCCGCACTTCAGCAATGCCTGCCCGCCTCTATCGAGCTTGTCGCCTTGGATTATCCCGGTCATGGCAGGCGGGCGGCAGAGCCCCTGTGCTACAGCGCAGAAGAAATCGCAAGGGACCTTCTTTCCTCTTCTTTGTTTAAGCCAAGCGGAGCTTTCAGCCTTTTTGGCCACAGCATGGGCGCCCTTATTGCCTGGATTATGGCCAGAATGTGCTGTGCGCAGGGGCAGCCGCCCAGGCATCTTTTCCTTTCTGCGCGCCAGCCGCCCTGTGCCCCCCGGCTGCATCCTGATCTGGCTGAATGCAGTGACGGGGATTTTGTCCGGGGCATGGACCTTTACGGGGGGCTGCCCCGCGAAATCACGCGGGACACCTCAGCCCTTGAATTCTTCCTCCCCATACTCCGTGCCGATTTTGCGGCCGTGGAGAAATGGCAGGCGCCCTGTTCCCTAACGCCCCTGCCTGTGCCGATAAGCGCCATTTACGGGAAAGCGGATCCTTCAATCCCTTCGGGGAGCATGGAAGCCTGGTCTGCCTACAGCAGCGCCGGTTTCTGCCGGGTCGGCTTCGAGGGGGGGCACTTCCATCTGTTCGAAAACCCGGAACCGATATGCCGGCACATTGTTAAGATTCTGGATGCCGGATGAAAATGGAGTCTTTTTCCCCTCATATTTTTGCCTGCGCGGACCTGCTTTCATGGTCGGCAGCCCGGATCTCAAAGGGCATGACCCTTCTGCCCCCCCAAATGCAGGCCGAAATCAGGCGTTACCGCCGCCATGAAGACCGCTGCCGCAGTTTGGCGGGCAAGCTGCTGCTGCGTTATGGTCTTGAATGGCTGGGCTTTTCAACAGATCTCTCCGATTTGGCGTATGCCGAGACCACTGGGCGCCCTTTTCTGCCTCAAAGGCCGGTGTTCAGCATTTCCCATACCGGCCCCCTGGCAATCTGCGGCATGGCGGAGTCCCTTATCGGTGTTGATGCCGAGTCCGTGAGCGAACTGCGGTTAAATGATTTTTCCCGGGTATTCACCCGGGAAGAAATCCAGGCCATGAACACCTCCCAGGCCCCCCAAACCCTTTTTTTTATCCTCTGGACCCGGAAAGAGGCCGTGCTCAAGGCCATGGGAACCGGATTTTTTTTCCCGCCGGATGAACTGGATGTGCTTTTTTCGCCGGTGCGCATAAAAGACCAATATTTTTATCTGCACCCCCTGCCCACGGGTGCCGCCTGTATCGGTCATGCCGCCCTGGCCGGCGAAACCGGCCCCGTGTACCGGCTTGTGACCGGCGAGGAGCTGTTTGAAATCCTGGAAAGTTAAAGGCCGCGGGATTCAGCGGCCTTGCGCCCAGGTTTTCCCTTTGGCCCGGGTTAACAGGAAAACCCCGGTGTTCAATAGCAAGGCGGCGCCGATGATGAGCATCATCGTGTATTTAAAAAAAACCCGGGGCATGATGTAGTAGGACACATCCGCGGGATTGTTTTTCCAGAAGGTATTGTCAAACAGGTATCCGTGGAAGATGTCTTTCCAGAAATAGTCGAAAAAGGGAAGGACTCCGGCGCAGCAGGCAATCAGGACCATGCTGGCCATGCTGGATTGCCGCAGGCCGTCACGGTGAAACAAAAGGAGGCAGGCCAGGATGGCGCCCAGGGCGGCGAAGAAGAGCCTGTCAAAAATCAGTCGGACTTCCGCCAGATGCCATTTTTCTTTCTGGGTCCAGTCCGCGTGGGCCAATTCGCCGGTATGGCGCATGAAAGCGGTCAGTTCGTGAATGCGCTGAACCGCCTTTTCCTCGCCGAAGCGCTGGCAGCCGTTGTGAAAATGGCAATTGGTTTCGTACCAGAAAGGGAAATAGGTGACCCCGGCCAGCGGGATATAAATGCCCAGGTAAAGCAAGGCAATAAATAAGCCCGATTTTTGGGCCCATCTGATCGGCAGCGGCTGTTTCATGGCCTCAGGCCTCATAAAAAAAGGGCATCGCGCCTTTGCCGGCGGATGCCCTTTTTGGTTCATTCTTTGGTACAGGCAGGCAAAAGCCTACATTTCTTCCTGTTCCGGGTGGAAGACGTTGACTTCTTTAAGGTCCTCACCCAGGTACTCCCGCTCGTTCGGCCCCAGTATCCCCATGGAAAGGCAGATCAGGGTCCACAGGTGAACAGCATGGAATTTTCCCTCGTAATGTTCTGAGAGGTCGTGGATCTGGGCATGGCAGTTGTGGCAGGCGGTGATGCAGTATTCCGCCTCGGTTGCCGCGATCTGGTCGAACTTGATTTTCCCGTACTGCCGCCGTTCTTCCTGATAGCCGGACTGGAGAAATCCGCCGCCGCCGCCGCAGCAGAAGTTGTTGGATTTGTTCGGGGTCATTTCAATGAAATTCTCTTCCCCCACGACCGCCTTGATGACATAGCGGATGTCATCCGCGGCCGCATCGCCGAATGATTTTCGGATGATCTGGCAGGGGTCCTGAACGGTAAACTTGACCTTCAGGTCCTTGTTCCAGTCCGAGTTGACCTCGAGCCGGCCTTCCCGGATCCATTTGGCGTAATATTGATAGATGGTCGCAATTTCAAGGTCGCCCTTGTCAATGTTGTATTTTCTCAGTCCTTCCAGGACTGCAAAGGTGACGTGCCCTCATTCGGTGTTGAGGTATGTCTTGCACCCCAACTCCTTTGCCTGGTTGACCGATGTTTCAACAATGTGCTTCCAGCCCTCGTCGTCGGCGAGGAACATGCAGTAGTTTTCACCGCCCCATCCCTTGCTGCCGTAGGTCCAGCTGATACCCGCCTTGTGAAGAATCTTCCAGAGCGGCACCAGTTCATCAGGCTCGGTGACCGGCTCCCGGGAATTCTGGTTCAGGAAAAATTCCGCGCCCTGTTTGTCGATGGGCGCTTCCATGTCCTTGAATTCCGGCTGGGCTTCCCGGTATTCCTCAAGAATATCCTCCACGACAAATTCAAAATCCTCCGGGGATGCCCCCATGGCGCTGCAGGAATCATTCCGGAGCGCCATGTCGCAGGAGCCGAGGATGCCCTTGGGGCGCTCTTCCCGCGGCCAGCTCTGGCGCGCAAAAAAGACAAGCCGGGGGATGTCGATTTTCATAGGGCACACGTAGATGCAGCGCTGGCACATGGTGCATTGCCAGACCCAGGGGGTGCTGGTGACTTCCTCGTCAAGTCCGAGTGCTGCCATGCGAAGAAATTTCCGTGGGTCCATTCCTCCGAGGCCGGTGGCCGGACACCCCGAGGAACAGGCCCCGCAGGTCAGGCAGAGATTTAAATTCCCCCCTTCCGGAAGGATCTCCTTCACCTTGTCGATGAAGGTGCTTTGTTTTTTCCCGCCGAGTTTGATTGCAGCTTCTCCCATATGGTTTTCCCTCCAATTATCCGTATGATGGGGATTGTATAGCCATCACTGTTTGCAGCATAAATTTAAATGCCCCATACTTTACTCATGTTAATGAAAAAGGTCAATGGCCTTTTTATCCGATCCGGCTTTCCATTGCAATGGCAATTTTCGAAAAATCGGGTGCCATATTGGATGCCAGGGTGACAAATTGCAGCCGGTTTTTATCCAGGCCCACCTCCTCGAGCATCCGGTAGGCGTTGTCGACCCGCCAGCGGGCAAAGCTGGTTCCGGTCTCGGATTTGCAGTTGCCGGGATGGCAGGCCATTACCAGAACCCCGTCCGCTCCCTCGATAAGTGCGGTCAGTATATAGTGAATGTCGACTTTCCCCGCGCACGGAACCTGTATCATCCGGAGCCCTTCGGGCAGGGGGGCGTGGAACAGGGCGGCCGCTTTTCCGGCCTCAAGGGATGAATTCTCGCAGCAGAAGGCCAGGATTTTCGAAACACCTGTTTTCACATCCGATAAGGCTGCCCGGATCTGCCCGAGAATGTCTTCATCCGCATAACCGGTGAGCTGGATCGCTTCCTGGGGACATTCGCTTGCGCATATGCCGCAGGCCTGGCAGGCCACGGGGGAAATCACCGCCTTGTCGTCCCAGTAAATCGCTCCATGAGGGCAGCAGCGGTAGCAGGTCAGGCAGGTTACGCATTTTTCCCGGTCCACTTCAGCCCGGAGGCGGGGCACTTCCCGGGTGCCGTCGCCCAGCAGGTTTTTGATCCGGGTGACGGTGTTGGCAACATCGCTCCAGGTGTCCGGAAGGCTCTGGACTTCCCGCGTGGAGCCGACAAGGTATATGCCTTCCCGGTTTGAAGCCACCGGAAAACGGTGAACGTTGTCTGTCTGCAGAAAACCAAAGGGGCCCATGTCAATCCGGAAGTGTTCGGCAAGAAGGAGATTGAGCGGACTGGCTGTCAGGGCTTCTTCAATGACCAGAATGTCCGGGGCCAGCTCGATATCGCTGCGAAGGACCGGGTCGTGGTAACTGAGCACCGGTCCCCGGGACTGCTCTTCAATGGCCGGGGGCCGGGTCAGCTTGAAATAAATGGTCCCCTTGTCCCTGGCTTCTTTGTAAAGACGCTCCAGGCCGTCGTCCGCCACTTTAATGTCATTGACGTAGACATAGGCGGCCGCGCCGGCGTCATTCAAAGCCCGGGCGCTGTCGAGGACGCGTTTCATCAAAAGGGGATTGCCCTCCTGGCCAAAGCCGACCAAAAAAGCCACAGTCGGCTGCTCGCGGTTGATTTTCGCCTTGGCGTCGGGGGATGCCAGCATTTCCTCGAAATCCGACAGCGTGATCACTTTATCAGAAAGCTCCAGACCGTAAACATGGTTCAGCGGGGTGGTTTCAATGTCGGTGGCCATCACCACGGCGCCGGCTTTTTTCTCGAGCTCGGTTCCCCGGCTTGTCATTCGAATGCTAAAATCGCCGGGCACACCGCTTGCTGAAAGGATTTGGGCGTCCGGCAGAAACTCGATCCGTTTGTCCGCGTGAACTGATTTTTTCAGGGAATTCAGCTGATCCTGGCAGTCAGCGGCGATGCCGGGCGGAGAAACCGCGTTTGGGCCAGCGGTGGCTTCCGTACCTGCCAGAAGAACCGGGTAGCCGGCTTCAGCTATGGCAGCGGCAGTCTTTAAACCGGCGTAGCCGCTGCCGATGACCAGTACTTCCGTGGCGATTGAGATTTTTTCTGTTTGTCGGGAATTCCTTGCTGTCGTCATTGGGCCACCCCCAGATATTTCAATACTTCATCAGCCGCCTGACCGGCCCGGGCCATGGAGCCGGCAATGGAATCCGGGCCGCCCGCCGTTCCGGCAAGAAAGATGCCGTTCTGTGAAGTTAGCGTTTTATTGAGCGGATCCGCGTGGGCCAGAAACCCATCCCGGTCCAATTCGACGCCGAATAGCTCTGAAATATGCGTGTTCTCCGTATTGGGCATAATGCCGATGGAGAGCACAACCAGGTCGAATGTCTCCATCACCGGTTGACCGGTGGCTTCATCGATTATCCGAATCCGCAGGCGATCGTTGGTTTCCGGGAAAATATCCACCGGGATGCTGCGGACGAAACGGAAATCGGATTTGCAGGCCTGATAGAAAGCCGGGAAGTTTTTCCCCGTATTCTGAATGTCCATGTAAAAAATCGTGATATCGGTTTCAGGCGACTGGCATTTCACCGATTGTGCTGAGCGCAGCGTGTACGGGCAGCAGATCCGGGAGCACCAGAGGTTGCCGAGCCGGTCATCGCGGCTGCCCACGCACTGGATAAACGCCACTTTTTCAGGGGGGGCCCCGTCGGAGGGGCGGGTCAGAACACCATTGTCCCGCTTGATCCGCTCCATGTCCAAGCCGCTGATAACATTTGGATAGTCGCAATATCGGTAAGTGGGCTTCTGGTTCGGGTCAAAGGGTGAAAAGCCGGTGGCGAGGACGACGGCATCTGCGGCAAGGGTCTCGGTAACTGCGCCGGCATCCGGATTTATGGCCCCTTCCGGGCAGACAGAAGCAAAAAAGTCCCGATGGTTTTCAATGCCTTCGGCCGTTACAGTGTACAAGGGGTGACTGTTTTTTGAATAACTGCGCAAAACCACCCCTTTCCCCGGCGCCTGTTCGTAACAGCGGCCGCAATTGGTGCATTTTTCCGGATCAATAAAGACGGGGCCTTTTTTGAGGGTGGCGTTGATTCGTCGGTTGTCGTGGGATATGGCCTCGACCGTCGTTGAGAGGTGGACCTTGATTGCAGCCGTTTCAGCCACTTCCTTCAGGACTTTCTCAACGGCGCAGGCGCCGCATTGGAGACATTGAGTGGTGGCTTTACAGGTGTAGCCAATGGCGTGACCGCCTATAAAACCGGTCTTTTCGATCAGGTGAACGTTGACACCGAATCCGGCCAGGTCCCTGGCCGCCGTCATTCCGGCGATGCCGCCGCCCACGATCATGACATGCTTGGCTTCCATTTTTTGTCGAATTCTCCTTTTTTTTCCGGCGGCTGCTTTTTAGGGATTGAAAGATCAATCCATGAGTCGCGGATGGAATCGTTTGCCGGCTATACTTCAGGACGGGGCAACATGCCCGCTTTTTCTGCGATTTCCGGAACCCGGTGTTCCCATTCGATGGCCATGAGGTGAATGCCGGCAATTCCCTTCATTTCCTTGAATTCCTGGATTTGTTCGCAGGCGATCTCAATGCCTTCCTTTGCCTGCTGTTTCTTTTCAACCCCTTTGAGGCGGTTGATAACTTCATCCGGCACATCCATGCCGGGAACCTTGCTCTTCATATAACGCGCCATACCAAGGCTTTTCATGGGGGTAATGCCCGCCAGGACGTACGCCTTTTCGGTCAGGCCCATATCATTGGCCCGCCGGACCCACTCCCGCATCCGTTCCATGTTATAAATGCATTGGGTCTGGATGAAATCCGCGCCGGCATTGATTTTTTTGGCAAGCCGATAGACGCGCCATTCAAATGGCTCGGCAAAGGGGTTCGCGGCGGCGCCGATAAACATCCGGGGCGGTTCATCGATTTCCTGGCCGTTGATGAATTTTCCTTCATCGCGCATGTTTTTCACCGCCTGGATAAGCTGCATGGAGTCGATATCAAAAACACCCTTGCACTGCGGATGATCGCCGAACTGCTGGTGGTCCCCGGAAAGGCAGAGCATGTTGCGGATGCCCAGGGCATAGGCGCCGAGGATGTCGGCCTGCATGGCCAGGCGGTTTCGGTCCCGGCACACCATCTGGTAGTTGGGCTCCAGGCCTTCCTGAATGGCCAGAAGGCTGGCGGCCCAGCTCGACATGCGCACAACGGCGGTCTGGTTGTCCGTAATGTTGACCGAGTCCACCATTCCCTTGAGAGGCGCCGCTTTTTTTCGAATGGCCTCGATATTTGTCCCGCGCGGGGGGCCAAGCTCTCCGGTAAACGCGAAGTGCCCGGCTTTCAGTACTCTTTCCAGTTTGCTTCCTGATTCCATATCGCTATCCTTTTTCTTGCTGGGTCAGTCGCTGTCCGGCACGCTATTCGACTGATTCGTGGCGTTGCTCGTAACCCGGTTGAATCAACGTTTGGGGTTTCTGGTTGCGCCAGTCGTTTACAGGGCAGATTTCAATGATTTTATCCAGCCGTCCCTGTCTGGCCAGTCTTTCGTAAATCATGTGCCAGGCACAGGGCTGATCCGTGTTGATCTCGCAGCTTGCCTCGTTGGTTCCGCCGCAAGGTCCGTTGAAAAGGCTTTTGGCGCACATGGTAACCGGGCAGATGCCGGCGGTCATCCCCAGAACACAGCTGCCGCAGGCTTTGCAGCGCTCTTCGTACCATCCCACGTCCTTGTTGACGCCGATAAATACCGTGTCCACGGCGGGAAATACCGGAATGTCCGGAAACCGCTCAGCCAGAAACTGAATGCCGGCGCCGCATGCCATTGACAAGAGGGCATCATATTCGGGAACAACAGCTTCGATTTCATCCAGAAATTCACGATCACACTGGCGCTGCACCGTTGCCTCCCCGAAAGCCGCGGGTTCGCTCTGGGATTTCTGGCTCAGCTTGAGTTCAGCGGCCAGTACGCCGACTTCCTTTTCCCCGCCGGTCAGGCAGACAGCGACACAGGTGCCGCATCCAACCACAAGGATTTTGTGATAGCCCTGGATCAGGCTGGTTATTTCGGTAAATGGTTTTCGTTTGGCAACGATCATGAGGGGATCCTCCTGAATACGTGTTCAGCGGTTCTGCCGGCCGTCCGAGCCATGACCGGCCCTTCCCGCAGTTGCGACTTTTAAAAAATATCTTCCGTTAGGGGCATGTATTTGCTAACCCATGAAAAACATGACAAAAAAACAAAAATACAAAAGATTAACTATATGACATGGATGATTTGGCAAAGTCAAGCAAAGTTGACTCCTGCCGCAGCCCATTTTTTTTTGAAAATCGGGATTTTTATTAATTGAGGGATGTTATGGGTATATGCCCAAAAATAAAAAATTCAAACGCTTTCTCTTTAAGGTTTTTTTGCGTTAATATATAGGGGCATCACCGGTTTCAAGATCAGGGGGCGTTGCATGTCCAGTTGCATATCTGCGTTGCGTTGCATATCTGCGTTACGTTGCATATCCGGGGGAATGCAGCGCAACGCAGGTATGGGGCTTCTAAGTAACTTGACAAAAAGTTACTGTTATAGCTCGGTCCCGGGCTGCGGCCCGGGGGGGACACTTCTAAGTAACTTCAGGGCTTAGGTTTTGGGTATTAGGTTTTGGGTTAAGGAAATCAAACGGTTCTGGATTAAGAGTAAGATTAAGATTAAGATTAAGATTAAGAGTAAGAGTAAGATGGACATACGTTGCTTTCTG
>CAZNSO010000005.1:0-20548 GCA_964575805.1 uncultured Desulfobacteraceae bacterium
TGCAGACTTATCCAAGGATCCACCGCAGTTTGAGCGACCGGCTGCGGGAAAGCAATATTCCCAAGCTTTTCATCTCCGGCAGCGAGGATCATCTCTTCCTCCGGATGGTCAAAAACTATGTCCGAACCGACCCCCAGGCCACCCTGCATATCCTGGAGCGCTGCGGCCATGTGTGCAACATTGAAAACCCGGCCGCATTCAATCAGGTTTCCATCAATTTCATAAAAGCCCCCGGATTAGGCAAATCCGCCTATACCGTAATCGATGGATCCAAGAACCGGCAGCAGATTCCGGCTGCCGCCTTTGCCGGCCGAATACCGCCCGAAGTCTGCCGGTCGGCCGGACAGAACCGGTAGCCCGGACTCAGTGCAGGACGAACAACGCATCCGCCACTTTCGGCTGCCCCCCATCATCCACCATTACGGGGTTGAGATCGATCTCCTTGATTTCAGGAAAATCCTGCGCCAGCCGGCTCAGGTTCACCAGGATTTCGGTCATGGCCGCCAGATCCACCGCCGGCATGCCCCGGTAGGGGCCCAGCATATCCGCGGCGGAGATGGCCTGCAGAAGCTCCCCGGCATCTTCACGGCCCAGTGGGGTCAGGCGAATGGCGACATCCCGGATGGCCTCGGTCAATATGCCCCCGAGGCCAAACAGCACGCATGGCGGAAAACCCGGGAAATCAGTGACGCCTGCCATAAATTCGCGCTTCCCCCGAAGCATTTCAGAAACCAGCAGCGGGGCGCCGGCATTTTTCTCCCGGATGGCGGCAAAAGCCTCGGCCAGTGCCTTCTCGTCTTCTATATCCAGAAAAACCATGCCCTGCTCCGTTTTGTGCAGAATATCGGGGGAACAGACTTTCAGCGCCGCTGGATAACCGATGCGGCCGGCCGCGGCCCGGGCTTCCGCAAGCGTCAGCACCCGTTTTTCCCGGGTAACGGGGATGCCGTAGGCTTTAAGCAGCGCCTTGGCGGTGAATTCATCCGCACCCGAAGTCCTGATTGCAGACATGCAGGTTTCCGCCTCCGGTGGCTTTTCAGGCGGGGACGGCGGGGTATGGATTTTTCTCCCGCGGATTTGATAGTGCCGACAAAGGGCGGCCATGGCGCGGGCGGCCTTTTCCGGGGCGTCAAAATGCGGGATGCGATGCCTGAGCAGCTCCTGCCTGGCATGGTCCCCGTCAGCGGCAAAAGAGCTGACCACCAGGGGGATACCGTACTGCGCGGGCAGGCGGGACAATGCATCCAGATTGACCTCCGAATTTTTGACAAAATCCTCCCGGGATACGTCCAGGACCTTTTCCATGATGGGATACATACAGGAAGAGAAGTCCGTGTCCATTATGCCATGAATCATGAGACCGTCAATTTCCCCGGATTCAAACAGGATACGGGGCATCTCCTCAGTCAACGGCCGCGGGTCCGGGATAAAAGTGAGATCCACGGGGTTTCCGGTGGCGGCATGGCCGGGCAGCATGCTGCTCAGGTGCTGCCGCAGGGTCTCTGAAAATGCCGGTATGGAAACGCCATGCCGGTCGCTGACATCGGACATGGCGGATCCGGGCCCCCCCGAGTGGGTGAGAATACCGGCCCGATTCCCCTTCATGGGCGGCTGGGTGGCCAGCGTCCAGCCGATCTTGTAGACCTCCTCAATGGAGTCCACCCGGATAACCCCGGCCTGCTCGAAAAGCCCGTCGTACACATAATCGGGCCCGGACATCGAACCCGTGTGACTGGCGCCGGAGCGGGCCCCCGCCCGGGTGCCGCCCACGTACTGGGCGACAATCGGCTTGCTGCGGCTGATCCGGCGGGCCGCGTCCAGGAACCGGTCCGCACGGCGGATCCCCTCGATGTAGAGGCAAATCGCCCGCGTATCCACGTCTTCACCGAGAAACTCCAGGCAATCCACCAGATCAATGCTGGCCTCGTTTCCGACACTGACCGCCTTGCTCACGGCAATACCCTGCCGGTGCAGGTAAGGCATGGTCTGGGTAATATAAGTGCCGCTCTGGGAGGCGATGCCGAGCACGCCATCGGGCATGTCCACCGGAAGAACCGAAATATTGAGCCGCCGGCGGGTATTGATAATCCCCATGCAGTTGGGACCGACAAATCGCATGCCATAACGCTCGGCAATGGCATTGATTTTCTCCTCGAGCGCCACCCCTTGTTCGCCCGTCTCCCTGAAACCGGCGGTTACGATAATGGCATGGCGCGTGCCGATTCTGCCAAACGCTTCCAGCACCTCGGGAATAATGCGGGTGGGCGCCACCAGCAGGGCCAGGTCCGGCGCGCGGGGGAGATCAGCCACCGCACCATACGCCTTGCGGCCAAAAATCTCCTTCTCCGTGGGGTGAACCGGGAATATATCTCCGGCAAACCCGCCGTAAATAATATTGAGAAGTTGAATCGTCCCCATTTTGCTGACGTTGTTGCTTGCCCCCACCACGGCGATTGAGGACGGGTTCATGATGGCGTGCAGCGGATTCTCGATCAATTGGACCTCCTGGTATGATTCTGCCGGTTCCGGTTTTCCCTGGCCGGGGCTCACCTGAACCCGGCGTTTTCAAGTCCGGACGAACCATTTCGGCCGGCGAAAACCTTATTGCCGGCCGGATATGATTTTTACCGGATATTATCTTAAACAGACATTGCCTTACCCCCTATCCCGAATAGCCTTGGAACCCAAAAAAATCAAGAAAAAACGAACGAATGCTCGATTTTTCGATGCCCCGCATCCCCCGGAGGCCGGACCGCTTGCCGATGCAACATCATGGATTCATTCAACAAAAAATTATGAGGGAGTTGCTGGACGGCCGGGTTTAGGAAACTCAAAGCCTTTGTGCAAGCAAGAAACTAAAAAAATTGACAATATCGAAACATCTAGTGTATTATCGGGATTACCATTAACCCCCAACGATTGGATTTTATAAAAACCGATGACATCCGGCTTCAAAATCGATGATGACATTTCCATGGTCACCGCCAAAATCTACGGGATCATCCAGAAAATGTCCCTGCAGGAACGGCAGAACCTCCTAACCGAGCTGGAGCGCCATGAAACAGGCGGTGCCAGCATGATCCGCCGGAAACACCCCCGAAAAAAATACCTGATTCAAGTTGACTACCGCGTGGGCGACCGGGTTTTCAATGGCATGGCCATCAACCTGAGCGCGGTGGGGATGTTTATTGAAACACCCAAAAGCCTGCTGCCGCGATTCAGCCGGGGCAACCAGATCATTCTGACATTCACCCATCCGGAAAGAAAAGAACATGTCAAAATAACCGGCGAAATCGCAAGAATCGATGAATCCGGGCTTGGCGTGCGATTCGATCAATCCATCATTGACTGGTGGACGCCCTGAGCCCGCCCTTCCCGCCTGGTTTTTGAACCCCCTGATAAGGCATAAGGCGGGCCCCATACAAGCCCCTTCTCTTCCGCTTGCCGCCAGTCATTGCCCGACATTCCCGTTTTTCATCATTCCCATAAAAAATCCCGGCCCCCGGAGGGCTTGACAAGTCGTCGATTGTAATTTATTCAGAGCCCGAATCCGACTCAGGGAAACCCTACAGAAAGGAAATAAAATGAATCAGCCGGCCAACAAAGTGATCTGTTCAATGAACCGGGTGAGCAAGTACCACAATAAGCAGCCGATCATCGAAGACATCTCCCTGTCATATTTTTACGGCGCCAAAATCGGCGTCCTCGGTTTAAACGGCGCCGGGAAAAGCACGCTTCTGCGGATAATGGCCGGGGTGGACACGGAATACAACGGTGAAATCGGGTTCAGCCCGGGTTATCGCGTGGGCTACCTGGAACAGGAGCCGCGGCTGGATGAGGAAAAAACGGTCCGCCAGATTGTCGAGGAGGCGGTGCAGGACATTGTTGACCTGATGGCGGAATACGACCGGATCAATGAACAATTCGCCGAGCCCATGTCGGACGATGAAATGGAGAAACTGATCGAGCGGCAGGGCGAGGTCCAGGAAAAGCTTGACGCCGCCGAGGCATGGGATCTGGATTCGCGCCTGGAAATGGCCATGGATGCGCTGCGCTGCCCGGAGGGCCGGACACCGGCAAAGGTGCTCTCCGGCGGGGAACGCCGGCGGGTGGCATTGTGCCGGCTGCTGCTCCAGAAACCCGATATACTTCTCCTTGACGAGCCCACCAATCACCTGGACGCGGAAACCGTTGCCTGGCTTGAGCAGCACCTGCAACAGTATGAAGGCACGGTCATTGCCGTCACCCACGACAGGTATTTCCTGGACAATGTGGCCGGATGGATCCTGGAGTTGGACCGCGGCCGCGGCATCCCCTGGAAGGGCAATTACACCTCCTGGCTGGAACAGAAGCAGGAGCGCCTGAGAAAAGAAGAAAAAGCGGAAAGTCATCGCCGGAAGACCCTTGAAAACGAACTCGACTGGATCCGCATGTCCCCCAAAGCCCGGCAAAGCAAGTCCAGGGCCCGCATCAAGGCATATGAAAAGCTGCTTTCCGAACAGGAAAGCTCGCAGGCCCGGGAGATGCAAATCTATATACCGCCGGGCCCCCGGCTGGGAAATGTCGTGGTGGAGGCCGAAAATGTGTCCAAGGCTTACGGCGAGCGGCTGTTGTTTGAAAACATGTCCTTCAGTCTGCCGCCCGGCGGCATTGTCGGCGTGGTCGGGCCGAACGGGGCCGGGAAGACCACCCTCTTTCGCATGATCACGGGAAAGGAAAGCCCGGACAGCGGCAGCCTCCGAATCGGGGAAACCGTTCGGCTGGCCTATGTGGATCAGGACAGGGACGCGCTGGATCCGGAAAAAACGATCTGGGAGGCCATATCCGGGGGGGAGGACACGATTGCGCTGGGCGCGGTTTCCGTCAAATCCCGTGCTTATGTGGCAAGGTTCAACTTCAACGGGGCGGACCAGCAAAAAAAGGTCGGCCGGCTCTCGGGCGGGGAAAGAAACCGGGTTCACACGGCCCGCATGCTCAAGGAGGGCGGCAACGTGATTCTGCTGGATGAGCCCACCAATGACCTGGATGTCAACACCATGCGGGCGCTGGAGACGGCACTGGAAAATTTTGGCGGCTGCGCCGTGGTCATCAGTCATGACCGCTGGTTCCTGGACCGGATTGCCACCCATATCCTTGCCTTTGAAGGTGACAGCCAGGTGGTATGGACGGAGGGCAATTACTCGGAGTACGAAAAAGACCGGAAAAAGCGCCTGGGCGCCCAGGCGGAGCAACCGCACCGGATCAAGTACCGGCACCTCACCCGTTAACCTGAAAAAAGGGATATAACAGCAGCAGGAGTCAAACCGCAGATATGCAGTTAACCATTTTGCCCAAACGGACCCGCTTTATCGAACCCGGCTACCACCTGCAGCAAACGGCTTTCTGGGGCCGGCTGAAAAAAATCCAGGGTCGCCGGGCCCGGGCATTTGAGCTTGTCACGAACGGTCATTTGGAAGAACCATTCCCGGAAGCGGCGGAAAGAACCCCGGAAGCCCGTATAGGGGAAGCACGCGGCCCCCGGCGGGATCTCCTGGTGGTGCTCCGCTCCCTGGGACCGGACTCGGAAATGGCATACGTCCCGTTCGGCCCTGAACTGCTGCCGAATTCGGAACGCCGCGGCAGATGGCTGGAGAAACTCTCTGAACGCCTCCGGCCGCACCTTCCGGAAAACTGTGTCTTCATCCGTTATGACCTGCCGTGGGAATCCCCCTGGGCAGCCGATGACAGCCGCTACACCGAGGAGAATATCTGGCTGGGCAAACCCCGGACAGGCATCCGGGAAATGCGGATGAATTTTGACACCAAGCGGTGGAATCTTCGTAAAGCGCCCACCGATCTTTTGCCCACGGACACGGTAATCCTCAACCTGAATTCGGGGCGGGAGCGGATCCTGAACCGCATGAAGCCCAAAACCCGGTATAACATCCGGCTGGCCGGCCGCAAAGGGGTGCGCGTCATTGATGCCGGCATCCGGGATCTGCCCCGCTGGTATGCGCTCTACTGTGAAACCGCCCGGCGCCACGGCATGCTGTTAAATGACATGGACTACTTCAAGGCCGCTCTGGAGGTCAGGGCCGCCGATTCCGCCTCCCCGGCCCGTATCCACCTGCTGATGGCTGAAATTGAGAAGAAACCGGTGGCCGGCATCATGCTGGCGATTGCCGGCAGCCGGGCCACTTACCTGTATGGCGCCTCGGCTGCCAGTAAGCGCAGCTGCATGTCGCCCTATGCCCTTCAATGGGCCGCCATATGCAAGGCAAAGGATGCCGGATGCCGGGATTATGATCTTTTCGGCACCGCGCCCAACCCGGATCCATTTCACCCCATGTACGGCCTCTACCGGTTCAAGACCGGCTTCGGCGGTCACATGATCCACCGCCAGGGGTGCTGGGACTACCCCTTTGACATGACCCGTTACGAGCTCTACCGGGCATCGGAAATGACCGGACCGGCCTTTGTGACCTGAAACCACCGCCTGCTTCAAAAAGCGGGCTGTTCAGCGCCCATACCGGAAATCCCCCATGGAGGGCCGGCAGCATGCGGCCCCTGAGCCGGCGGAAGCCTTACGGGGCCATCAGAAATTTTTTATGGCATCGTCCTTGGTGGGGAAAATATCAATGATGCGGTTCATCCGCACCAATTCGAACAGCCGCTGCACATTTTTCTGGACCCCGCAAATGCGCAGCGATCCCTTGTGGTCGCCCAGCTTCCGAAGACAGGAAAGCAGCGCCCCGCAGCCGGAACTGTCGATAAATTCCACCCGGGAAAGGTCAATGATAACCTTTTGAAATTTCTCCAGGGTTTCGGCCACATTTTTTTTAAAATTCTCGCTGTTGCTCGCGTCCAGGGCTTTTTCCCGGATTTCCACCACTGCCACATCCATGTACGCATTGACTTTCAGTTTTACCGGCATAATCGAACTTCCTTGAAAAAAAGTGTTATTCCTCCCAGCGAATCACCATGCAGGCGCGGTTTTCGCCGTCCGCAGCGCGGGAATAGGATATTTCATCGACGGATTTTTCAATTATATAAACCCCCATCCCCCCTTCCCGGGAGCCATCCAGAACCGGCGGGGGGGCAAATTCCGGGTCAAAGCCGTGGCCCCGGTCGTAGAACGAAATCGTCATCTCCCTGGGATAAGCAACCGCCTCAATCCTTATGGGACAGCCGGCCTGGCCGCCATAGGCGTGCCGGATGATATTGGTGGTCAGCTCCACCGCCGCCAACTCGATCCCGGCAATTCGCGAGGCGTCAGCGGAACGGCGCATGTACTTCTTACTGAACATGCGAATAAAATGGCGCATGCGGTGCAGTTCCTCCATCCGGCTGTCCACGAGAAACTCCTGCCGGCCCAACAGGTCCTGCGGCACGGGCTCGCGATTTATCTGAACCCCGACACAGGTAAAATCATCGCTGAACTCGGTGGCCCCGGAAAACGCGAACACCTCCGATTGAATCGCATCGATCAGCGCGTCGGGACCGGCCCGGGCATGGCTGGCCACACATGCGGTCAAGCGCTCCTCCCCGAACAATTCACCTGCCGGATTGCTTGTCTCGGTGAGCCCGTCCGAGTAGAACACAAAAACATCCCCAGGTTCAAAAGCGATTGAAAACTGGCGGAAGGGCTCTTTTTCCGGAAACCCCAGCGGCATGTTCCCGCCTTCCAGAAGACTGACCCGCCGGGTACGCTGGTGAAAATGAATGGGGTGGACATGCCCGCAGTCCACATACGTCAGGATTTTTTTCCTGGGGCAGAAGCGGGCATAAAAAAGGGTGACGAAAGATTCCAGCTCCGCCAGCTGGGAGATCATATAATTGTAGACCGAGTCCACGATCTCCGCGGGTTCAATTTCGAAACGATCCGAACCGGTGTGCCGCGTTTCGCTTATCACGCGTAGAAAATAGCTTTTCAATGCCGCGCCGATAAACGCCGCACGGATACCCTTGCCCATGACATCAGCAACCACAAGGTCCAGGTTTTCCGAATCCAGCCGGATGAAATCATAGAAATCCCCGTCAATGTCCTGGGAGGGAATGCTCCTGTGGGCGATTTCCAGTCCGGGGAAATCACCCGGCGGCTGCCCCAGAAGAAGGGCCTGCTGCACCCTGGAGGCCACATTGATTTCATTGCGGCGCGCCTCCCGCAAGCTCTCCTCCGCCTGCCGCAGCCGCACGGCCTGCTCAAAAGAACGGGCCGCATGCTCCACAAGGGTGGTGATCTGGCGGGTTTTGAATGGTTTCACGATATAGTCGAAGGCTCCGTGCTTCATGGCATAGACCGCATCGGATACCGCATCGCTGGCCGTCAGCATAATCGGGGCCAGATCGGGGTATTCCCGATTGATATAGCCCAGGCATTCCAGCCCGTTCATCTCCGGCATCTGGATATCCAGAATAACGGTACAGATATCTTCGGACAACTGCTCCACCACACCTTTTCCGCTGGTCACACAAATTGTTGAAAAACCGGCCTTGGCAAGGGTTCTTTCCAATATTTTCAGGGTGGTCAGGTCGTCATCAGCGATGATCACCTGCCTGTCCCGGTTCGCCTCGATCGCTTCAGTGCCGGATGCTCCGGACATTGGCATGCCGTTTTCCTCCAAAACCTCCAAATATTTTTAATTTTTAAACCAAATCAACCAGTTATTTATCAACTACAAGTTTGTTTGTATCCAATCGCAAAGCCGGGGTCAATTGTTTTTCACCCCCTCAGGGCCTGCTTGACAGTTCCCGTCATCATGCTATAGTGAATTTCAGTCTGAAACCCTTCGACAAAAAAGAAGGAGCGCAAATACATGCATAACCGATCCTGGCTCCGCCTTCGGGCCTTGTTTTTTATTCTGATCCCCTGCACCTTTTTCATCCTCCCGGCGGGCCAGCCCTCAGCCAAGGCGGCCGCCGGCTGGCAGGTTTTCCCCGCAAGAGACGTCTTCCAGCCCCTGGTGGCAGACCCCAAGGAACCCCGTTTTTTTGTCAGCGTCCACGAATACGACAATGAGTTCAGAAACAACTTTACCGGCGCCTCGGTGGGCTTTGGCGAAAACTTCGGGATCCTTAAAAAACGAATGGGCAGCCGGCATGCCTGGCAGCTGAGTTTGAAAGGGGGGCTGTTCTCCCAGTTCGACCTGGACACCAGCTCCCAGGACCTCCTCAATTCCGATTACAACATCGGCCTGACATGGACATACCGATTCCGGCATCTGGGTATGCGCCTCCGGCTCTATCACCAGAGCTCCCACCTGGGTGATGAATACCTGCTTCGCCAGCCGAGCCTTGCAGACACCCGGGCTAACTTTGACTACGAGGCCATTGACTGGCTGGGTGATTTCACGTGGCACCCATTCCGGGCTTATGCCGGCCTGCATTATCTGCTGAAGCGGAGCCCGGACAGCCTGGACCGCTGGGGCTACCACGGGGGCATTGAATATAGAGGCCCGGATGACATCATCGCCGGGGCGGGCTTCATTGCCGGGCTCGACATAAAAGGTTTTCAGGAGCTTTCCTGGACGCCGGCTTACAGCTTAAAAGCCGGGCTGAATTTCAGCAATATCGACCGGCGAAACCGCAATATCCAGCTTCTGCTCGAATATTACAACGGGTTTATCCCTTATGGCCAGTTCTATGACAATGACATGCATTCTTACGGGATCGGCCTTTACTTCGGCTTATAATCCCTGTGGAGCAGCCCCGCTTTTTTGAGGGCATCCGGGCCGAAGCGCTCGACAACGGCATCCACGGCACTGTCCACGCTCTCCCATTTACCGGAAGCGGGGTCGGTAGCACCAAACAGAGTCAACTGAACAGGCCCGGATGTCTCAGTCAAATCCGAAGCCCCAAGGCCGATCAGGCGGATTGGCTGACTGAGATGATATTTCTCCAGCAGCGCGCAGCCGGCCCGGAAAATGGTTTCGGAAGAGCGGGCAGGCCCCTCTAGAGCACGCTGGCGGGTGAACTGAGAAAAATCGGCATGCTTGACCTTGAGCGTCACCGTCCCTGCCTGCAATCCTTTTTTTCGCAGCTGGCGGCCCACCTCTTCAGCCTGCTGCAGCAGATAAGCACGCAGTTGCTCTTTATCCCTCGTATCAGCCGGCAGGGTTGCCTCGCTGCTGATGGATTTTACCGGGCGCGTCGGCTTGACCCTTGAAGGATCGATCCCGGCAGCCAGCTCCGCCAGCCGTGCCCTGTATTTGCCAAGCCGCCGACGCAGCAATGCCTCGGAAAATCGCCTGACATCGCCCAGCGTGCCAATACCCATCCGCTCCAGCTGCTCCCGGGTGCGCGACCCCACGCCCGGCACTTTTGAAACGGGAAGACTGCCGATAAAATCCGGCATGGCTTCAGGGTGAATGCAGGTCAGGCCATCCGGCTTGTCCATGTCTGAAGCGATTTTGGCCAGGAATTTCAAGGGGGCAATGCCCACCGTGCAGCTCAGCCCCGAATCCGCGTGAATTGCCGCCTTGATTTTTCGGCCAATGACCTCCGGAGCACCGTGCAAATTTTCACAGCCGCTGATATCCACATACGCCTCGTCAATGGAGACCGGCTCCACAAGCGGAGAAAATCGGGACAGAACGGCCATCACCCGGCCGGACAGCTCCCGGTAGCGCCGGCCCCGGGGCCGCAGAAAAATGCCTTGCGGGCACTTCTGCCTTGCCTGGTAAATGGGCATGGCCGAATGCACGCCATAGCGGCGGGCCTCGTAACTGGCCGCGGAGACCACCCCCCGGTTTGAGGCGCCGCCCACAATCACGCACTTTCCCTTCAACCCCGGATTATCCAGGACCTCCACCGAGGCGAAAAACGCATCCATGTCCACATGCACAATCATAGGGGAACCCTATCACCTGAACCGACCGGTTTTCAAGGTGCCGGCGAGCGCATTCAAACTCGGTTTCAATCGGCAAACAGGGGGACGTGGGTGAACCGGCCCGCATCAAAAAGGCCTTTGTCGGTAATTTTCAATTCCGGGATCACGGGCAGAGCCAGAAAAGATAGCGTCATGAACGGGTCCGGCAGACGGCAGCCCATCTGCCGGGCGGCCTCAAGCAGGGCATCCATCCGGCGACAGACCGAATCCAGGGGCCGGGGGGACATGAGACCGGCTATCGGCAGTGCCAGCTCCGCCCTGACCGCTTGATCGCAGACAGCGCAAAGGCCCCCTTTCATGGCCGCCACATGCGCTGCTGCCAGCGCCATGTCCCTGTCGTTTGTCCCGAGGACGATTATATTGTGGGAATCATGCGCCACGCTTGAGGCTATGGCGCCCTTCGCGAATCCAAACCCACTGACAAAACCTTTCCCGATATTGCCTGTCCGGTGATGGCGCTCCACCACGGCAACCTTTAAAATATCGGCAGCCGGGTCAGCCACGGCCAGCTGCCCTTCCTGCCGGATCGGCAGGATGCGCTGCCGGGTGAGTATCTGGCCGGGAACCAGGGCAATCACCCTTGCGTGCGCCTTTTCCGCCGGGATCTGGAAATCCAGGGAACCGGCATCCACATTCATGGCCGAAATACAGGGGCCTGGCCCGGGGATGTCGATCTCCGGGCATATGCCGCCATTTTCCGCAACCAGGCGGCCGCCGGCATACACGGCCTCCGGAAACAGGTTGGCCAGCTCGCTTGTCACCACCATATCCGCCCGCATGCCCGGCCCAATGGCTCCGATCCGGGGCAGATTGAAGTAGCGGGCCGGGTTCAGGGTGGCGATCTGGACAGCGCAAACGGGGTCCACGCCAAACTGGATGGCACGGCGAACCATGGCATCCAGGTGCCCCTCATGGATAATCTCGTGGGGATGCCGGTCGTCCGTGCACCACATCAAGCGGTGGGCGTTTTGCGGCGTCACCAGGGGCAGCAGCGCATCCAGGTTCTTCGCCCCGGTGCCTTCCCGGATCATGATATGCATGCCGGCAGAGAGCTTCTCCTTTGCCTCGGCAAGGCTGACGCATTCATGGTCACTGGCAATACCCGCCGTAAGATAGGCGTTCAGGGCTTTTCCGGAAACGCCGGGGGCATGGCCGTCGACCGGCTTGCCGGCCGCACGCGCCAGGGCGATCTTTTCCAAAACAGAGGGGGCACCGGCAATGACACCCGGAAAATTCATCATCTCGCCCATAGCAGGAACCCGGCTGCTGCTGAGAAAAGGCTTGAGCGCCGGTGCTTCCAGCCGGGCGCCGGCTGTCTCCATATCCGTTGCCGGCACGCAGGAAGGCAGCGTAAAATAAAGATTCATGGGCTGCCGGTCGGCCTCTGCGAGCATGTAGGAAATGCCTTCTCCACCCAGCACATTGGCGATCTCATGGGGATCGGCCACAACGGTGGTGGTGCCCCTGGCCAGCACGGCCCTGACAAATTCGGGAACGGCGGTCATGGAGCTTTCAATATGAACATGGGCATCGATAAAGCCGGGAAGAACATAACGGCCGGCCAGATCGACCCGTTCCCTGGCCCGGTACCTGCCGAAGCCCACGACATGGCCGCCGGCCACGGCAATGTGGCAGGGTTCGATTTGCCCTGAAAACACGTTCAGCAGCCGGGCGTTTTCAAACAGCCGGTCAACGGGCCGGTCGCCGGCGGCCGATCTTAGCAGCGCAGTCAAATCCATCCCGGTCCTCACCTCCCGCTCAGCCGGTTCCCGCGATCCGGCGGGCCAGCGACCTTGCCTCAGACAGAATGGCCTCCGTATCCATGCCGATGATTTCCCGATCCTTCACCCGTGTCCGGCCCTTAACAAGCACGTCCCGAACATCGGCGCCCCGCACTGCATACACCAGGTGCGACTCCGGGTGATACATGGGCGTCAGGTGCGGCTGGCGGGTTTGGATGACGATAATATCGCCTTCCTTTCCGGTTTCGATGGAGCCGATCCGCTTGTCCAGGCCGAGGGCCCGGGCCCCTTCTGTGGTGGCCATGCGAAGCACCTGCCGGGCGTCCATCACCCTGGGGTCGCCGGAGAACCCCTTGTGCAGTTTGGCGGCCGTATCCATTTCGGAAAAAAGATCAAGGTTGTTGTTGCTCGCGCACCCGTCTGTTCCCAGGCCGACAGGGATGCCCGCACGAATGAACTCCGGAACCGGGGCCACTCCAGAGGCAAGCTTCATGTTGCTTTCGGGATTGTGGGCAATCGCGCAGCCACGCGAAGCCAGAATAGCGATATCTTCCGTATCCACCCAGACGGCATGCGAAAGCAGGGTCTTTTCATCCAGCACCCCCAGCCGGTCCAGGTATTTCACCGGAGAGACCCCTTGCTCGGAAAGGCTCTGCGCATACTCCTGCCGGGTCTCCGCCACGTGGATCTGGAAAAGGACACCCGCCTCCCGAGCGGCTGATTTTGCGCGCGTTAATGTTGCGGCGGAGCAGGTATAAGGGGAATGGCAGAAGATTGACGGCCTGATCAATTCGGAGGCATTCTGCCACCTGGATACATATTGCGAAGCTGCCGCAATATTTTCAGAGGGGTCCGGAACCCCCGGGGCGGGGAAATCGATTATCCCGTGGGCCAGAACCGCCCGCATCCCCGTCTCCCGGACCGCCTCGGCCACCGCGTCTTCAAAAAAATAGCCGTCGCAGCAGGTGGTCGTTCCGGACAAAAGCATCTCCAGGCAGGAAAGCCGGGTTCCGCTGCGTACGGCGGCAGGGTCGATATGCCGGGTTTCAGCCGGGAAGATATGTTCGCTGAGCCACTCCGCCAGGGGCAGGTCATCGGCCAGGCCACGAAAAAGCGACATGGGCAGATGGGCATGGGTGTTGACCAGCCCCGGCATGACCAGGCCGTCGCGGGCATCGATCACCTGCTCTGCCGGGTATGCGGCCGTATCCGAAACCCTGGCTTCAACCCGTACGATAATTCCATCTTGAATGCAAACCACCCCATTTTCGATGATATCGAATGTCGGATTCAAGGTCAGCACGCGGCCGTTGATAATAACCGTGTCATATTGCATGACTGGCCTCTCTCCTTGCAAAGAAGTTCTATTCCTGCCCTTCGGAATGAATCAGGACGTTTTTTTTGGGTTTCCAGGGCTTGAAAAGCATAAGCAGGTACGGCAGAAGCGTCAGGGACGCCAGCAGGGCGATGAGCATGGCCAGACCGGTCATCAGTCCGAAAATAATTGTCGGGATAAAATTGGACAAGGCCAGAATGGAGAAGCCGAGAATGATGGTTATTGACGTATAATACATGGCATAGCCGATGGTTCCATGGCTGCGGTGCATGGCGCCCACATAATCCCCGTCCGTGCGAACCTCCCGGCGGAAACGGTGGATGTAGTGGATGGTGTCATCAACGGCAATGCCCACGCTGATGGCCGCAATGGTGATGGTCATGATGTCCAGGGGGATTCCCGCCCAGCCCATGGCGCCAAGCACCACGGACACCGCCAGGAGATTGGGGAAGATGGCAATAAGGGCGACCTTTAAGGACTGAAAAAGCACAAGGAACATCACCATCAAGGCCAGAAGGACCACGCCCAGCGTCAAGACCTGGGAATCAAAAAGGGTCTGCAGCACATTGTTGTAGAGCACCAGCAGCCCGGTCAGCCGGACGGATTCCGGTTCATAGCCGAGAGGCCCTGTCAAATCCTGATAAATCCGGTTGATGAGCTCATTGCGCCGCAGCGAGGGGTCGGTATCCTGTACCCGAACCATGAAGCGGAGTTCATCGTGTTCAACGGAAACAAAAGGATTGACCAGCTGCCCCCGATACTCGGGCGGGATTTCATTGTAGACCAGGGACAACTCAAAACTGTCCAGGGGCTTGCCGTCATTCAAGCTCCGCGCCACTTTCAGCAGGGTGCCCAGGGAAAGCACCTTGCCTATCTCCGGCTGGTTATCCAGATAGTTATGAATTTCCAGCACTTTTTTCATTTTGTAGGGGGTGAACCAGTACGAATCCGCGCTTTCCGGTGTCGACTCCTCGAATTCGGAGAAGGCGTCAAATTCATCGGCAGCGGGGGTATCCGCCTCCCCGGGTTCCGTTTCAGGCGCCCCGCCGTCACTGTCCAGACCGACAATCACGTCCATGGGGGTGGTGCCGCCCAGTTTCTGGTCAATGACTTTCATCCCCTGGTAGATTTCCGTGGACTCTTTAAAATAATTGACAAAGGAATTTTCCACCTTGAGCCGCGATATGCCCCCGGCGCTGGCCACGAGCAAAACCAGGCTCAAGACCAGAACAACCCGGCCCCGGTGCTCGGTAAGACGCCCCAGCACCGCGGTCAAAGTCATGCTTCCGCCGCAGACCGGCGGGGGATCCGTCTTTTTTAAAAGCACCAGCAGGGCCGGGAAAAATAAAACCGTAAACACCAGCGAAACGGCGATGCCGCCCACCATCATCCATCCGAATGTGGCCACCGGCTTGATATCCGCAAAAAACAAGGAGCCGAACCCGGCGCATGAGGTCAATCCCGCATAAAACACGGGGGTGAGCTTCAGCCGCATGGTGTCAAGCACCAGCCGGCGATGCTCCCGCTCCGGGTATTCGCACAGCAGCTCCCGGTACCGGACCACCAGGTGGATGGCAATGGCCATGGTCATAATCAGCTGAAGCGAGATGAAGTTGGATGAAATCACTGTCACCCGCCAACCGAAAAGCCCCAGAAGACCGATCATGGCAATGCCCGAGAAGACACAGCACAGCATGGGCAGCAGCACCCAGCGAGGGCGCCTGAAAATCATCCCCAGCACAATGATCAGAAAACAGAACACCCCCAGACCGAACACTTTGAGATCGTTTTTAATGAACCGGATGAGGTCATTGGCAATCATGCTGACCCCGCCCAGGTACAGCTGGGCATCATCGCGGTGCTGATCCATGATATCCCGGATGCGCTCAATGTCCCGATCTCTCTGGGCGTCAAACTGAGCCCGGATCCGCTCCACCTCGGCGCGAAGACGCTCATACCGGGCCTGTTCGGATGGGGTGAGCCCCTGCTTTTCCGCCTTTTCCTCCAGTTCAATCCGCTGGTTGACCGCCTCCCTGTAGCGGGGATCATCCTCGAAGTTGATTTGAATTCCCGTTGTCTCCAGATCCGGGCTGACCAGCATGTTGCGGTAAATGGGGCTTGTCCGGAGTTCCTCGCGCGCCATCCGCCGGTTGACCCGCGAATCGGTCAGAGTCGGGAGTTCCCCGCTCATCTCGCTTATCGACAGGGGCGGGCTTTGCAGAAGCGGCACATCAAGCAGGGTGACAACGGATTGGACCCGCTCCATGCCGGCAAGTTTTTCCTTGAGGTTTTTGATATCGGCCAGTACGGCGTCTGAGAGCAGGTCCCCCTGGGGGGTATAGGCGATTACCAGAAAGTCCTGCACCCCGTAACGGTTGTAAACCTTGTATGCGTACTGGATTTCTTCATCACCTTCGTTGACCAGGGTGTCGGGGGAGGCATCGATCTCAAAATCCCTGGCAAACCATCCCAGCACAGCGATAATAATCAAAAGGCAGGCCAGAATCTTGCGGGGGTGGGACAGTACCACCCGATCATAGAACCGGTTGATAAGCGATTGGCGCTTGGGCATCAGGGATTATCCAAATTGTGAGTGAAAAAAAATATCGCGTGCCGGCACAGAATCCGTCTTTTGGACGAGGAAAAGCAGACCGGCAAGGCTTACTGGCCGGATTCCCGCAACTCCCCGAACAGATCCTGGACGGTGCCGTTTCGCAGAATTTCATCAAACTGGGAGCGATAGCTCTTGATCAGGCTCACGCCATTTACTTCCACATCGTAGACTTTCAGGCCTTTGGGGCTGCTGTAAAACTTATACAACACGTCCGCTTTTTCATCCCTGCCAATAATTTCCATGGGCACATGGATCTTGCCGCCCTGCTCCCGGCCCTCCTTAAAGACCAGCTCCTGATCGGAATAAAGCGTTGTTTTATCCAGGTAAGAGGCTTTCAACCGGTCGACGAAAAGTTCGACAAACTCTTTCTGTTCGCTCCCGGACAGCCGGTTCCAGTTGGCCCTGCCCAGTGTGAGCTTGGCCATTAATTCAAAGTCGATGACCGGGGCGACAATTTCCATAATCTGCTTTTTCTGGTCTGCCTCCGCTATTCCGTCCTTTTCCAGAACGGCAAGCACCGCATCCATCTTCTCCTTGAGCAGATCCGTGGCCGCCTGGGGCCCGCCGGATGCGGCATGACCGGATGCGGCATGAGCAGCACAGAGCCCCGTCAATAGGACGCCAACGATTACCGACACGACTGACTTTCGCATATTATTCCCCTATTTTTTTTTCCCGGTTTTGTTCATAGGCATTGCGAAACAAAATATACATATCCATGGCATCTTTGCGAAAACTCTCATACTCGCCGATACGAAGGGAGGTCCGGTTGACCACATCCACAATCGGGGCGCCAATCAGAATGGCCTTGTGATTCACATAGTAAAGCGGCTCCAGGTACCCGTCCGGAACGCTTGCCAGGGAATCGCGTAAATTGGAGGGCCCCGTCAAGGGCATCACCAGGTGAAAGCCCCCGTTCAAACCATAATAGCCCAGCGTCTGTCCGAAATCTTCCTCATGCGCCTCAAGGTGGAACCATTTCTCGGCCGGATCCCAGAGGCCGGCGATACCGACCGTGGAATTGACGCCGAAGCGGATGGTTTCAACCCCTGCCCCCTTGATTTTGAATTGAAGCAGGTTGTTTACCAGGCGAATCGGGAAGGCCAGGTTTTTAAAAAACCGCTTGATCGACACCCGGGCCGGCTCGGCAAGAATGGCCCCGTAAACCCTGGCGGTTGGCTTTAAAACCCAGAAATACAGGCGGTCGTTAACGCGTGTCATGACCCGGTTATACCCGATCATGGGGTCATATACGGCAGCGCCCGCATCCGACCCAGGGGCGTCGAACTCCTCAAACTCATCAAATTCGTCAAATTCCGGATCCGACGGTTCAGCAGCCCCCTGGCCGGCGGAATCCCCTTCAGCGGCGGCGGCTTCCGCCGGGCAAAAGCCGCCACCCGCCCACCCGAGAACAGCCAGCGCCAGAGCGATGCCTAACAAAACCGCGGGCCCCCGGCTTGCCTTCCTCCATTGCCGTCTTTTTACGCTGAAAAACTGTTTTTCCATCTTAACCCCGCCTGCTCCGGCAGTACCCAACGACCTGCCCGGTCCTGACTTGAAAATCGCTCCGCTCTCAGCTGGTTTGACGAGCAGCTTCCCCCATACGGATCTCTTCGGCGATGGCATTGACCGCCGCCATGGCCCCATCCACGTCAATGGTGAAAAGCCGTCCGTCCTGCATCACCAGCCGGCCGTTAATTATCGTGGCCGCCACGTCGCTGCCTGCCGCCGCATACACCAGGTGGGAATAAATATCATACATGGGGGTAAGATGGGGTTTTTTCGTGTCAACCACAATCAAATCCGCCTTCTTGCCTTTCTCCAGTGAGCCGGTCCGCCGCTCCAGCCCAAGTACCCGGGCGCCTTCAATGGTTGCCATACGAAGCACCGTTCGGGCGTCCATGAGCGTGGGGTCCTGATTTTGAACCTTGTGCACCTTGGCGGCGGTATCCATCTCGGCAAACATGTCCAGGTTGTTGTTGCTGGTGCAGCCGTCCGTTCCCAGACCGACGCAGATACCGGCCGCCAGCATCCGCGGGACGGGCGCAATGCCGGCGGCAAGCTTCATGTTACTCTCCGGATTGTGGGAGACTTTTACGTCGGCCCGTCGCAGCAGGGAGATATCATTCTCGGTTAAAACCACACAGTGGCAGGCAACCAGCCGGGAGGACAACACCCCTAAATCCGCCAGGTGCTCCACCGGCGTTCTGCCATAGAGGGAGTGAATTTTCTCCGCTTCACTGCGGGTTTCCGCCACGTGGAGAATGAGCGGCACATTGTTCGCCGCTGAAAGGGCCTCAGCCTTTTCAAGCAATGCCGGGGCGCACAGATAGGGGGAATGCGGCTCCACCGCCACGGTCACCAAACTGTCCCCCCGCCATTTATCGATCAGCGATGCGGTATAGGAGAAGCCGTTGTCAATGGGCCCGTAATTGGGGGATGGAAAATCATAGAGCACCTCGCCCACCACGGCACGCATGCCCGCCTCTTTGGCCGCCTCGGCCACGGCATCTTCAAAAAGATACATGTCCGAAAAACAGGTGGTGCCCGAAAGGATCATTTCCGCGCATGCCAGCATGGCCCCGTGATAAACCTTTTCCGGGGTCAGCCGGGCTTCTGCGGGGAAAATATGATCATTTAACCAGCTCATCAGGTCCAGGTCGTCAGCCAATCCCCGGAAGCAGGTCATGGCGGCATGGTTGTGGGTGTTGACAAGACCCGGCAGGATGATCCCGCCCCCGGCGTCGATCACCCTGACGCCCGGATCCGGGGAAAATCGCGACGCCGGCCCGATATCGCCAATGGTATCGCCTGAAACCGCCACCGCACCATTTTCCACCACCGTTTCCGCCGCATCCATCGTCAGGACGGTGCCGTTTGTCACCAGGATATCAATGGCTTCCATGCACCCCCGCCTCCCGCGCAACGGCTTCAATGATCCGGGCATGCCGGGGGGCGGCACGCCCCGCCTCCTCGATGATGCCCTCAACCGTGGCCGGCTCCGGATGATCCGGATCATTGATGTTGGTAATTGTCGACACCCCCAAAATCCGCATACCGGCATGCACCCCGGCAATGGCCTCCATTACCGTGGAAAACCCAACCGCCGCTCCGCCGATCTGACGATAAAACCGGGTCTCCGCCGGCGTCTCCAGGCAAGGGCCTTTAAGCCCCACGTAGGTGCCCTTCTGTAAAGAAAAGCCCTGCTTTTCAGCTTCCTTTTCAGTAATCCGCATCAGGGCGGGATCATAAACATGGAGCATATCCGGGAAACGCGGGCCCCACGCATCCACGTTGGGGCCTGCCAGCGGGTTTTCCCCCGTCAGATTGATATGGTCCTTGATCATCATAATATCGCCGGCGGAAAAATCCAGGTTGATGCCGCCGGATGCATTGGACAGGATCAGCGTGTGAACGCCCATGGCCTGCATCACCCGGACGGGAAAGGTCACTTCAAGAGGGGAATAGCCTTCATAGAGGTGAAAACGGCCCTGCATGGCAAGAATCCGCTTTCCATGAAGCTCCCCGGCCACCAGCTTCCCGTAATGGCTTTGAACCGTGGACACCGGAAAATGCGGTACCTCCTTGTACTCAAAAGCAGCGGTAACCGCCAGGCCATTGATGCTGTCTCCCAGGCCGGTTCCCGTCATTACTCCGATATCCGCCGCATCGATATGCCGCCGCAAAAACTGCGCCGCTTCCTGTACCCGCATTTGAAAGGATTGCATAAACCGCCCCCGTTTAATTAAAGGGCCATCATAAGCTGAACCGGGGGCCGGCGTCAAGCTGTGTTTGACCGGCTGACCGTGATTCATGGGAGGTACTGCCTTTCGGAGCATCCCGGAAAACCTGCAGACCGACCGTACGGTTTTGGGAACAGGTTTTTAATTTTAATGGACATAAAGGGTAACCCGTGATATAGATAAAATCTTTTTATACTTGAAGCGACTGTTTCCCATTTTTTTAGATAATATCTTTTTTAAATATTA
>CAZNSO010000005.1:20648-87521 GCA_964575805.1 uncultured Desulfobacteraceae bacterium
AATATCTTTTTTAAATATTATTGGGTGCGCGAACTTTTTAAATTGAAGCAAAAGATTGAAAAGGGATCCACCCTTCTATTCTTGCATAAAGGAGTTGTTAAGCAATGTTTGAATCGATTCTCATGATGGGCGGACTTGGATTGATCATCGGCTCCTGCCTGGCGTTTGCCTCCAAAATTTTTTATGTTTATGTGGACCCGAAGGTGGCTGAAATCGACGACCTCCTGCCGGGCGCCAATTGCGGCGGCTGCGGTTATCCCGGATGCACGGCCAATGCCGAGGCGGTGGTGGCGGGGGAATCCCCCCCAACCTCCTGCGTGGCCGGCAGCGCTGAGCTGGCAGAGCAGATTGCAGCTGTCCTGGGCTTGAGCATCGAGGCCAAGGAGCCCGATATCGCCCTTCCCGGCTGCACCTACGGCCTCGAGGAGGCCGAGCTCAAATTCCGTTACAAAGGCCTGAGCAGCTGCCAGGCCGCCGCCATGCTTTACGGGGGCATGAAAGAATGCCAGATCGGCTGCCTGGGGCTTGGCTCCTGTGCCACCGCCTGCCCCTTTGACGCCATTGTCATGGGCCCGGACAATCTCCCCAAGGTGGATGAAAACAAATGTACCGGCTGCGGCACCTGTGAGCGCGTCTGCCCGAAAAACATTATCACGCTGTCCTCGGTCACCCGCCGTATCTTAAAGGAATACACCACCGAAGACTGCACCACGCCCTGCCAGCGGGCATGCCCGGCGGGAATCAACATTAGCGAATATATCCGCCAGATCGCCCTTGGCGACTACTATAAATCCGTTCAGGTGATCAAAGAGCGCAACCCCTTCCCCACGGTCATCGGCCGGATCTGCCCGCGCCCCTGTGAAACCGAATGCCGGCGCAATCTCATCGATGAACCGGTGGCCATAAACAATTTAAAACGTTTTGCGGCGGACTATGAAAAAGAAAGCGGCGATCGGATCCAGCCATATCGGGCGCCGGAGACCAATCGCCGCATCGCTGTGGTCGGCGGCGGGGCCGAAGGCCTGTCAGCGGCATTTTTCGCGGCCCGCCTGGGCCACGCCCCGACAGTCTTTGAGGCCACCGATCAACTGGGCGGACTTCTGCGCACAGCCATTGCCGGTCACCGCCTGCCCTCCGAGATACTGGACTGGGATATCGAAGGCATTCTCGAAATGGGGGTTTCCGCCCAGACCAACAAAGTGCTTGGACGGGACTTCACCATTGCCACGCTTATGGAAAAGGGGTACGAAGCGGTATTTCTGGCTTCCGGCGGATGGGACAGCCGGCTGGAGCGGCTGAAGGACCAGGTTGTGGAAGAAGCGGTGCCCGGAACTTATCTGCTAATCGATCTTATAAAAACCGGCCTTGAAAACCGGAACCACCTCAAAATTGCCGCGGACGTGGTGCTGACAGACACCGGCCCCCTCACCGAGGAAGCCGTCGATATCTGCCGCCACCTGGGCGCGGAAAATATCACCATTATTTTCCGCCAGAGACGCGAAGCCTCACAGGTTGACGCCTCGCTCATGGAATCCCTGGAAAACGCGGGCGTCACTTTATTGTTCAACAAAACGGTCACCTCTCTGAGCGGTATGGACGAAAAGTTGACTTCCATCGCATATATGGATCTGAGCAGCCGAAAAACCGACCAAATTCCCGCGGGAACGCTGATACTGGAATCCGGTCGCTTCCCGGAACTGATCTTTACCCGGCAGGAGGCCCTGAACGAAGAAGAAGAAGAAGAAGAGACCGGGGCTAGGGGTGTTGCCTGGGTCGGCCGGCCGCCCACAAAAAATCCGGCTGCCGGGCCCGATGTTTACGGCCTGTTTTCCCAATCCGATGTGATCACCGATTTCAGCGCGGCCATTCGTGCCATCGCGGCCGGCCGCAGGGCTGCCGCCGCCATCCATAAACGCATGAACGGCATTCCCCTGGATCTTCCGGGCAATGTGGTCAGCTGCGGCACCATCCTCCAAACCGTGGACCACCTGGAGAACGTTTCCATCAGTCCCCGCGAGATTATGCCCATGTGCCGCATCCATGAGATTCCGGATAAGTGCCCGGAAATTGAGAAAGGGTTCAGTGAGGAAAAAGCCCTGACAGAAGCGAACCGATGCCTTCAGTGCGGCTTGATCTGCTACTCGGATACCGCCCCCCGGCAATTGGAAGCGGTTTCCTGATACCAACTGCCGAAAAGCGGGGGTGGGCAAGGATCAAACCGCCGCCCCCGCTAAAATTTCAGATGAGTTAAACATATTGGCTTTAGAAGAAGCGATTATCACCCGAACAAGCCGGGATAAGGCGTTTATCGTCACCCGCCGCACCACCGCCTGCGAAGGGTGCTCCGAGCGCCATGCCTGCCATTCCCTGGGCGGGATCAAAGAGATTGAAATCGAGGTGGCCAACCCGGTCCATGCAGAGGCGGGCGACACGGTGATGGTGGCATTTAAAACCAGCCAGTTGGTCCGCCTCTCGTTTATGCTCTACATCTTTCCCATCATTGCCCTGGTCATTGGCGCGGTTTTAGGCGATGCCTTCGCCGCCGGGTTTAACGCGGATGCCTCGATCTTCGCCGCCCTCTTCGGTTTCCTGTTTTTCGGAATTGCCCTGGGGGGGATAAAACTCAAAGACAGGGAGGCAAAAAAAACCGGCCGGTACCAGCCTGAAATCGTCCAGATCAAAAAAAAGGGCCCCCCGCCCCGGGAAGGGGAAACCGGAACACTTTCCGGGTGCACCACCTGCCGGACGGGCGCCCCCCCTCAAACATCGGGCTGAAGCATCGGAATCCGTTCACAGGGGATATTCGAAGACCCGCCCCTCGAAATTCCTGACATACAATCGATCCTCGCCGATTTTTTCGACATATTCTGGCAGCAGCGGGATTTTTCCCCCGCCGCCGGGCAGATCAATCATGTAATGCGGCACCCCGATGCCCGGAATCCGGCCACGCAGGGCTCTCATGAGCTCCAGGCCCTTTTCCACGCTCGTCCGGAAATGCCGGGTGCCCTCCACAAGATCCGCCTGATGCAGGTAATACGGGCGAATTCGATTTTTCAGCAGTTCTTGAACGAGCTGCATCAAAACCCGGGCATCATCATTTATCCCCTTTAACAGAACACTCTGACTGCCGAGCGGTATGCCCGCGTCGGCCAGCCGGGCGCAGGCGGATCGGGCATCGGGCGTGAGCTCTGCCGGATGATTGAAGTGGATGTTGAGATACAAGGGATGAAATTTGCCGAGCAGGGAAACCAGGTCCATGGTAATACGGGCCGGCAGGGTACACGGGGCCCGGGAATGCACCCGGATAAGTTCCACATGCCCGATTGCCTTGAGCTGGGAACAAATTTCAGCCAACCGTTCATCCGGGAGCAGCAAAGGGTCGCCGCCTGAGAGGATCACTTCCCGAATGGCGGGGGTTTTTCGGATATAGGCAAGCCCCCGGGAAAGGCTCTGGTCCGTCACCCCTCCACCCCGGCCCAGTCGACGCTTGCGCATGCAGAAACGGCAATACATGGCGCACTCATTGGAGACCATGAACACCGCCCGGTCCGGATAGCGATGAATCAGATGGGGCACGGCTGACTGCGGCGCTTCAGCCAAGGGGTCCGGGACCAGATGCGCTTCGGTCTCCAGCTCTTCCGGGTCCGGCACGGCCTGGCGCCAAAGCGGTGCCCCCACCGCCTGAATGACGGAGAGATAGTACGGATTGATCCGCATGGGATAGCGCCGGATCACCCGTGCGACCGCCTCCTGATCAATTGCCAGCCAACGGCCGAGTTCACCGGCCGAGCACAGGCTGCCCGCCAGAAGTTCCTGCCACCCGGAGCCTCCGGAAAACTGTCCCGCGGGCGGCCCCAGGGACTCATCCGCCCGGCTCATCCGCACAGCCCCACACCATGGATAAACGCCCCGCAATCGGGGCATTGATTATGCTGAACCCGGTTCTCCGTCACGCAAAACCCCCTCCGGAAGATCAAGGGCTCGCTGCAGTTGTGGCAATATGTGCTCTCACTGGGCTCACCCGGAACATTGCCGGTATAAACATACTTAAGCCCGGCTTCTATACCGATATCTCTGGCCTGAAGCAGTGTTTCCACCGGCGTGGGGGGGCGGTCCGTCAACCGGTGGCAGGGATGGAACCGGCTGATGTGCCAGGGCGTCTCCCTCCCCAACTCTTCGGCAATAAAGCCGGCCAGCCTCCTTGCCTCGTCCGCGCGGTCATTCAAACCCGGGATTAGCAGCGTCGTCACTTCAACAAATATATCCAGCGTCTTCATCTGTCTCAGGGTCTCTTTCACCGGATCCAGACGCGCGGCGCACCAGTTTTTGTAAAAACCATCGGAGAATGCTTTTAAATCCACGTTCGCCGCATCCAGGTAAGGAGCGACCATTTCCAGGGCCGCTTCAGACAGGTACCCATTGGTGACAAAAACGTTCTTCAGGCCCGCCTGGTGGGCAAGCCTGGCAGTGTCCAGGGCGAGCTCAAAAAAAACCGTGGGCTCCGTATAGGTATAGGCAATGGATCTGCAGCCCTGCCGCAGGGCATCCTGAACCAGAGCTTCGGGGGTTGCCGGGCTTCCCTTTACCGGGTTGTCCGAATCGGCAGGCACATGGGCGATGGCCGCATTCTGGCAGAATCGGCACCTGAAGTTGCAGCCCGCCGCTGCAAAGGAATAGGAAAGGGTCCCGGGGAAGTAATGAAACAGGGGTTTTTTTTCAATCGGATCCACGTGACGGGCCACAACACGGTCATAGGCCAGGCTGTAAAGCGTCCCGCCCCTGTTTTCGCGAACACCGCAAACACCCCGGCGGCCATCCTTTATCACACAGCTGTGATGACAGAGGCGGCAGACCACTTTTTTGTCATCCGCTCTATCATCCGAATCGCCGATTTTCTCGTATAATTTCGCTTCCATGGGCATCAGACACCGCAAATACAGCCCTTCCCGTACGCAAGGCTTCAAATGTAAATTTGTTTGGGGAAAACCGGCCCGCCTTCAATCGGGTCTCTCGCCGGCCTCCATTGCCTGCTTCCCTTCCACACGGGGACCGGATGAATGGCCGGGGCAACTGATAACACCGCTGACCGCCTGGTTTGGTTTGGAATTGGCTCTAAGGGCCATGGGGATGGTCCGGAAACGGGGAACCGGCCAGGCCATAACGCCGGCGAAGGCCCCGAACGGAAAATGCTGCAGGACAGGGGAGGTTTCCATTCGATAGATCAGCCGGTGCGAACGGCCGGGCAGCAGGCATACCGTCCGCCAGAACATGGGGACATTGCCAAGCAGCATGCGAAACATCCGCTCAACTTCCCAGATACTAAAAAACCGGGCTTGATTGAACAGGCTCGGGCGGAAGATGCCTTTAACCCGCCGTTCAAGGGTTTTAAAGGCGTATTTGTTCAGCAATCCCACAAAAACCCCGTCTTTGGAAACCCGGCAGGCTTCCTCCAAAGCTTTTAAGGGATCCTCGACAAACTCAAGGGTCAGGCACAGGCAGGCATAATGGAAATAATTGTCGTCAAACGGCAGATCTTCAGCAAAAGCCCGGTGCAAATCCACCCGGGAGCCCACCCGGGCCTGCGCGATATCGAGCATATAAGGGGAAGCATCCACACCGGTCAAATACGCTCCCCTGCCCTGAAACGGCAGCAGACTGTGCCCGGTCCCGCAGCCGATATCGAGCAAGCGCTTGCCGCTCAAGGGCTGAATCATCGAAAGCATCAACCGGCCTTCAAGCTCCAGAGTCGCCCGGTTAGCCTGATTTTTCAACCATTGCTCATAGGCAAGGGCATCCTGATAATCGTATACATATCCCATACCGGCTTGTTGTAATTAATCTTTCCGGATTTTTCAAGGCTAAAGACGCTTGTGCAGCATCAGGCGCAGTTGACGCCCTGTTGTTCAGAGCCCTGCTTTTTGATTTTTGCGCTTGTTTCTCCCTGGTTGGGCTGTTAAATTTAGGGGGTTGCGCCTTGAGCAGACCGGGGCGCCTTTGATCGCCCGGCAATCCCTGTACATGCCGGCGCTGCACCGGTTTCCACGGGGGAACATGTTCACCTGAAAAGCGGGGGGATTTTTTCCGCACTTCGTGCAGCCTGTATCTGTCTGAAAACAAAGGCAGGGGAAAAATGAAATACGATAAATATCATGGCCTGGGAAATGACTATATCGTCATCGATCCGGATGAGTGCGGCGGCGTGCTGACGGCCGGGCAAATCCGGCGGATCTGCCACCGAAACTACGGCCTGGGCTCGGACGGCATTCTGCTGGGTCCGTTCAAGGATGCACAGGCCGATGCCCGGGTGAAAATTTTCAACCCGGATGGCAGTGAAGCTGAAAAAAGCGGCAACGGGCTTCGAATTTTTGCCCGCTGCCTGTGGGACAAGGGATTTGCCAATAAAGCCGATATGGCCGTTGCAACCTCCGGCGGCATTGTGCATTGCCGCCTGGATGAGACCTCCGGCCTTATCCGCATTGACATGGGAACGGTTACTTTCCGAAGCGACGCGATTCCGGTAAGCGGACCGAGCAGGGAGGTGCTCGGCGAAGAAATAGTAATCGACGACGAAAAGCTTGTTTTTTCAGCGGCCGGCATTGGCAATCCCCACTGCGTGCTCCTGCAGGAATCCCTTTCGGCCGAGACCGCCCGCCGCCTCGGCCCCCGATTGGAGATCCACCCCCTGTTCCCCAACCGGACCAACGTGCAGTTTGTCAAACCCCTGGACCGGGATCACATTCAAATCGAGATCTGGGAGCGGGGAGCCGGCTATACCCTGGCTTCCGGCAGCAGCAGCGTCGCAGCGGCGGCAGTGGCCCATCGGCTGGGGTTTTGCGGCCCGGACGTAACGGTGCAGATGCCCGGCGGCAGCCTTGCCATCCACATGGGTCCGGACATGCGGGCAACCCTGGAGGGCCCGGTCATCCGGGTATCCGGGGGGTACCTGCACCCGGAACTTTTTGAGCAAACCCTGCCGGCATGAACCCTCCCGCCGTCAGCAGGAGCGGGGGAGGCCGCGCGCGTCAAGCCCCGCTCTCCTCTTCGCAGGGAACCCGGGCCCGGCTTTTTGGCAGCACCAACAACACCAACAGGGATGACGAATAAACCATGCAGGATTTTTTCAAGGTTACACCGCTGGCCACAGTTTTCGAGTACATGCAGCAGTTCCCGACCACACCCGCCGAGACCCTTCCCCTGCTGCAGGCGGCAGACCGGGTCCTGGCTGAAGATATTATCCCGGAGGCCGACTACCCGGAATTCAACCGGGCCACCATGGACGGTTATGCCGTGAAGGCCGGCGACACCTTTGGCGCCTCGGAAACCAACCCGGTCTACCTGGACCTGACAGGCGCCATCACCATGGGGGAGAGCCCCCCGCATGGCTTGGGGCAAGGCCAGGCCATGGCCATATCCACCGGCGGAATGCTGCCGGAAGGCTCAGACAGTGTCGTCATGCGGGAATACGTAACCCCCATTGACGCAGCCACCATAGAGATCGTCCGCAGTGTGGCGCCCTGGGCCAATGTCATCGCCGCAGGCGAAGATATGGCGGCCGGCGAAATCCTTCTGCCTTCCGGAACCCGGCTGCGCCCCCAGGAATGCGGGACTCTTGCAGCCCTTGGCCATTGCCGGGTCCTTGTTTACAAGAAACCGCTTATCGGGATCATCTCCACCGGCGATGAAATCGTTCCCATCGAGGCCGCCCCGTCAACGGCCCAGATTCGCGATATCAACACCTATACACTGTCAGCGATGGTGCCGCGATGCGGGGGCATCGCCAGGCCGTACGGGATTGTCCCCGATGATGCCAGGCAGCTGAAAAACGCCTGCCTGGAGGCCCTGAAGGATGTGGACATGCTGCTGATATCCGGCGGCAGCTCGGTTGGCACCCGCGACATCACCATTGAAGCCCTCAGTGCCCTTCCGGATGCCGAGATACTGGTTCACGGCATTCCGCTCAGCCCCGGAAAACCCACAATTCTGGCCCAATCCGGCCATATGCCCATCTGGGGGCTGCCCGGCCAGGTCACCTCCGCCATGATCGTAATGGAGCGGGTTATCCGTCCCTTTATCGAACATATGGCCGGGTGCAGGGAGGCGAAAGGCGATTGGGAAGCCAGCATTCCGGCTGTCCTTAGCCGCAACATAGCCTCCACCCCCGGCCGGACCGATTACGTCCGGGCGCGTCTGGTTGCCGACGGGCACGGGTGGCAGGCGGTGCCGATAACCGGCAAATCCGGCCTTATCAACACGATGCTCAGAGCCGACGGGCTTATTGAAATCGATATGAACACCGAGGGCCTGGAAAAAGGGGCGCCGGTCAATGTCGTTTTATTCACATAAAAGGTCAGGGAAACCATGAGTGCACACAAGCGCAATATTTACCTGCAGAAAAAATCACTGGAAGCGGCCCGCCGGGTCATTTTTGACCGCTTTGCCGCAGCCCGCTTGAAAACCGAGCGCATCCCGGTGACCGACGCGGTCTCGCGGGTGCTGGCAGAGCCTGTTTTTGCCGCCATTTCTTCTCCCAATTTTCATGCAGCCGCAATGGATGGCGTGGCGGTGAAAGCCTCTGAGACATTCGGGGCATCGGAGGCCCGCCCCCTCCAATTGACGATCGGGCAGCAGGCGTTTCCGCTGAACACCGGCCACGTCCTGCCCAAAGGCTGCGATGCCGTGATCATGGTCGAAGAGATCAATGAAGCGGCCGGAGACCGGATTGAAATCGAATCGCCGGTCTATCCCTGGCAGAATGTCCGAAAAACCGGCGAAGACATGGTGGCCACGGAACTGGTCTTTGCCAGAAACCACAAAATCACCCCGTATTGCATAGGGGCACTCATTACCGCGGGCATCCAATCGGTATATGTATGGCGGCGGCCCCGGGTGCTGATCCTTCCCACCGGCTCGGAACTGGTGGAGCATGAAAATGCCGATCCCAAAGCGCTGCCGGCCGGAAAAATCCTGGAGTCCAACTCCCACATGCTTGGCAAACTGGTGGAGGCCTGCGGCGGGGACTGGACCCGGCACCCGGTGGTTGCCGACGAAACCGCCGTCATCCGCGAGGCCATTGAAGCCGGGGATATGGATGCGATTGATCTCATCCTCGTTTTGGGGGGCTCCTCGGCGGGCTCCGAGGATTATACCCGCGCCGTCATTGAAGAATTGGGCGAAGTCCTTGTTCACGGCGTCACCATGATGCCCGGCAAGCCCGTTATTGCCGGGGCCATCAGGGAGACCCCGGTATTCGGAATGCCGGGTTACCCTGTATCTGCCATTATCGCATTTGAGCAGCTGGTCCGGCCCCTCCTGCTTCGCCTGCAGCATCAGCCGGAACCGGAAATCCCGGTGGTAGAGGCCTTGCCAACCCGAAAACTGCCGTCCAGACTGGGAGTTGAGGAATTTATCCGTGTCAAGCTGGGCAAAGTGGGGCAGACCCTCGTTGCCACACCCCTGCCCCGGGGCGCCGGAAGCATCACCAGCATTACCGAGGCGGATGGGATCATCCGCATCCCGAGCCATATGGAGGGCTTCACAGCCGAGGCGCCGGTGCCGGTCAACCGGCTCCGACCCTCAAGCGCCATTGATAACAATATTGTTTGCGTGGGCAGCCATGACAACAGCTTGGATATATTGGCGGATCTGCTTCGGGAGAAAAGCGGTCAAACAAGCTTGTCCTCCAGCCATGTCGGCAGCATGGGCGGGCTGATGGCCATAAAAAAAGGCTTGTGCCATATGGCCGGAACCCACCTGCTTGATACAGCCGACGGGAATTATAATATTTCATACATAAAACGATATGTGCCGGAAAAGGCGCTGCACCTGATCCACCTGGTGGACAGGGAGCAGGGCCTGATTGTCAAGCCCGGCAACCCGAAGGGCATAAGGGATATCAGCGACCTGGCCAGACCGGATATCCGCTTTGTCAACCGCCAGGGAGGCTCCGGTACGCGGATTCTCTTGGACTACAGGCTGAAGCAGCTGCAGGTTTCCCCGGACGCCATTGCCGGCTATGCCACCGAGGAATATACCCATATGGCTGTGGCCGTGGCCGTGTTAAGCGATGCCGCGGATGTGGGCCTGGGGATTCACGCCGCCGCCAAGGCCCTGGAGCTCGATTTTATTCCGGTAGTTACCGAGTCCTACGACCTGATCATCCCGGATGAATTCCTGGAGACCTCATTTATCCGGATGCTCCGGGAGATTATGGTGTCTGAGGCATTTAAGTCCCGGGTGGCCGGAATGGGGGGCTATCACCTGGAAAATGCCGGGCAAATCATCTGGAGCAGCAGGCAGCACCATGCCCTATGAGTTGATCGACCATACGGCGGACATCGGTATTGCCGTCACGGCGGACTCCATGGAAGCGCTTTTTGAAACCGCCGCGCACGCCATGTTTGAGCAGATTACCGACATTCGAACCCTGAGCGGTTCCATGAAAACCCGTTTGACCATCACCGGCATTGACCGGGAGGACCTGATGATCAACTGGCTCCGGGAGCTCTTGTTTCTCTGGAACGGCCGCGAATACCTGCTCAAACAGGCAAGGATGGAAAAAATCACGGACACCGGCTTGACCGCCAGGGTCTGGTATGATTCATTTGACAGACAGACCCATGAAATTCTTACGGATATCAAGGCGGTCACCTACCACGGCATCCGCGTGGAAAAAACCGATGCCGGGTGGAAGGCAACGATTATATTTGATGTGTGAATAAATGAAAGTGAGCAAAGAAAATTATGGAACTGCTTCCGATTGACCCCTTTCGATGGGAAATAAAAAAAACAGGTGCCATGCGGGTACCCGTGCGCATTTACTCGAGCCGCACCCTGATCGAGGCGGTCAAAAAAGATGAGACATTCCGGCAACTGGTCAATGTCGCCCAACTGCCGGGAATCCTGACCGCCGCCATGGCCATGCCGGATATGCATTGGGGCTATGGTTTTCCAATCGGCGGGGTGGCAGGTTTTGATTGCGTGGATGGCGTGATCTCCCCCGGGGGCGTCGGCTATGATATCAACTGTGGCGTGCGCCTGGCCGCCACCCGGCTCCTGGAGGAAGAAATTCATCCCCACCTGGAAACCCTGGTGAACGCCCTTTACCGGAATATCCCCACCGGCGTGGGCGCCACGGGGCAGCTCAAGCTCTCCAACGCGGACTTGAAGCAGGTCTTGAAACTGGGCAGCCCCTGGGTGGTTTCCAGGGAATACGGTGAGGCCACGGATATCGAGCGTACCGAAGACCAGGGCTGCATGGCGGATGCCGATCCGGCGGCGGTCAGCCAGAAAGCCCTTGATCGGGGCCGCAAACAACTGGGCACCCTGGGATCGGGCAACCATTTCCTTGAAATCGGGGTTGTGGAGGAAATTCATGATCCGGAGGCGGCAGACGCCTTCGGTCTGGCCAGGGGCCGCATCACGCTCCTGCTGCACACCGGCTCCCGGGGGCTCGGGCATCAAACCTGCGATGATTTTCTGGCCGCCATGACCCGGAAACTGAACACCAGCGGCGTGTCCCTGCCGGACCGGCAGCTGGTGCACGCCCCCGTCAGCTCTTCGGCCGGCCGGCAATATTACCAGGCCATGGCTTGTGCGGCCAATTTTGCCTGGGCCAACCGGCAGGTCCTGCTTCACAACGCCAGGCAGACCTTTCAGCAGGTGCTGGGCATCGGTCCGCGGGACCTCGGGATGCGCCAAGTCTATGATGTCTGCCACAATATCGCCAAATTCGAACAGCACACAATTGATGGGGAGCCAAAACGCCTCTGCATTCACCGCAAAGGCGCCACTCGCGCCTTTCCCCCGGGGCATCCGGATCTGTGCGCCGACTTTCAAAAAACCGGCCAGCCGATACTGATTCCCGGAGACATGGGGACGGCCTCTTATGTATTGGCCGGCACGCATCGGGCCATGGATGAAACATTCGGCTCCACCTGCCATGGGGCCGGCCGCATGTTGAGCCGGAAAGCCGCCAAAAAATCGGCGAAAGGCCGGTCACTTGAAAAGGAACTGGCTGAAAAAGGCGTTATCACCAGATGGTCGGGCAAATCCACACTTGCAGAAGAGATGCCTGAAGCTTATAAGGATGTCACCGAGGTGGTCCACGCCGTGGAAGGCTCAGGGATATCGAAAATAGTGGCAAAACTGAGGCCCATAGCGGTAATAAAGGGATAAACGCTTAACCCAGGGTAAGGAAAGACGAAGGAGATATAAATGGATCCGGATATTTTCAGGGAGTACGATATCAGGGGAATCGTCAATGAGCAGATTGACGATGCGGATGTTTATTTACTGGGGCGGGGTATCGGCACTTACTTTGTGGCAAACGGCTGCCGCAACATCAGCCTGGGACGGGACTGCCGGCTGAGTTCCGAGCGCTTTGCCGAACAGCTGCTCCAGGGCCTGATCGTCTCCGGCTGTCATATCACCGACATCGGAATCTGCCCCACGCCGGTGCTCTATTATTCAATCCGCCATTTCGGCCTGGAGGGGGGCGTGATGGTCACAGCCAGTCACAATCCGCCTGAATATAATGGGTTCAAGATATGCCTGGGAACGGATTCCGTTCATGGCCGGGAGTTGCAAAAAATCCGGGAAATCATTGACGAGCAGAGATTTGCCGAAGGGGTGGGCGGCCGGCAGGAGGATGACGGGGTATCGCCCTACACGGAATATGTTGTCAGCAACATAGAGATTCCCCGGCGAATTCGAGTCGGACTGGATGCCGGCAACGGCACCGCGGGGGTAGTGGCCGCCCCGCTGCTGCGCCGCCTGAACTGCGAGGTTCATGAACTCTACTGTGAAATGGACGGCCATTTTCCCAACCACGAGGCCGACCCCACGGTGGAAGCCAACCTTAAGGACCTGATCGGGCTGGTAAAAGAAAAAGAGCTGGACATCGGCATCGGCTATGACGGGGACGGGGACCGGATCGGGGTTATTGATGAGAAGGGCCGCATCATCTACGGCGATCAGTTGATGATCATTTTCTCCCGCGAAATCCTCTCCCGCAAGCCGGGCGCCACCTTTATCTCCGAGGTGAAATGCTCGAAGACCATGTATGATGACATTGAAAAAAATGGCGGACGGGCCGTCATGTGGAAAACCGGGCACTCCCTGATAAAAGAGAAAATGAAAGCCGAAGCGGCGGAACTGGCGGGTGAAATGAGCGGGCACATGTTCTTTGCCGATCGGTATTTCGGCTATGACGATGCTGTTTATGCCTCCTGCCGCATCATTGAAATCATTTCGCGGACGGGCCAGTCCGTTTCCGAGCTGCTCGCGGACGTCCCGCCGACGTTCAGCACCCCGGAAATCCGGGTGGAATGCCCGGATCATAAAAAATTCAGGATAGTGGAAAAACTTACCCGGGATTTTCAAAAACAATACAATGTCATTGATATTGACGGAGCCCGTATTGTATTTGATGATGGGTGGGGTCTTGTCCGCGCATCCAATACCCAGCCGGCACTGGTGCTCCGGTTTGAAGCACTCTCACAGGCCCGCCTGGATGAAATCCGCCATATGGTGGAATCCCGGCTGGCCGAAATCCAGGGAACGATTGATTAATCTATGCCCATCATGCGGGCATCATCGGCGATTGCAAGGGGTGGCATTTTTTTTCTTTTTGACTGCATTTATTTCTTGACGTGTTCAACCGGATTCGGCAGAGCAATGATGTCAAGCCCTTGTCATCAAGAGAGGCGGCCACCAGGTGTTTTCTGAAAACTAACAGGAGCTCCCATGAAAGTCTTAATCAGCGACAATCTCGGACAAGCCGGCATTGATCTTTTTGAAGAAGCCCCCGGCATTGAAGTGGACGTGAAAACCGGTTTAACGCCGGAGGAACTGAAAACAGCGATCAGGGACTATGAGGCCCTGGTCATCCGGAGCGCCACCAAGGTCACCGCTGACCTTCTGGAGAATGCCAGCAAGCTGAAAGTGGTGGGCCGCGCGGGCATCGGTCTGGACAACGTGGATATCCCGGCCGCCACCAAAAAGGGGGTCGTGGTCATGAACACCCCCGGCGGCAACGTGGTGACAACCGCCGAGCACACCATCGCCCTGATGATGAGCATGACCCGCAATATCCCGCAGGGGACGGCCTCGCTTAAAGCCGGCCGGTGGGACAAGAAAAAACTGCAGGGCCGCGAGATCATGAACAAGACCCTGGGGCTGATCGGCTACGGCAAAATCGGGTCCGTGGTGGCTGATCGCGCCCGCGGGCTCAAGATGCGGGTGCTGGTATACGACCCCGTGGTCCAGCCAGACACAATTGAGAAGAAGGGGTTTGAGCCGGTCACCCTGGAGACGCTCTATCAGAATGCCGACTACATCACCGTCCACGTGCCAAAAAGCAAAAATACCGAAAGGCTGCTCAATGCCGCCGCCTTTGAAAAAATGAAGCCCGGCGTCATGATCATCAACTGCGCCCGGGGCGGGATCGTGGACGAAGGGGCTTTAACAGCGGCCCTGGAATCCGGGAAGGTGGCAGGGGCCGCGCTTGATGTCTTTGAAACCGAACCGCCCCCTTCCGAGCATCCGCTGCTGGCCATGGAAAACGTGGTGGTCACGCCCCACCTGGGCGCTTCCACCATGGAAGCGCAGACCAATGTCGCCGTGGCGGTCGCCCACCAAATTATCGAATACCTGAGCCGCAACAATATTATCAACGCCGTCAACGTGCCCTCGATTCCGGGGCAGCTTCTGGAGAAACTCAAGCCCTTTCTCTACCTGGCCGACCGAATGGGCTCCATGATGGCGCAATACAGCGCCGGCCAGTTAAAAGAAGTCCGGATTGAATACGCCGGCGATTTCCAGGATATGGACATGTCCCCGGTAACCACGGCTTTTCTGAAAGGGCTGCTCGATGCCCTGGTCCCGGGTGAAGTCAACGCGGTCAATGCCCCTGTGCTGGCCAGAGAAAAAGGCATCAAGGTGTCGGAGAGCAGCAGCCTGGAATCCGAGGAATTCACCAATTTCATCACCGGTTATGTGACTTCCACGGAAGATGAACACAGCGTTTCCGGAACGGTTTTCAGTAAAAGGGATGCACGAATTGTAAGAATCGATGATTTCCGGATTGAAATTGTTCCGGAAGGCCATCTGGCCCTTATTCACAACCTGGATGAACCCGGGGCCATCGGCAGTATCGGCAACACCCTGGGCGAAAACGGCCTGAACATATCCAGAATGCAGGTGGGCCGGGAAGCCAGCGGGGAAAACAATATCATCCTGATTCGAACCGACACCCCGATAAGCGAGGAAGCGGCTGAAAAAATAAAAGCCCTGCCCAAAGTCAAAAACATGAAACTCTTTGAACTGTAAGCAATCACGAGGTTAAAAAATGTCAGGCGAAAACCATGAGGGGACGAACGGCCAAAACACGGGGGCTGAAGCCCAAAACCGGGCTTCAGCTGCATGGCCTGAAATCAATTTTTCAACCTTTATTCTTTCCTTGAACTCCTCGGCCCTTGTTCACCTTGGCCTGGAGGCGGACCCATCCACCGGAGACCGGCTGACCAACCTGCCGCTTGCCAAGCAGACGATCGACATACTGGCCATGCTGGCAGATAAAACCTCCGGAAATTTAAGTGAAGACGAGCGGCGCCTCTTGACAAACATCGTATATGAATTACGTCTAATGTATGTCAAACAAAAGGAGAGCGGCTCAACTTGAATTAATCTGCCACTTAAATGATAACCAAAAGGAGATCCGATCCATGCCAAAAATCTTTTTTCCCCACGCTGTGGGGATCCGTTCGGTTGTCGTCTTTCTGCTCGCACTGGCGCTGCTTGCCGTGGGGCCCAATGAATCCGAAAGTGCGGCCGCAGGCGCCAAGCCCGGGAAAACCGCTTTTGCCCCGCACAGTTTTACGGAACTGGCCGAAAGCGCAAGCTCCGCAGTGGTCAATATTCGCACAGTCAAAACCGTCGAGGGCGGCGGACGGGTATTCCGCCACTTTTTCCAGGGGCCTGAGGGCCCGGGCGGCGGACGCGACGACATGTTCGAGCAGTTCTTCAGAAAATTCTTCAATGAAGACCCCCGGGAGTTCAAACAAAAAAGCCTTGGCACGGGCTTTATCCTCGACGAGGAAGGCTATATTGTCACCAACCACCATGTCATAAAAAATGCCGATGAAATCCGGGTCAAGCTGAAAAGCGGCGAGGAATATGACGCCCGGATAGAGGGCACGGATGCCACAACGGATCTTGCCCTGATTAAAATCGAGGCGGACGGGGATCTGCCCACCCTTGAAATGGGCAATTCCGATAAGCTTAAAATCGGTCAGTGGATTATCGCCATCGGCAACCCTTTTGGGCTGGAGCACACCGTGACCGCCGGCATTATCAGCGCAAAAGGCCGGGTCATCGGGGCCGGGCCTTATGATGATTTCATCCAGACGGATGCCTCCATTAACCCGGGAAATTCCGGCGGCCCCCTGATCAACATGGACGGTGAAGTCGTCGGCATCAGCACCGCCATTGTCGCCGGCGGGACCGGTATCGGATTCGCCATTCCGATAACCATGGCCAAGGATATCATCGAGCAGTTGAAACAAACCGGGGAAGTGACCAGGGGCTGGCTCGGCGTGGGCATCCAGGACCTCGACGAAGACCTGAAGGATTACTACGGAGTCGAGCACGGTGTCCTGGTGACGCAGGTGTTCTCCGGCGACCCTGCTGATCAGGCCGGCATCCAGCCCCAGGACGTCATCCTTGCGGTAAACGGAACCTCGGTGGATTCAGCGCGCGAGCTGTCAAAAGTGGTTGCCGATCTATCCGTCGGGGAAACAGCTGAAATCAAAATCAACCGAAAAGGCGAAATAAAAACGCTGGAGGTCAAAATCGCCAAACGGGACGAAAGCCGCCTGGCCTCCGGACCGGAGGGCTCTGAAGCGCCCTCGTCGGCGGACGCTCTTGGGATAGAAGTCTCCGACATCTCGGAAAATATAGCCAATCGTTTCGATCTGGCCTCCCGCGACGGGGTCATTGTCGTCAACGTGGCGGCTGACAGCAAGGCAGCCAGCGCCGGTATCCGGCAGGGGGATATCATCAAGGAGATCAATCACCAGCCGGTCAATTCGAAAGCTGATTATGAATCCGCCATCAGTGAGATTGACAAGGGCGAGACCATTTACTTCTACATTAAACGGGCCCAGCGCGGGTATGTGGTTATCCGATTAAACAAGTAAAGGGTCAGGATATATGAACTTTGATGGAAATCGTTTCTTTTGCAAAGATCAACCTGTACCTTGAAATCTTAGGCAAACGGCCGGACGGGTATCACGAGCTGATCACGCTGATGTGCTGTATTGATCTGGCTGATACCCTCCGGCTTCAATTTGACACCCCCGCCAACCGTATCACCTGTGCCCATCCGCAGGTGCCGGAGGATGATTCCAACCTCGCCCTGAAGGCCGCCGGACACTTTTTTCATGCCACGGGGACAGAGGGGCACATAGATATTTCCATCGAAAAAAACATCCCGGTGGGCGCCGGCCTCGGCGGGGGCAGCAGCAATGCCGCAGCGGTGCTGCAAGCGTTGAACCGCCACCACCAGTACCCCTTGTCCGCGGCCGCGCTCATGGAAACAGCCCGGAAAATAGGGGCGGATGTACCCTTTTTCATTGAGGGCCGCCCGGCCCTGGCGACCGGTATCGGTGACCGCCTCAGCGCGTGCCCCCGCCTTCCTGACCTCCCTGTTGTGCTGATTTATCCGGGAACGCCCGTTTCCACCGCGGATGTCTATCGAAAGTTGAATTTTGGATTGACAAAAACCCAAAAAATCAATACAAAAAGTATTTTTAGGCATATTCGGGAAAAAAATTTAGCCGGCCTGCTTTACAATGATCTCGAGGCGGCGGCGTTTGAGATAAATCCGGAAATTGCCGCGGCCAAGTCCGCTTTAATGGAGAAAGGGGCCGATGCCGCCCTGATGACAGGAAGCGGGTCAGCCGTATTCGGTATTTTTCCGGACCGGAAAAGTGCCTGCAGCGCTTGTTCCGATGTCAAGGGAATCAGCGGACAATGGAAGGTTCTTACTTCCCGGTTAAAGGTCTGCTGAAAACTTAAATCAAACAGCTCAACGGTCTTGCTGGGGCGTCGTCAAGTGGTAAGACACAGGATTTTGGTTCCTGCATTCGGAGGTTCGAATCCTCCCGCCCCAGCCAGTTGATTCAGCCAGCGAAACGAAGAATCATGGAAAACGACTACATTATTTTTGCCGGCAACTCGAACCCGGACCTGTGCCGGGCCATCGCCGACTACCTGAACCGGCCTTTGGGAGGGGCGGAGGTCAAGCGTTTCAGCGACGGGGAAATTCAAATCGAAATCCACGAAAACGTGCGGGCCAAAGACGTTTTTGTCATTCAGTCAACCAGCAGCCCCGTCAATGACAACCTGATTGAACTGCTGCTGATGATCGACGCCTTCAAACGTTCATCCGCCAAACGGATTACGGCGGTGATCCCCTATTTCGGCTATGCCCGGCAGGACAAAAAGGTCGCCCCCCGCGTTCCGATAAGCGCGAAACTGGTGGCGGATTTACTGACGACGGCCGGGGCCCACCGCATTATTACGATGGATCTGCATGCCGGCCAGATCCAGGGGTTTTTCAATACACCGGTGGACAACCTTTTTGCCGCCCCGGTTCTTATCGAATACATGAAAAAGAATTTTGCCAACGACACGGTGATTGTCTCCCCGGATGCCGGGGGGGTGGAAAGGGCGCGCGCTTTTGCCAAGCGGCTTGAGGCCGGCCTTGCCATTATTGACAAACGCCGCGATGCGCCGAATAAAGCCCGGGCCATGGCTGTTATCGGAGATGTAAAAGAAAAACGGGCCATTATTTTAGACGACATGGTGGATACAGCCGGCACATTAACCCAGGCGGCCAATGCGGTCATGGAAAACGGCGCCAGTGAGGTGCATGCCTGCTGCACCCATGCCGTTCTTTCCGGCCCGGCCCTTGAACGAATCGCAAACTGCGCCCTGTCCACCATCGTGGCCACAGACACCATCGCACTTTCCGAGGGGGGCCGTTCATGCGATAAAATCAAGGTCCTCTCAATTGCCAGCCTGTTCGGCGAGGCGATTATCCGCAGCCACACCGGCGACTCCGTCACTTCTTTGTTTGTTTAGAGATTCTCAACTTTTTAATGGAGGCAGAAAATATTGGATCGACACCAAATTAACACCAAACCACGCGACAACACCGGCAAGGGTGCCGCCCGGCAGCTCCGCCGGGAGGGACAGATGCCGGCAATCTTATACGGCGCCAATATTGACAGCCGGCCATTAGCTGTCGATATCCACGACATGGAAGTGTTGCTCAATAAAGTCAGCCCCAGTCAGGCGCTGCTTGATCTTCAAATCGAAGGGGCCGGCGCAAGCGGCAAAAGCACCGTCATGATCAAGGAGCTGCAGATTGACCCGGTTAAATTCAAATATCTGCATGTGGATTTCTACGAAGTCCGTATGGACCAGCAGATTTCCACAACCGTCCCGGTTGTGGCCACCGGAACATCCAAAGGCGTTGACGCAGGCGGGGTGCTGCAGATCATTCGCCGTGAGCTCGAAGTCAACTGCCTGCCGGGCGATATCCCGGAGCAGCTCGAAATCGATATCACGGATCTGGATGTGGGCGACTCCATCCATGTTGAAGACATCGATCTGGGGGAAAAAATTCAGATCCCTTATGAAACCAACTTTACCATACTGACGGTGGTCAGCCCGGCCATGGAAAAAGAGGAGGAACCCGGCGCTGAAGAGATGGCCGAAGGGGAGGAAGCCGAGGCCGAAGGCGGCGGTGAAGCGGCCGGTGGCGAAACTGAAGAAGAATAGACTTGTACCGCGCACCATTGGCAAAACGGCTTTTACCCTGTCATGACGGATGAACAATTCCCCTGGTTGATAGCCGGGCTGGGCAATCCCGGACGAAAATATGCCCGGTCCAGGCACAATGTCGGCTTTATGGCAATTGACCGGCTGGCCGAGGACTGCCGCGTGCCGGTCAACAGGAATAAATTCGATTCGGATTTCGGCAGGGGGAAAATCGAGGGCATGGACACCGTTTTGCTCAAGCCCCTTTCCTACATGAATCGCAGCGGCCGCCCGATCAGCCGCATGGCCGCTTTTTTCAGGACACCGCTGGATCGCCTGCTGGTGATCCATGACGATATTGATTTAGCTTATGGACAAATTAAAATTAAAGCGAAAGGAGGGCATGGAGGACACAATGGCTTGCGGTCAATTATCGATGCCGTTGGATGCGGGGATTTTCCCCGGTTAAAAATCGGTATCGGCCGGCCCGAGACACCGATGGAGATCACCGGCTACGTCCTCGGGAATTTTTCCGCCACTGAATGGCGGACGTTCGCACCGGTACTGGAAAATGCGGCAGAGGCTGTCCGAACAATCCTGAAGCATGGCATCCCGTCAGGCATGAACCGTTTCAATTAATGTTTTAAGAGGTTTATTTTTTTAACTACTCAGTTAAGGGAGGATTCAAATGGAATGGATATTGAATAATATTCCACTTACTTGCACACTGGTCGGTGTTATTGGCATTGTTTATTCGCTGGTGGTGGCGGGTGTCATTAAAGGCGCGCCCAGCGGCGATGCCAAAATGGCAGAAATTGCCGGCGCCATCCAGGAAGGCTCGGTTGCCTACCTGAACCGGCAACTCAAAAGCATGTCAATTGTGGGCATCGTTATTTTCCTTGTTATTTTCTTCGGCCTTGGCGCCAAAACCGGCATCGGCTTCCTGGTCGGCGCAGTGGCTTCCTTTTTAGCCGGCTACATCGGCATGCGGGTCTCTGTTCTGGCCAACGTAAGAGTCGCCGAAGCCTGTAAAAAAGGTCTGGCCGAAGGCCTGAGCCTGGCCTTCAAGGGCGGCTCGGTTACCGGCATGCTGGTGGCCGGCCTGGCGCTCGCCTCGATTGCCGGCTTTTATACCTATATGGTAGCCTCCAGCCCGGAAGACATTGCGCTGGTGGAACTGGTCGTTCCCCTGGTCGCCCTGGGCTTCGGTGGAAGCCTTGTCTCCATCTTCGCCCGTCTCGGCGGTGGTATTTTCACCAAGGGCGCAGATGTCGGCGCTGACCTGGTTGGCAAGGTTGAAGCAGGGATTCCCGAGGACGATCCAAGAAACCCCGCAACCATCGCCGACAACGTCGGGGACAACGTTGGCGACTGTGCCGGCATGGCGGCCGACCTTTTTGAAACCTATGCCGTAACTGTTGTTGCCGCCATGCTCCTTGGCGCCCTTATTTTCCCGGATGATGTTCTGGGCGCCCATTTGCCGCTGGTTCTCGGTGCGGTCTCCATCATTGCCTCCATTATCGCGACCTTCTTTGTCCGTTTGGGCAAAAGCGAGTACATTATGGGCGCGCTCTACAAGGGCATGTTCGGTGCGGCCATACTTGCCGGCATCGCATTTTATTTTGTCATCACCGGGCTTATCACCGAGATGAACGGCATTCCGGCGATCAACCTGTATTATGCCTCTCTGGTCGGCCTGGCACTGACGGTGATCATCGTGATCATCACCGAATACTACACCGGCATCTACAAACCGGTTAAGGATATTGCCGAAGCCTCAACCACCGGCCATGGCACCAACATCATCGCCGGTCTGGCCGTCAGCCTGCAGTCCACCGCAGCACCTGTTCTGGCCATCTGCCTTGCCATCGGCATCTCCTACGGCTTTGCCGGACTCTACGGAATCGCCATTGCCACAGTGGCCATGCTGTCCATGACCGGCATGGTAATCGCCATTGACGCTTACGGCCCGATCACGGACAACGCCGGCGGCATTGCGGAAATGGCGGAACTCGACGACAGCGTACGCGCCGTTACCGATCCCCTGGATGCGGTGGGCAACACCACCAAGGCGGTTACCAAAGGCTACGCCATCGGCTCTGCCGGTCTGGCTGCCCTGGTTCTCTTCGCCTCTTACACCCAGGAATTCGTTATTCGCGCCGAGCATGCAGCGAAAGAAGCCGGGGAGCAGGTAGCCCAGGTCATTTCATTTGATCTGAGCGATGTCAACGTTATCATCGGTCTCTTTATCGGCGGTCTGCTGCCCTTCCTGTTCGGCTCCATGGCCATGCAGGCTGTTGGCCGCGCCGGCAGCGCTGTTGTTGACGAAGTTCGCCGGCAGTTCCGCGAAATCCCCGGAATCATGGAAGGCACTGCAAAACCGGATTACGGAAACTGTGTGGACATCGTGACCAAGCACGCATTGAAGGAAATGATGATTCCCGCCCTGCTCCCGGTGGTCACTCCCATTCTGGTCGGCTTTCTGCTGGGGAAAATTGCACTTGGCGGTCTTTTGATCGGCTCCATCATTACCGGTCTGTTTGTCGCCATTTCCATGACCACAGGCGGCGCGGCATGGGATAACGCCAAAAAATACATTGAAGACGGCTTCTTCGGCGGAAAAGGCAGCGATGCCCATAAAGCCGCGGTTACCGGCGACACTGTAGGCGACCCGTACAAAGATACAGCCGGCCCGGCCATCAACCCCATGATCAAGATCTTAAACGTTGTTGCCTTGCTCATGGTGCCGTTCCTGCTGTAAAGATGTAATCAGCTATAAGCATTAAAACCTGAAAGGGATTGGGGGAGTTTTCCCCAATCCCTTTTTTTATTGAACTAATTTGTAAAAAATGGTAGGTATGGTTTTTTATGCTAAAAATTTAATGAATTCAAGATAAATTCAAGATGAGGATATTTTATGATGGTGACAACTACGGCCAAAAAAGCAGAGACGGAAAAACAAAGCCCGAAAGCATTCCAGGTCGGTGACCTGGCGGTTTATCCGGCGCATGGCGTGGGCCGCATCGAGTCCATTGAAAGTCGGACCATTAACGGAGCCAAGCACAATTTCTACATCATGAAAATCATCGACAATGGTATGGTCATCATGATTCCCACCACCAACGTCGACTCCGTGGGTCTGCGTGAGGTCATCCGGGAAAGCCAGGTTCCGGAAATCTACTCGGTATTGAAACAGAAAAAAGATGACATCTTTGACAACCAGACATGGAACCGCCGGTACAAAGAGTACATGGATAAAATAAAAACCGGCTCGCTCTATGATGTGGCCGAGGTCTTCAGGGACCTGTTTGTCCTCAAACTGGCAAAAGATCTTTCCTTCGGGGAACGAAAACTGCTGGACACAGCCAAAGGGCTGCTGTTGAGGGAACTCTGCACAGCCAGAAACATCGATGAAGCCGCCATGTGGGATGAAATCGAATCCCTGTTTGAAACCACCGCTGTGCAATAAAACCAACAACATCCTTATGCCCGGCCAGCGCCCCGTTAACTTTGGGGTCACTGTTGCCGAGGCCGGGCGCCGTCTGGATGTCATCTTTGCTGCCAGGTTTCCGGAAATCTCCCGAAACACCGCCAGACAGCTGATTCAAAAAGGCCACGTCCGGGTTGGCGGAAAAATCTGCAAACCCAGTTACAAACCCTGCGCGGAAGAGCTAATCACCGGCACCCTCCCGGATGCCGGAACCTCCGGGGCACCTCATGCGGATGCTTTTCCGCCGGATACCATTGCGCCAGATGCCATTCCACCGGATGCTATTCCACCGGATGCTATTCCAATAGACATCCTCTTTGAGGACAATCACCTGCTGGCCCTTAACAAGCCACCCGGTCTTGTCGTTCACCCCGCAGCCGGTCATGGCCGCCACACCCTCGCCAATGCACTGATTCACCACCGGCCGGAGATTGCCGGAATCGGCTCCGGCCCTGACCGCCCGGGTATCGTGCACCGTCTGGACAAACTAACTTCCGGTGCCATCCTTGTGGCCAAAACCCACGCGTCATTTGAAGGGTTGAGCGCCCAGTTCAGGGAACGCCGCATTGAAAAGACGTATCTGGGGTTGGTTTACGGCGAACCGAAGGCGGAGAGTGGCCGCATCGATCTGCCCATCGGGCGGCACCTTACCCAGCGAAAAAAAATGTCTGCCACCCATTATTCCAGGGCCCGCCATGCGGAAACCCACTGGCAGGTGAAACGCCGCTATGGAAAACTCACGCTCATGGCATACACCATCACCACCGGCCGCACCCACCAGATACGGGTACACAGTGCCGCCATCCATTGCCCCCTGGTCGGCGACTCGGTTTACGGAATAAAGAAACCGGCAAGATACCTTTCCGATCAGCCCAACCTGCTGGCACTTGTCCGCAGCATCAACCGGCAGATGCTGCATGCCTGGCGATTACGGTTTGCGCATCCGCTAACCGAAACCCCCCTCTACATTGAAGCGCCCCTGCCCCCGGATATGGCCGACCTGCTTTTGCATCTGGATACCCCCTGAGAAAGGGTGCCACAGCAAAGGTCAGCCCTTGCGTTTCAGCTCCAGCGTACATTGCTTTTTCTCTTTATTGAAGGTCATCACAATTTCCTGATCATCGCCTTTGCTGCTGTTCAATTGCCGATAACGGGATCGGATCCGGTTTTCAAATTCAGCCGCGGATTCCTGATTGCTGGCCCCAATTTCCCCCAACTTCTGCTGCTGGAGTTTCCAGAAAGATTGCAGGGATTGTGAAGGCTTCTCATCCTTCGCAGAATCAGCAGAAGGGGCCGCACTTGGCTGGGTACGGCCGAATGGCCGACCCTGCCGGTAAGCAGCCTCGGCATTTTCCCATAACTGCTGCCAGGCCTTTTTATGATAAAAGACTTTCCATTGCAGGTTGTCCAGAATGGTTTCGAGCTGCTTGGCGGCGACAGCCGGCGGGATCCGATAATGCTGAATTTTTTCCACCAGTTCATGGTGCCGTGGATGCGGCTTGTTCTGTCGGTCAGCCAGATATGCCCGAATTTTTCCATCCATGGCATCCACTTCTCGATCCAAGCGCGCCAATTCATCTTTAACCTTTTTGAACACCGGGTCAGTTGATAACGCCATAATGCCCACCTCAATTTAAGTTTTCTGCTATTGCTCATCCTTGCTTTTTTATTGCCCTTAACGACCAAACAGGGGCAAAGGCGAGCAAGGCATTACTTGCTACAACAGTCTGCGACAACAGGACGTACTTTTGCCGCCTTTCTGAAAAAATTCTTAGCAACTCTTTGACTTAATGTAAAGGAGCTGAAAAAAACCGGCCCCAAAAAGGCAAAAAGAATCGGCGGAAAAAAAAGGCGCTGATTGGTTTTTTTCAAACCAATCAGCGCCTTGTCTTCCACATAAACCAAGTCTTCTGACGCGTATCAAATCCTTATCCGAAAAAGATCATACCATCCCCTTGAATGCAAAAAAAGCGAGGGAAATGATACCGGCAGTCACCATTCCAATGGAAGTGTCCTGCAGGGGCCGGGGCACCCGTGCCAGCATGACCCGTTCGCGCACGCCGGTGAACAGAATCAGTGCCAGGCCGAAACCGATTGCATAGGCAACCGCTGAAATCAGGGCCTGAAGAAAGGTGTTTTCCTCCTGAATATTTATCAGGCAGACGCCCATCACAGAACAATTGGTGGTGATCAGGGGCAGGAATATGCCGAGACCCGCGTACAAGGCGGGAATGCTTTTTTTCAAAAACATTTCAACAAACTGGACAAGGGAGGCGATCACCAGGATAAAGGCGATGGTGCGCAAAAATTCAATCTCGAGGGTGACCAGAAAGTAGGTGTTGACAACCCAGGTAATCATCGCTGCCATGACCATGACAAAAATGACCGCCATGCTCATGCCCACCGCTGTCTCCATTTTTTTGGAGGTGCCCATGAAGGGACATACGCCAAGGTACTGGGCCAGAAGGATATTGTTGATAAATATACAACTGATGATCAGAACAAAAATATCGCCCATATGCTAAACTCCTGTTTGCACTTATGCAGCCGGGCTTACCGGCTGCCGGCCAGGTTCATCATGCACAGCATCAGTCCAAGGCAGACAAAGGCCCCCGGGGCTTCAACCATGAATGTAAATGGTTCAAATGATTCCCAAAAAACCTGCATACCGAAAAACGTGCCCTCCCCCAGGACCTCGCGCACAGCGCCTATCGCGCCAAGAGACAGGGTAAACCCCAGTCCGATGCCGAGGCCGTCGGCAACTGAAAACACAGGGGTGTTCTTGGATGCAAAAGCTTCGGAACGACCGAGAACAATGCAGTTAACCACAATCAGCGGGATGAAAATACCCAGCTGGAGGTAGAGCGGGTAGGCGAACGCCTGCATCAGCAGCTCCACCACGGTGACAAATGTGGCAATAATGATGATGAAACAGGCAATCCGGATCTTAGCCGGTATCACATTTCGCAGCAGAGAAACCAGAAGGTTGGAGAAAACCAGGACAAATGTGGTGGCAATCCCCATGCCAAGGCCGTTTTGAACCGATTTGGTGACCGCAAGGACCGGGCAGAGCCCCAGCACCAGTCGAAACGGCGGTATCTCTTCCCATAATCCCTTGGTAAATTCCTGAGCCAGCGTTTTCGCCATAATCTTTACTTCCCCTTAGCCGGAAAAAGTGGATAACTTTTCTGAAATGGCCGGCTTTAACTTCTCATACAAGTCACCGGCTTTCTGAACGGCCCGGCATACTGCCCGGGAGGAAACGGTGGCGCCGGATATGGGCGTGATGTCGCCGCCGTCTGATTTCACCTGTGTCTCGGTTCCTATTGAAACACCCTGGAACTGATCCTTGAATTCTTCGTTGGTTTCAATCCGGGATCCCAGCCCCGGCGTTTCATTGTGGGTGGTGATGCTGACGCCGCGGATTTCTCCGCTTTTGACATTTACGGCAATCATCACGCCCACATCACCGCCGTATCCGCCTCCCTTGGTCTCATAAGCCACCACCCGCGGCTCGCCCTCAAATACCCCGACAAAAAAATTTTTTTCCCCTTCACCATCCACCGGGATTGAGAAGCGGTCGTTGATGGGGTTGTTGCTGGCGCCTTCCATAATCTTCTTAATGGCCGGTCCCTTGACAAACTTGAGCACCTGATTGTCAATACGCTCCTGGGTATTGTTCTGGATGGCCGCGAGCAGTCCTCCCGAACAGCAGCTCAACAGGGTCAGCACAATAACCATCTTAATCATTTCACGCATAATTGCTTACCTTTCCCAAGGGCTTGGGCCGGATCTTATCAATAAGCGGGTTGGCCAGATTAATCACCAGGATGGCAAAAATCACCCCGTCAATATGGGTGCCGATATTGCGGATCAGGATGGCCAGGAAACCGCCAAGGGCACCGTAGATCAGCATCGGAATAAAATTGACCGGCGATGAGGTATCTTCAGTTGCCAGGAAAAAAGCGCCCAAAAGGGAATAACCGGTCAGCAGGTGAAAGCCGGCCCCGGCGTAAACTTCCGGATTGGCATTATGAAAAATAAATGCCGTCACAAACATGCCGGCAATAAATGAAACCGCGATTTCCCAGCGAATATAGCCTCGGATCATCAAATAAACCCCTCCGATGATCAGGCCAAGGGGAAAGGAGGTTCCGATACCGCCTGTCTGGCGGCCCATCAAAAGATCCGGAAGAGAGAAGGACCCCACAGCCCCGGCGCCGAAAGACTTGGCCAGAACCAGCGGGTAGACGGGGTTGAAATCAAAGCGATAGTTGACAAGGGCGGCGTTGAAATCAAAATAGCCGCCCCAGGACAACATCAGAACGGCCATCGCCAGAACCGCCGGCTGAAAAGGGTTTCCGCCCAGACCGCCGTAGATTTGTTTGCCGATAACAACCGCAAAGAAAGTTCCCACCACAACGACCCACCACGGCGTGGTGGCCGGCAGCATCATGGCAAAAAGCATGCCGAGCAATGCCGCATTGCCGTCGCCTATCGAAACGGGTCGGCGGGTCAAATAATTCATTGCCAGTTCCCATATCATGGCCGAAGCAACGGAGAGGCCTATAACGGCCAGTGCAGGAATTCCGTATTGCCAGACGCCGGGAATAACCGCAAGCAGGGTTGCCAGCAATATATGATAATGCTTGATGGAAACCTTGCTGCCGTTATGCCAGAACGGCGCATGGGATACCGTCAGTTTGAGTGGCTCAGGCATGGCTTTCCTCCGCTTTCATGCGCTCCAACATATGTTTGGCCAGCTTGATATGTTGAAATATGGGAATTCGGGGTTCACAAACGTAGGCGCAAAGGCCGCATTCAATGCAGGCCTGGAGATCGGCCTGATCCTCGGCGGCTTCATATTGCTGCGCTTCCAGCAAGCGGACCAGGATGTTGACCGGGATGTTGACCGGGCAGACCCGAATGCATTCGCCGCAATTGGTGCAAGCCACATCGGATGGCTCCGTGGCCTGTGATTTGTCCTGAATCATGATCATGTCCGTATCCGCCTGAACAGGCTGCCCCGTGGAATAGACCGCAACCCCTGTCATCGGACCGCCGAAAATAACACGGTCACCGTCATTAACCGTTTCATCCAATGCATCAAGGATGTCTTCCAGCGGAGTTCCGATGGGTGTGGACACCAACTGCATTTTTCCTTCTTTGGAGATAAAGGACAGAACCTTTTCCAGCGGAAGCCGACCGGTGTTGAAGGCCGCGCCAATGGCGGAAACCGCCTCGGCGGAAAAAAAGGCCACATCGGCCTTGGATCCCGCGGTGCCGGCATCCAGCTCATCCGCCAATACTTTCCGTACGATCAAGTCGGGATGTGCCCCCGGATATTCCGAATCCACTGTCTTCACCACGGCGCCCGAAGCTCCGGCCTCCTGGACCAGATGCGCCGGTACTGCCAGTATCACATTATGAATGCCGGTAATCTGGCGAAGCATATCAATGCCGGTTTTGATCGATTCAATACCGGTTTTGACAAAATATTGATTGGTCGTGGAAAGCAGGTCCCGTTCAGCGCCTAATACCACAATGGCTTGTATCCGCCTGTTCGGATCGGAAAAAACCGAAAAATCCGGCTTTCCGGGAAGCCCCTGGAGAAACCGGGCGGCATTGGCAAGCCCGGGCGTCTGACCCTGCTCTTTGAATTCCTCATTTGCTTTCTGATCCGCCTCGGCATCCACTGCAATGGTCACGGCAGTCATCTTCGCCTGCATCATGCCCAGAAAAGGTTTAATGGCGGTGATCTTTCCAGACCTGGCGGCCAGGGCGTAGTCTTCGGCTTCCTCAGTCACCCGGATCCGCTGCCCCCGGCTCACCCGGTCGCCCACTGCCAGGCTCAGGTCCCCGGATTGTTCCAGCGGCGTTTTCAGAAGGTATTGGATCTGCCGGGAGGGAAGAATGTAAACGGGTTCGGCCTGGGTATCCGTAATGGCCTCGTATGTCAGTCTTGGTTTGATAAAGCCCAAAAATGCTCTTTTCATGGATCAACCTTTACCGGTGCTGTCCTTGTGTTGTTTTTTTAGCCTGATGGCATTTTTACTGCGCGGTCATTAACCCCTTACACGGCAGGATTTAACCTCGATCCGGTATTCCGGGCCCTCAAACAAATCAAAAGCCATGACACCCGTTGCAGTCGGATTGGGCCGGACCCGCCCCGAACGACTCATGGCATCCGATGCACTGGTCATGGAAGGCCTTTGTTCGCTCGCGGGGGCCGTGGCAGCCTGTGCAGTCGCCACCGGCCGGACTGACCCCGAAATCCTCGTGACATCCGATGCATTGCATATGAAAGGCATCTTTTCTGCCGGGCATCATGTCATCGCCCATGCCCCTTTGATGGCACGCCGTGCAATGCTGCGGCTGGCCGGGGTCACCCTGCTGGTAATTGTGATGACAATCATTGCAATAAAGGCCGTAATCCATTTCATGGGCGTCATGATCGAACATACCGTTTTCACCCAGTGCCGGCTGATACTTCTCCCCGGCCTGGTGGCACTTCACGCATGAATCGGGGGTCTGCTGCCCCGTGTCCGTCATTTCATGGTGGCAATCCAGGCAGTTCAGTCCATAGGCGTCGCTGTGTGTCTGGTGATCAAACAATACATTGCCGCCCTTGGTTTGAAACATTTTTCGGATCGGGACCTCCGGTGTTTTGGCCGGCAGCAGCGTATAGCCCAGAAACCCCACGACGAGGCAGACAGCGATCAGCCCGTACGCCAATTTCAGTTCATTTTTCGAATTCATGCGAATCGATTCCTTTCAACAACCGACTACCTTAAGCCTCTTATGCATTCACCGGGCAGTATGCGCCTGCTCAGCCGTCGCCCGTTACCGGGGTTGATTGCCTTCAACACCCCCTGTAAACGAAAAATTTAAAATATCCCTTCTATTAAGTTGAACCGATTTTGTCAAGGACTTTATGCCAACCGCCCGCACCGCAGCAGCCGCAGTCAAACCCGGGAGCGGCCTTTACCCATCCCCCCGCTTTTTTTCCATCGCACCCGGATCAATCCGCCTTCCGCCGCAAAAATGTCGGTATATCCAGGTCCATGTCATAGCCAAAACTGCTGTTATAAGTCCCCTCCTTTTTGCCGCTTTTCCTGGAGGCCTTCTCGGAGAAGCCGCCCTTAACCCCCCTGGCGCTTCCACTGCGCTTGCGTTCCGCCTCGTTGCGGATAACTGTGGGAATATCATAATTGTCCTGCTGAATCTCTTCCTCGGTCAGGTCCCGGATCTTGCCCCTGGGCTTGAATCCATCCGCCGGGAACTTGTGAATGTTGTCCTTGACGTGCTGCATATCCCGGTCCCCGATGCCGGTGGCGATGACCGTAACCCGCATTTCATCGCCCAATGAGTCGTCCACCGCTGTGCCCCAGATGAGCTCTACATCTTCATTGTTAATTTCATTGTAAATCCGGTCGGATGCCTCCATGGTCTCCTCCATGGTCAGCTCGGAACTGCAGGTGATGTTCATCAGCACGCCGCGCGCGCCGACAATGGAATTGTCCTCCAGGAGGGGATGGGAAATGGCACGTTCAGCCGCCTCCAGCGCCCGGTTTTCGCCGCTGGCCACCCCTATGCCCATTATGGCCATGCCGGCCTTGGCCATGGTGGTCTTGACATCCGCAAAATCCAGGTTGATAAGGCCCGGGTGCATGATGAGATCGGTAATCCCCTTGACCGAATGATGCAGGATTTCATCCGCCTTCTTAAACATATCAATCAGGGTGGCCTTTTTGGAGGCCAGCCCGCGCAGCCGGTCATTGGGAATGGTGATGACCGTATCCGCCACTTCCTTTAATTTGGCGATGCCTTCATCCGCGTGACGGGTCCGCTTTCTGGCTTCAAAGGCAAAGGGCCGGGTCACCACGGCCACTGTCAGCGCACCGAGCTCTTTACAGATTTCCGCGATGACAGGGGCTGCGCCCGTACCCGTGCCGCCGCCGAGACCGGCCGCGATAAACACCATGTGACTGTCGGCCAGCGCTTCACGCAAAAGCTCCGTGGATTCAATAGCCGCATCGCGGCCGATATTGGGATCAGCGCCTGCCCCCAGACCCTGGGTCAACTCCTCGCCCAGTTGTATCTTGGTATTCGCCTTGGCATTGGCCAGCGCCTGCGCATCGGTATTGGCCGCAATGAATTTAACTCCTTCCAGGTGGGCGTCGATCATGTTGTTGATGGCATTGTTGCCGCCCCCGCCGACACCGATGACCTTGATTTTCGCCGAGTTGTTGTTTTCCACATAGGTAAAATTCATCGGTTCACCTCCTTTTGGGTCCTGCTTGTTTTCATTTATTTTCATCATTTATTTTCATCATCGATTTAACTACATAATCTCTCGAAACCAGGCTTTCATGCGCTTTACGATCCGGTTGAAAATATTGTTGTCGCGTATCCGGAACTTCTTTTGCTCCTGATGCTTTGCCCCGTAGATAACCAGGCCCACGCCGGTGGCATACATGGGATTGTTGACCACATCCACCAGACCGCTGACGCCTTGTGGCCGGCCGATCCGGACGGAATGTTCAAAAACCGATTCGGCTATATCGCCTATACCCTCCAGCAGCGCGGCGCCGCCGGTGAGAACGATCCCGGAGGAAATGCCGTTTTTCATGCCCGCACGGAACAATTCGCGCTTGATCAGGGTAAAAATCTCTTCAACCCGGGGCTCCAGTATCTCCGCCAGGATCTGGCGCGGCAGTTTCCGGCCGGAGCCTCCGGAAATATCAGCTATTTCGATGGTTTCATCATTGCCGACCTTGTCGGTGATACAGGTGCCGTATTTGAGTTTGATCCTTTCCGCTTCGGCCATGGGAGTCCGCAAACCAACGGATATGTCATTGGTCATGTTGTTGCCGCCCAGGGACAATACAAAGGTATGCTTGATATTGTTTCCGGAAAAAACCGCGAGGTCCGTTGTTCCGCCCCCGATATCAATAAGTCCGGAGCCGAGTTCCTTTTCTTCCGGAGTGAGCACGGACTCGCAGGAAGCGATGGGCTCCAGGATGATGTCGCAGACATCGAGACCGGCCTTGTTCGCGCATTTAACGATATTCTGGGCCGAGGTGACCGCGCCGGTGACGATATGAATCTTGGCCTCCAGCCTCACCCCGGCCATGCCTACGGGATTGTTGATGCCGCCTTCGCCGTCAACGATGAATTCCTGGGCCAGGACATGGATGACCTCCCGGTCCATGGGGATGGCAACCGCCCTTGCGGCTTCAATAACCCGGTTGACATCGCCCTGGGTGATCTCATCGCCCTTGATCGCAATTATCCCGTTGCTGTTAAAGCCGGTGACATGGCCGCCGGCAATGCCGGCATATACCGATGAAATTTCGCAGCCTGCCATGAGCTCGGCTTCCTCTACCGCTTTCTTGATGGATTCAACCGTTGACTCGATATTGACGACAACACCCTTTCGCAGGCCCACGGACGGGTGGCTCCCGATACCGATGATATTGACGGTGCCGCCGGTGACTTCAGCAACCACGACGCAAATTTTAGTGGTGCCGATATCAAGCCCGACCACAAGCTCTTCCTTTTCTTTCACCTTAGACCTCCTTCTTCTCTTCACTGCTTTTCCGGTCTGCTGGAGTGGCAACGATACGGTTGGGATTGTTCGCATCCAGGGATTTCAGTGCCGGCAGGCTTTGATTGCCCTGAATATGGGTCAGAATGCGTTTGACCCGTCTCAGCTTAAGCGCATACTCCCCGTATCCCAGATGAACGGTCACCGGAACCCCGGCCCGAAGCGTCAGCCCCATCTCGGGATCAACCGAAATTTCATCAACCGAGTCTCCGGCAAAAACCCCGCGCTGTTTTTCCATTACCGCCAGAAGGGCCATAACCTCTGAATAGCCGTTTCGCCCGGGGTTTTCGGAATTTTTCCAATCGGCATAGCGCATCCCTGAAATTATGGGCAAACCGCCCAGTTCCGAAGGGTCCGCTTCTTTAAAAATCGCCCCTTCGCGGTCAACAAGAAAAAACCGGCCCACATCAAGAACAGCCAGGGGCTCGTGTTCTTTGACAGAAATGCTCAGCCCTGCGGGCAGCTCCCGCTGGATGGCGGCGGACCGGATCCAGGGGGCTGCTTCCAGCCGCCTTCGGGTCAGGGGCAAATTGACCGCCACGATATTAACCCCTTCCTCCAGGCCCGCGGCTTCCAGGACCGCCTTTTTGGAAAGGCGCCGGGCGCCGTTGACTTCAATGGTCGCCGCACTGAAATAATCGCACTGGGTCAGGGCATCGTAGGCGAAAATAAAAGCGAGCCCCAGCAGGCAAAACCCGGAAATTCCGAAAACCGCCTTTACCCAGGGCCAAACGGAACGGGTGCCTCCGCCTTTTTTTAGGCTTCCGTCCTTTTTAAAACGGTTTTTCCGCGTATGCTTATTCACCGGCAATTCTTACCTCAGACTCCAAGTCAATGCGGAATTGTTGATAAACCGCCTCCCGGACCTTTTCCATCAGGCGCAAAATATCCGCTGCCGTGGCCCGGCCGCGGTTGACAATAAAATTGGCATGCGATTCCGATACCATGGCGTCCCCGATCTGCATCCCCTTCATGCCGGCTTTTTCAATCAGCATTCCGGCGGGTTCGGCATTTTCCGGGTTCTTAAAAAAACAGCCGGCACTGGCCACTCCGCTGGGCTGCCGCCGGCCCCGCTGTTTCAGAAGGGTCTCGGCCTCTTTCTTCAGCTCGTCCCGGCATGCCGGATACAGCTTGAAAAATCCCTCGACGATCACCGGCGGGTGCAGTGGATCGTGGACGCCGGGAACCGTCATTCCCCGGTAGCGAAAGGCGAGGCGGGATTTTTCAAACTCCGTCACCCGCCCGTCCGGAAACAAAACCCGAACCCCGACCAATACATTTTCAACTGCCGCTCCTCCGGCGCCGGCATTCATAAGAATGGCCCCGCCCACGGAACCGGGGATCCCGATGGCAAATTGCATCCCTCCCAGGCCCTTTTCAATGGCAAAACGGCATAAACGGCTTAAATTTTCCCCGGCCATGGCCCGCACAACAGAAGTTCCGGATATTTCCGGTTCCAATGACAGCCCTTTCATTCCGGCGCTTATATCAATCACAACCCCCCGGATGCCCTTGTCCCTGACCAGCAGGTTGGACCCGCCGCCGATAACGAAGTAGGGCACGGCTTCCGCGGTCAGCCACCTGACCAGTGAAACCAGGTCGTCTGCATCCCTGGGCCACACATAGACATCCGCGGGGCCGCCCACCCGAAGCCAGGTATGGGCGGCCATGGGCTCATCAAACACCACGCGGCCGCTTACGCGCGACTTAACGGCCTGCTTCAGCGGATGCCCGGCACCCCTGACGATTTCATCGCTCCTATTGTTCATGCCTATCCCCGTGCTCCAGGAAATCCACTCCCACCCGCCAGACATTGCCGGCCCCGAGTGTCAGAATGATATCGCCGGGCAAAGCCTGATCCTTCAGATAGGCGACGGCCTCGGCCGCATGATCAAAACAGCTCACTTCCTTGTGCCCGTGGTGCCGGACGCCTTCTGCCAGGCGGCGATGGTCCGTGCCTTCGATTTCCGGCTCGCCGGCGGCATATATCGGCAGCAGCACCAGGATATCGGAGTGGTAAAAAGACCGGGTGAACCCGTCAAAAAGCGCTTTGGTCCGGCTGTATCGATGCGGCTGGAAAACGACGATCAGGCGTCTGCCCGGCCAGCTTTTCCGGACGGCCTCAAGCGTGATTTTGATCTCGGTCGGATGGTGGCCGTAGTCATCGATCACCTTTATCCCCCCGGCATCCCCTTTGACCTCCAGGCGGCGCTGAACGCCTTCCAGGCTCTCAAGGGCCGATCGGATCAGGGGAAAAGGGATCTCCAGCTCCATGCCGACGGTGATGCTGGCCAGGGCATTGTAGATGTTGTGCAGGCCGGGCAGGTTCAAGGTCACCTCCCCCATCTCCCTGTTTCGGTAAAAAACGGAGAAGCGGCTTTGGGTGGCGGCAAATTCAATATCAAGTGCCTGCACGTCTGCCTGGGCGGTTAACCCAAAAGTGGTGTAGCGCTTTTTGATATGGGGGACAATATCCTGAACATGCTCGTTGTCCAGGCACAGGACGGCCAGGCCGTAGAAGGGGACCCGGTCGATAAAATCCAGGAACACCGATTTAATGGCGTCCAGATCCTCATAGAAATCCACGTGCTCCAGGTCAATATTGGTCACCACGGCAATGGTCGGGGAAAATTTTAAAAAAGAGCCGTCGCTCTCATCCGCCTCGGCCACAATAAAATCCCCCTGCCCCAGCACCGCGTTGGTGTTGATCTGCTTGAGCCTGCCCCCGATAACCACGGTGGGATCCAGGCCGCCCCTGCCCAGAACGCTGGCCAGGATGGAGGTCGTGGAGGTTTTGCCATGGGCACCCGCCACCGCGATGCTGTATTTCAAACGCATAAGCTCGGCAAGCATTTCGGCCCGCGGGATAACGGGTATGGAGGCATTCAGGGCAGCCTGAACTTCAGGGTTCTCCCGGGAAATGGCCGAGGAGACAACCACCACGTCGGCCCCCTTGATGTTCTCCGGGTTATGGCCCAGGTAGATCCGGCCCCCGAGCGAGGCAAGCCGCTCGGTGGCATCGGAGGCGGCGATGTCCGATCCTGACACATGATAGCCCAGGTTCAGCAGGAGTTCGGCAATTCCGCTCATGCCGATACCGCCGATGCCAACAAAAAAAATATGGTATTGTTTGCGATACATATTACCCTTTTTTGTTTCCTCTTCCCTTTCGGCAAAGCGCCCGGCAGATATCATCGACCAGGGCCTCGGCCGCCTCCGGCCGGGAAAATTTCCTGACAGCCGCCTGTTTCTGCCGCAGCGCCGCCTCATCGGCGGCATAGGCCTTGATCCGCTCTGCCAGGACCGGGCCGCTGGCCTCCGCCTGGCTGATCATCTCAGCGGCCCCTGCATCCACAAGGCTCTTGGCGTTGAAATACTGGTGGTTGTCGGCGGCATGCGGATAGGGAATAAAAACAGCCGCAAGCCCGGCCGCAGCAACCTCGGCCACCGAGGTGGCCCCCGCCCGGCAGATGACCAGGTCCGCCGCGGCATAACAGGCGGCCATATCGTCAAAAAAAGGCTCCACAACCGCCTCCACTCCGGCTTTTGCATACCCCTGCCGCACTGTTTCCAGATCCGGCGCTCCGCTCTGGTGAATAAATCGGATCCCCCGGGCATCATCCAGGTCCTCCAGGGCCTGGATAACCGCCGTATTGATGGCGTGAGCCCCCTGGCTGCCCCCGAGCACCAGCACCACAAACTTTTCCCCGCGCGCCCGGTCCCGTTCCAAAGCCAGTCCCTCAAGAATCTGCCGGCGGACCGGGTTGCCTGTATACTGGATTTTTTCCGGGTACCCGCCCATCTCGGTCTCCGGAAAGGATGTGTAAATCCGATTGGCAAAACGGGCCAGGAATCGATTGGTCATCCCGGGTATGCGGTTTTGTTCGTGGATGACACGGAAAATTCTCAGCACCCGGGCCGCGACCAAGACCGGCGCAGCCGAATAGGCGCCCATGCCGATGACCACATCCGGCCGGAACCGGGCAAAAAACCACAGGCAGGCCAGCAAGCCGGCCGGAAGCTTGAACAGGGCTTTCAGTTTGCCACCCATGCCGATGCCCTTGAATCCGGCGGCTGAAATCCGCAGGCATTCATAATCCGTCCGGCCGAGCACCCGTTTTTCAATGGGCCTGCCGGTGGTGATGAAAAGCACCCGGGAGTCAGGCGACTTTCGCCTGAAAACCTCGGCCACTGCAATGCCGGGAAACAGATGCCCCCCGGTTCCGCCGCCGGCGATGACAATTCGCATTCCCGGCCTTGGATGCGCCTCCGTGCTATTGGCCATGCATGCCTTCTCCATCATTTTTTCCGCGACAATCCGATATTCATCAACATGCCGACAAGCACCATATTGATGACCAGCGATGTCCCGCCATAACTTAAAAACGGCAGGGTCAGCCCCTTTGTCGGCAGCAGGCTCAAACTGACCCCCATGTTGACCACCGTCTGCAATGCGATCGCAACGGTTATTCCCAATGCCAGCAGCGAGCCGAAAAAATCCGTCCGGGAGCGGGCGATCTCGATCCCACGCCAAAGGATAATCAGGTAGAGCGCCAGAACAATGAGGACCCAAAGCCAGCCGCCTTCTTCGCCGATCACGGAAAAAATGAAGTCCGTGTGCGGCGTGGGCAAATAAAACAACTTCTGGTAGCTCTGCCCGAACCCCTTTCCCAGCAAACCGCCGGAGCCGAAAGCCATCAGCGAATGGATGATCTGATAGCCTTCATCCAGCGGATACTTCCAGGGATCCAGAAAACTCATATAGCGCTTGAGACGGTATTCCGAAGTGGCGATCAGAGAGGCCATCAATGGCAGGACCAGCAAAAAGGCACCCGCCAGGTGTTTTACCCGCACCCGCCCCGCATACATGACAATCCATGCAAGCACCCATATAATGGCCATTGAACCAAAGTCCGGCTGGAGAAGGATCAGCCCCGAAAACAGGCAGATTATTATGACATGCGGAAAAAACCCGATATTAAACTCTTCCACGCGCTCCTGCTTTTTGCTGAGAGAATAAGCCATAAACACAATCAGGGACAGCTTGGCAAACTCGATAGGCTGGAAAGATACCCCGTGGATGCGAAGCCACCGGGTGGCGCCGCCGGCCGTTTGGCCCACTCCCTGGATCAAAACGACAAAAAGCAGAACCAAGGCCCCGACCAGGAAAAGATAAGCCAGGGGCCGGTAGATCCGGTAGGGCACAAACTGGAGCATCAGCATGGCTGCACATCCGATTCCCGCGGCGATCAGCTGTTTTCTAAAAAAGTGATACTCATTTCCAAACTGCTTTATGGCAATTTCCGAACTGGCGCTGTAAACCATGGCCACCCCGATGCCCACAAGCAGCAGCACGGGAATGAGCAGACGATAATCGCAGAACTGCCCCATTCCTTCAGAGGCAGAGGCGCCTGAAGGTTTCTCGGCTGGCCGTTCCGGAAATGCCTTACTCATGGTCACCCGCCTCGATTTCATGGACGCACCGGACAAAATCCGCCCCGCGATGGGCATAACTCTCATACATGTCAAAACTGGCACAGGCCGGTGACAACAGCACGGTATCACCGGCTGAAGCACCTGCCGCTGCGGCTGAAACGGCTTCAGCCATCGAAGAAACACGGGTGACGGCTGTTTTTTCTCCAAGCGCCCGCTCAATGGCTGAAGCGGCTTCTCCCAGGACGACCAGATGCCGGACCCGTCCCGGCAGCAAATCTTTTAAGGCTGAGTAACTGCCGCCTTTTTCACGCCCGCCCATAATCAGGATCACCGGTGTGGAAAACGATGCCAGTGCGCGGACCACGGCATCCACGTTGGTGGCCTTGGAGTCATCAATATAATGGACCCCCCTGATGGTGGCCACAGGTGACATGCGATGCGAGAGGCCCTGAAAATGGTCAATCGTATGCTGCATGACCTCAAAGGAAACGCCTGCGGCGGCAGCGGCCAGTCCCGCGGCCGCCATATTTTCCCGGTTGTGCACCCCGATCAGGGCGCTGCGGCTGCAATCCAGGCGGGACACGCCCCTGCCCGGAACGGCAAACCGGATATGCGCATTTTCCAGCCGGGCCCCCGCCTCGTTTTGCCCGTCGGCGTTAAAGGGCAGCACCCGGGCCGCTATGGCCGGCACCAAAGATCGTATGGCCGGATCGGCCTGATTGATGACCGCCATATCATCGGCGGTCTGATTTTTGAAAATCCGGGCCTTGGAACGGACATAGCCGGCGAAATCGTCATAGCGGTCCAGGTGATCCGCCGTGATATTCAAAAGCAGGGCCATCTTTGGCCGGAACGCTTCGATGGTGTCGAGTTGAAAGCTGCTGATCTCAACCACGGCGAAATCGGCCGCCTCCCCCCGGTCCACATATTCTATTAAGGGGGTGCCCAGGTTTCCCCCGACAAACACCCTGTAGCCGGCATCCTTAAGGAACTGCCCGGTAAGCAGGGTGGTGGTGGACTTGCCGTTGGTGCCGGTAATGGCGATAATCGGCGTCTGCATAAAGCGCCAGGCCAGCTCGATCTCACCGATCACCGGAATATGCCGGCTTCCGGCCAATTGGAGGGCTTCCATGGTGTGCGGGACGCCCGGGCTTAAAACAATGAGATCCGCCGCGAGAAAAGACGCTGTCCGGTGCCCGCCCAGTTCCAGCTTGATCCGCTCCTTCGGCAAATCGGACAGAGCCGCCAGGCCATCCCCGAGAGAGGCCGCATCCGCCTGGTCGGTTGCCGTCACCCGCGCCCCCCGCCGGACAAGAAAACGGACCACCGAGGCTCCTGTGCGCCCGAGACCAACCACCAGAATATGTCTGCCTTCGACTTCCACCGTTTCCGCCTATCTTAACTTCAAGGTGCTGATCGCAATCAGGGCCAGCAGAATGGAAACAATCCAGAAGCGCACAATCACCTTGGATTCAGCCCAACCTTTGAGTTCAAAGTGGTGATGCAGGGGAGCCATCAGAAAAATCCGCCTGCCGTGCGTCATTTTGAAATACAGGACCTGAACAATTACGGACACGGCTTCGGTCACGAAAATACCACCCACGATCATCATCAGGATCTCCTGCTTGGTAACCACGGCGATAGCGCCAAGCATGCCGCCCAGGGGCAAGGAGCCCACATCGCCCATGAAGATCTGGGCGGGATAGGTGTTGAACCAGAGAAATCCAAGACCTGCGCCGGCAATGGCACCGCACATGATGGTCACCTCGGCGGTCCCGTACACATAGGGTATCTGCAGGTATTCGGAGATTCGGCTGTGCCCGGCCACATAAGCAAAAAGCATGTAGGTCGCCGCCGTGATAATGACCGGGCCGATGGCCAGACCGTCCAGCCCGTCAGTCAGGTTCACCGCGTTGGAGGTCCCCACGATAACAAGCACGGCAAAAAAAATATATCCGACACCCAGGTCCGGCCGGACTTCTTTTAAGAAAGGAATGGTAAGCCGGCTGTCGAACTCCGGGATCAGATAGAGAAGAAATCCGGCGGCCAGGGCGACAAGGACCTGGAACAAAAACTTCTCCCGTCCCGAGAGCCCCCGGTTGCGTTTCTGGATCTGCTTGAGATAATCATCAATGAACCCGATGGCGAAATAACTGCAGGTAACCAGCAGGATAATCCACACATAAGCATTGCTTAAATCAACCCACAACAGGACCCCCACGGCGATGGCCGCCATGATCAGGACCCCCCCCATGGTTGGGGTGCCGGCCTTGTCCTGGTGGGCCGACGGCCCGACGCGGCGGATGTACTGGCCAATCTGCTTTTCACTGAGCTTTCGGATAACCCAGGGTCCCAGCAGAAAACAGATCAGAAACGCCGTGAGACTTGCGTAAATGGTCCGGAACGTGATGTATCGGAACACATTAAACGCTGATATGTCCGCATGAAGTCCATATAAAAGATGATAGAGCATAATCAGGGCCGATCCTTTTCCGCTGCCGCCTGTTTGTCCTGCTCCAGGAGATGCCGGACGACCACGTCCATGCCGGTGCTGCGCGAGCCTTTCACCAGGACCCAATCGCCCGGGGCGGGGTCCCGGGCCAGCCGGGCAATTATCTCAGCCTTGCTGCCCTCGAAAACGGCATCGGCATCCATCCCGGCGCCTATGGCGCCTTCGACAATATCGCCGGCAAAGGCGCCGCTCGCGTACAAGCGATCGATTCCCCTGACGGCCGCCTCCCTTCCCACTTCATAATGAAAGGCAGCAGCGCCTTCACCCAGTTCGAGCATATCGCCGGCAACAAGAAGGGCCCGGTGGCTCCCTTTCAAAACAGTCAGGGCGTCAATAGCGGCCTTCATTGATGCCGGATTGGCGTTATAAGCGTCGTCAACCAGGTTGACACCCCGCCGGGTAACGCAATGCGTCATCCGGCCGGGGACAGCCCGGAAATTCGCAAGTCCTTCTCGGATGCTCTCCCCGGAAAGCCCCAGTGCATAGCCCACTGCCGCTGCGGCCAGGGCATTGGCTATCATGTATTGGCCCGGGGCATTGAGCGCAACGGCTATCCGGGCATCCGGAAGCACAAGCTCAAATTCGGTGCGCACCCCCATCTGCCGAACCGCCTCGGCCCGCACGTCCAGCCGGACCTCAGAACGCTTGCCCATGCCGAAATACAGGACCCGGTTCCGCGCCATGGCCCCCAATCTACCGGCAAAAGCATCATTTCCGTTCAGAACAACCGTTCCTTCCGGCTTCACGTGCGGAAGCATCTCCGCCTTGGCGGACATGACCCGCTCGATATCGCGCATCCCCTCCAGATGAGCCGGACCGATATTGGTGATGACGCCGATATCCGGAAGACTGATCGCGGCCAGCCGGTCGATCTCTCCCGGATGGTTCATGCCGAGCTCCACAACCGCCGCCTGGTGGGAGGGGTCCAGCCGCAGAAGGGTCAAGGGCAGCCCGATCTCATTGTTGAAATTGCCTTTGGTGGCCAAAGTGTCCCGCTCCAGGCTCAGTATGGATGCCGTCATTTCCCTTGTGGTCGTTTTCCCGTTGGACCCGGTTATGGCTGCCAGGGGCACTGCCATACGCCGCCGATGAAATGCGGCAAGGTCGCCAAGGGCGCGGGTGGTATCCGCCACCAGAATACAGCAGCCGCCATCCTGAGCCCATCTGACCAGTCGCTGCCTGTCATCCGGGGGCCTGTCGACAACAATCCCCTTGATGCCCCCCTCCATAAGCTCGGGAATAAAGGCATGGCCATCGTAGCGCTCTCCCCTGATGGCAAGAAAAACCTGGTCCTCGCGAATAATGCGGGAATCAATGCAGATACCGGCAAACAGGCCCGTTTCCGGCCCTGCCACCAGGGTGCCGCCGGTGGCTTCCAGCAATTCACTGACATGCCATTTCACCTGCTTATCCATCAATTCTGCGTCAACCCCCTCCGGGCTGTTTTCCGATCATCAAAAGGCAGAACCGCTTCGCCCACAATCTGATACGATTCGTGCCCCTTACCAGCCACCAGCACCGTGTCTCCGGTTTTTGCCGCACGGATGCCCAAAAATATGGCCTGCTCCCGATCCGGCTCAACCGCGAAACAGGCCTGATCCCCGACGCCTTCGGCCAGCTGCGCGCCTGTCACCTGGCGCGGCAAAACCCGATGAACCCCCGTGCGGATGGCGGCGATGATATCCATCGGCGGCTCTGTGCGCGGATTATCCGAGGTGATAATGACCACATCACTCAGGCGGGCGGCAACCTCCCCCATCTTTGCCCGCTTATCCGCATCCCTGTCCCCGCCGCAGCCGAAAACGCAGATCAACCTGCCGGCATTGATCTCCCGCAGGGTTTCCAATACATTCTCCAGGGCTTTCGGGGTATGGGCATAGTCCACGAATATATGCCGCCCCGCCTCATCGTCAATTCGCTCCAGGCGGCCGGGAACATTTGAGAAGGATTCGATTCCGGCCTTGATGGCCGCCGCCGGCACATCCAGGGCCAGGGCGGCACCCACGGCGCACAGAATATTCTCCAGGTTGAAGCGTCCCACCAGCCTGGAGCGAAGGGGGATCTCACCCTCGGGCGTTTTGATTTGCGCGCGTATGCCGGATTGATCAAAAATGGCATCCTTTGCATAAATATGGTTTTCCGGACCGGCCCCCACCCGGATCACCCGGCAGCCGGTCAGCTCCGCCGCCAGTTCCCGGCCGGCTGCATCGGCTGTGTGGATAACCGCGACACCGGCGCCTCTCTTCCCTCCAGCCGGACGCAGATACTCCGTAAACAAGCGCTTTTTGGCCTTGCCATACGCCCTCATGTCCTTGTGGAAATCCAGGTGATCCTGGCTCAGGTTGCTGAAGACCGCCACATCGAATTCACACCCCCTGACCCGCTCCAGTTCCAGCCCGTGTGAGGAGACTTCCATTACCGCATGGCTCACGCCGGCATCGCGCATGTCCGCCAGGATCCGCTGCAGCTCCGGGGCCTCGGGGGTGGTCAGGGGATTGTCAAAGACCTCTCCGGCGTAACGATAATTGATCGTCCCGATCACGCCCGCCCGGATCTGCCCGGAAGCCAGAATGTGTTCGGTCAGACAGGCAATGGTGGTTTTCCCGTTGGTTCCGGTGATGCCCGTCATTACCAGATGCCGGGAAGGGGTGCCGAAAAAACAGGCGGATGCCAGTGCCAGGGCTTTGCGGGAATCATTGACCCGTATCCGCACGGCCTTTTCCGGAACCCCCACGTCCTGTTCCACCACCACGGCCACGGCGCCCCTGGATACGGCGTCGGCCACATAAGCATGCCCGTCGGCCCGGGTTCCCCGGATCGCAACGAAAAGAGTTCCCGGCACCACCCTGTCCGAGCGGTGGTGGATGGCGGCAACCGGGATCGACGCGCCGCTGTCCCCGCCCTTGCCGGTCGGGTTTTCGGAAACAACCGGGCGCATCGCCTCAATTAAGCTGGCAAGGTTCATGCGCCCCTCTCCCGTCTCGGAGCGGAGACTTCATAGTGCTGCCGCTCCATGTTTCGCGGAATGTCCATGTAATTGAAAGCCTCGAAGATGATGCTGCGAAATGCCGGCGCGGCCACCACTCCGCCGTAGTGATGCTTCTGCGGCTCGTCAATGACAACCAGGACGGCCAACTCCGGAGAACGCCGCGGCGAAAACCCGACAAACAAACCATTATACTCGCAGTTTTCATAGGTGCCGCTGGCATTGATTTTCTGGGCGGTTCCGGTTTTTCCGCACACCGTATAGCCGGGCGGCACGGCCTGGCTTCCCGTTCCTTCACTGCCCGTGACGGCAAACATCATGTTTTTCAGCTGCGCGGCGGTCTCTGCAGAGATTGCCCGGCCCCTGCTTTCCGGGCTGCGTTTTTTTATCACCCGCCCGTCTTTATCGGTAATGGCCTTTACAAGCCGGGGTTTCATCACAACCCCGTCATTGGCGATGGCGGATATGGCTGAAAGCAGCTGCACCGCGGACACTGTGATGCCCTGGCCAAAAGCGATTGTGGCCTGATCTATGGTACGCCACCCCTGGTAATGCCGCAGCCGGCCGGAGGTTTCCCCGGGACAGTCGATCCCGGTTTTCTCCCCGAACCCGAACGCCCGCAGGGTTTCATAAAGCCTTTTGCCGCCCACCTGCTCCGCGATTTTGGTTGCCCCGATATTGCTGGAATACTTGATCACCTCGGAAACTTTCAGCCGTTCATGCGCATGGATATCATTTATCACATGCCCGCCGGTACGGTAGCGGCCATTCTCACAATCAATAACCGAGTCCGGATCACAGATGCCGGCTTCAAGTGCGGCCGCCACGGTGAAAACCTTCATGGTGGAGCCGGGTTCGAAGGAATCGCTGATGGCCCGGTTCCGCCAGGTTTCGGTGGGGTATTGCGCGAAATTATTCGGATCAAACGTCGGGTAATGAGCGATTGCGCGGATAGCGCCGGTCTGTGGCACCATCACAACGGCCATCCCCGAGCGGGCACGATTTTTCCTGACAGCGGATTCCAGCGCTTTTTCCGTAATATACTGGATGTTGCTGTCGAGAGTGAGAACGAGATTGTTCCCGTCGCTCTCCTTGCGGCATTCGTTCCTCCGATGAAAAATCCGGCCCATCGCATCCCGGATGATGGTGGAACGCTTTGAATTTCCCTGCAGCTGCCCGTCGTAATAATATTCCAACCCTTCCAGGCCTTTTTGATCCACCCCGGCAAAACCCAGCACCTGGGCCGCCAGGCTTTTATTCGGGTATATCCGGCAATACCCCGGAATATACTCCAGCCCCCTGATACGCTGCTTTTTCAAGGCTTCCGCCTGCATGGGAGAGGCGTCACGATCCAGCCAGACGAACGTGGCTTTTTTTCTCAATTGCGACTCGATGCGCCCCCGGCAAACGTCGAGATGGCCGGCGATTTTCGGGGCCACCCGGGCAGGGGCGGCAATCGCCTCCGGATGCGCTCCCACGGAAGTTATCCGCGTGCTGGCGACAAGCTCCTTCATATTCCTGTCGTAGATGCCGCCCCGTCGCCCCCTATGTTCCTCCCCCTTCTGGTATTGCCCGGAGGCCTGCCGGGACAAATCCGCATCCGTGACCACCTGGATATAGAATGTCTTTGCGCCGATGATGGCATAGCAGAAGGTGAAAAAGCAGCCCACCATCAAAATTCTGAAATTGCGGCGCTTGATCCGCTCTTTTCCGGCTTTGCTCCAGTTCATGGGATCACAACAATGTGTTCCGTTTCGGGGGTTATCAGTTCAAACCGGTTTTCCGCCAGCCGGCTGAGGGTTTGCGGCGCGGTCAGGCGGGCCAGCTCAATCTTGAGATTCTTCTGCATCTCCAAAAGTTCCTCCTGACGCTGCCCGGCTTCCGAGATCTGGTAACCGGTCCGAATACACTTGACACCGCACCATGTGTGGAAAAAAACCCCGCCCATTAAAAAAGCCAGCAGCAGCAGGCCCAGCCTGAAAAGCCCCGGTGGTATCCGGGAGGATTTGGTTTTGCGGCTGTTTTTTCCGTTTTTGTCCAAAATGGACTCCCTGAGACGACAATCGAGTGATTAAAGTTTTTCCGCCGCGCGCAGGCAGGTGCTTCGCGCCATGGGGTTGGCCGCCACCTCTGCGGCGCCGGGACGCCGGAGCTTTTTGGTTAAAATGCGCAGCCGGGGCGAATTCCGGCAGACGCAGCGCGGAAAATCCGCCGGGCAGGTGCAGGGATTTTCCATGGCCCGGAGGCGATGCTTGACGATTCGATCCTCCAGCGAATGGAACGACAGCAGACAGATTCGCCCGCCCGGCCGAAGCGCATCAACGGCCACCTCCAGAAATTGCCCGAGTCGCTCCAGTTCGTTATTGACAGCAATCCGAAGCGCCATGAACACCTTGGTTGCCGGATGAATCTGACGTTTCCGGATAGCCCGCTGCGGTATGGCGGCGCAGACCAGATCAACGAGCTCGCCGGTTGTCCGGATATGGTTTTTTTCCCGGTAAGTGACAATTTTTTCAGCAATCCGCCCTGCCCATGGCTCTTCACCGTAAGTCTTAAAAAGATGCTTCAATGTATTTGCTGAGGATGAGTTGAGAATCTCTGCAGCAGTAACGGAACCCTCCGTATCCATCCGCATATCCAGCGGTTCGTCGCCCTGGAAGCTGAACCCCCGGCCGCTGCCCTCCAGCTGGTACAAGGACAGCCCGAGATCGGCCAGGATGCCGTCTACTTTCTCAACATTAATTTTTTTCAGAATATTTGAAAGATTGACAAAATTGTCATGAAAAAGACGAACGTTTTTCTGATAAGGGGCCAGGGCCACCGCTGCGGCGTCAACAGCCGCTTTGTCTTGATCAATGCCTATCAGAAGCCCCTCCGGCAGGATCTTTTCGATAATGGCCCTTGCATGGCCTGCCCCCCCCACCGTGCAATCGACGCAGATTTTTCCCGGCCGGCAATTCAGAAAGCCGAGAACTTCATCGACCATGACAGGGATATGGCGGTATGGCATGGTATCAAAGCCCTAGTTTGGCAATTTCCTGTTGAACCTCCTCATTCTGCATATCCTCTTCTTCCAGCTTGAGATTCTCATCTTCCCACCGCTGTTTTGACCAGATTTCGAAGTGATCCAGAACGCCGACCAGGACGATTTCTTTCTGCAGTTTAGCATAGTTTCGCAATTCAGGCGGAATCAGGATGCGTCCCTGCTTATCCACCGGGCAGTGCTGCACCGCCCCGATAAAAACCCGCCTGAACCGACGCATTGCCTCACTCTTTTCAGCAAGCAAATGGATCCGTTCCTCAATTTTTTCCCATTCCGCCACCGGATACGCAAAAAGGGCATTGTCCAGGCGGGAGACCATGAGTGCCTGGTCTCCTTTACCATTGAGGGCCTCCCGGAATCTCACCGGAATGATAATCCGCCCCTTGGTGTCGATCGTATGATATGAGCTTCCCCTGAACAATGGGCCAGAACTCCATTTACATCCATTTTCATCCACATTTAATGATATATTATCGAAAGTTTGCTTTATGTCAATAAAAAAACATTTTTTAATTATTTTTTTTTCTAATGATTATTGCAGGTTAATTTTAAGCATGAAAAGAAAATGGATTGTGGATGTTTGTGGGAGGACTATTAGGGTTGAAACAGGGGCTGCCTGTAAGGTATGGAAGAAAAACATTCCGAATCATTCGAACGGAAAACAGAAAAATCTAATTCGGAGGGACCAATGGCCGTTATTACCATCAGCAATGAATACGCGACCCGGAGCCAGCAGGTGGCGGCAGGAGTGGCCGAGAAAATGGGCTATGAATATGTGGGCGACCAGCTCCTGGCGCAGATTGCCAAGGAGCTTCATCTTTCCAGCCACGAGGCCGACACCTTCCGGCAGACATCCAAATCCTCCATTCTCCGCTTTGTCGACCGCTACACCTGCAGCATCGTCCAGAAGGTCGTGGACCGCGAGTACGGCTGCCTGGATGACCGCAGCTATTACGAAAAAACACGGGAACTCGTGGAACGCATTTACGAAGCGGGTAATGCCATCATACTGGGGTGGGGTTCCCAGTGCATCCTGAAAGGCAAGCCCGACACCCTGCACGTGCGCCTGAAAAAGGATCCGGAATTAAAAATCCGGGACCTGGTGGAAGCGCACGATTACAGCCGGAAGGAAGCTGAAAAAAAGATCAGGCAGGAAGAGAATGACCTAAAGGCCTACATCAGCCACTATTTCAATGAAGACTGGAATGACGCGCGTCTCTATGACCTGGTCATCGACATGGGGAAAAACTCGGTTACGCAGGCGGTGGAGATGATCTGCGAACACGTGGGAAAGCGCACATCGTGATGCGCCTCCCGCTGGGGGTTCACTGCGGGGGCTCCCCCCGGCGCCGGGCGGGCTCCTCCGGGGCCTCCACATCAGCGGGCTCCCTCCATTCACACACATTGGCGAGTTCATCAATCCATGTTTTATGCCACAAGTTGACGCGGCTGCAGTAGGCGGCCCGCCCGATCAGATGGGCGGCGACCGGGGCGGTGAAAAGCAGGAAAAAAACCGCTGCCAGCGCCCGCAGCGTTATGCTCAGTTCCAGGTAATAAACGGCCAGGGCGAGAAAAATCAGCCCGGCCCCCAAAGCGCCCGCCTTGGTGGCGGCGTGCATGCGGATAATGGTGTCCGGCAGCCGCAGCATCCCTACTGACGCCACAAATGCAAAAATGCCGCCGGCCAGTATTAATACGGCAGTTATCGTTTCAAGCATCCCTCACTCCTCATCCTCATCCGTATCAAGCGTGCCGGATCGTTGCGCCAGCCGCTCCCGGAATCTGGCCAGAGCGACCGTTCCCAGAAAAGCAATCAGCGCATAGGCAATGGCCACATCCAAAAATGCGCTTTCCCCGGTGTAGATGGCAAACGCCCCGAGATAAGCAACAATCAGAACCGATATCAAGTCCAGGGCGACGATGCGGTCCGCCGGGTCCGGCCCGATAACAAGCCGGATGAAGGCCAGCAGAATGGCCAGGGTCAGGAGAACCAGCGTGATCTCGGTCGCCCCTTTTAATAAAATACCTTCCGCGCCCATCAGCGGACCGCCTCCAGAACTCTTTTTTCAATGCCCTGCTTGATTTCCCGCCGGGCTGCCGCCACGTCCTCGAGAAACATCAGGTGGACATACAAATACTGCCGGTCCGCGGAAACATCCAGGCTCAGGGTGCCGGGCGTCAGGGAGACCAGGTTCGCCACCAGCATGATCTCAAAATCGGTTTCAGCATCCAGGGGAACCGCGATCACTCCCGGGCTGCTGATCTGTTTCGGGGTGATAACATCCCACAAAACCCGGAAGTTGGAAACAAGGAGCTGCCAGATGAAATACCCGGCCAGACGAAAAATTCGGGCCACCCGCATGAAATAGGCGCCCGATTCATAAAGGGGCCGGGTGACCCAAAGCGCCAGATAGCCGATGGCAAAGCCGGCAATAAAACCGCCCAGGTTGATCTGCCCCAGAATCGCGCAAAAACCGGCGGCCAAAAACAGGTTCAACAGGAACAGATGGCTCATACGCCCCCCAACACCGCTCTTACATAAATATCCGGGTTAACCAGCTCATGGGCTGCCTGTCCGGCCATTTCCATGAACGGTCCCGGCACCAGTCCGATAATCAAGGTTATCAGCGCCAGGGCAGCCACCGGCAGAAGCATCCAGAAGCCCCCCGGCCTTTCTTCCCCTGAAGCATCGCGAGGAGCGGCTGCGCCCGCCGGTTTCCAGAAAACTTCCGCCCAGATCTTGGTCATGGAATACACCGTCAGCAGACCGACGACAGCAGCTGTTGCCGCAACCGCAAAGGCATTGATTTCAAGGCTGGCGCGAATCAGCACCATCTTGGCCCAGAAACCGGACAAGGGCGGAAAGCCGGCCAGCGAGAAGGCCGGAATGAAAAACAGGAGCGCAACAAAGCCCCTGCTTTTGTAGAAGCCGCCGAGCTCGGAGAGCTCAAATGAGCCCCCGGCGCGCCGGGAAACCCCGGAAATCAGAAAAAGATTGGCTTTTACAATCATGTGGTGCAGCAGGTAGAAGACCGCACCGGTAAGCGCCAGGGGCGTAAACAGCGCCAGCCCCAGTACCATGTACCCGACCTGGCTGATGATATGAAAGGACAGGATCCGGCGGAACTCATTGAAAGCCGCGGCCCCCAGGACGCCGGTCACCATGGTGAAAAGGGCGGCTACCAGCAGCAGGCCATGCGTGTAGGCCGTATCAAAGGCAAAGACCAGGGTGAACATGCGGATCAAGGCATAGACGCCCACCTTGGTCAACAGCCCGGCAAGTATGGCGGAGACAGCCACCGGGGGCGTGTGATACGATACCGGCAGCCAGAAAAACAGCGGGAAGATGCCTGCCTTGATGCCGAAGGCGGCCATGAAAATGGCGGCCACCGCCGTGAGCAGCGCCTTGTCCGGCACGGCCGCGATTTTCAGATGCAGATCCGCCATATTCAGGGTGCCGGTCATGCCGTAGAGCAGCCCCAGCCCGCTGATAAACAAAAGGGTGGCAAACAGGTTGATCATCACATATTTCACCCCGCCGTCGAACTGCTCCTTTTCCTGGCCCAGGACCAGGAGTCCGAAGGAGGCCATCAGCATCACTTCGAACCAGACATAGAGATTAAAAAGGTCACCGGTCAAAAAAGCCCCGCAGACCCCGCCGATCAGAACATGCATCAGGGGATGGTAACCGGCGGCCATTAAGCCGGATTCAATCTCCGCCTTTGAATAGAGCATCACCGCCAGGCTGAGGGTGCCGGTAACGGCGATCAGAATGGCACTGAGATGATCGGCGGCAAACGTTATACCGTATGGCGCCGGCCAGTCCCCGATCTGAACGGTCAGCATGCCGTTTCCGGATACATGGATAAGCAGGCCCACGCAGACGCCGAAATGAAGCATCGCCCCGAGCATGCTGAGCATCTGCTGGCGTCCGGAATCATTGCGGCACAACAGGCAAAGGGCGGCAACGGCAAAGGGCAGAACCACCGGAAGCACCAGAAGCCAGTTCATAGGTCCCCGCCCTTCGCTTCAGTCAAGCCGGAATCCGCGGATTGTTCAAACGGTTCGGCAAAACGCATTTTTTCCGTATCTACCGTCCCCAGAGCCTGGTATGTCCTGTAAAAAAGAATAAAAACAAAAGTCAGAAGCGCAAAACCGATGACAATCGCGGTCAGAATAAGCGCCTGGGGAAGCGCGTTGGCCACTTCCCCGGCCGGAACAGCCAGGGACCCGCCAATAAGCGGCGGATTGGGGCTTGACAGTCTGCCCGCCGCAAAAATCAACAAATTGACGGCATTGGTGGCAAGGACGAGCCCGAATATAAATCGAATGATATTGCCCGCGAGCATCAGGTAAAGGCTGGCGGCAACCATGATGCCGCACAAAAAAGCTAACACCGTTTCCATCTCAACTCTCTTCCAGCGATAAAATCACCGTCAGCACCGTTCCCAGAACAATGGCATACACCCCCACATCGAAAAAAAACGGGGTCCCGAGAACAATCTTGTATTCCGGCAGTTCGGCCACCGTCCACCACAGGCCGGTCAAAAAAGGCTTTCCGGCAAAAACGGCGGCCAGGCCCGAGAGCAGGGCGGCCCCCATCCCGAAGACGATCAGACCCCGGGGATCCACGCGAATGGCCCGCCGCACCGAGGCCGCCCCTTCCGCGATGGTGTAGAGGGCAAATCCGGTGCCGGCGACCAGCGCTCCCGAGAAGCCTCCGCCAGGGGAATTATGCCCCCGCAGGAGCAGATACACGGAAAACACCAGTATCAGGCTGACCAGGATCCGGGTGGCTGTGCGCAGAATCAATGATTGCATCAGTTATGCCCCCCTTTTTCGGATCAGAGAATAGGCCGCCAGACCGGCGGCCGCGACCACCGTGATCTCACCCAGGGTGTCCATGCTGCGAAAATCCACCAGTATGACATTGACGATGTTTCTGCCATGGGCGGCGAGATAACTGTTTTGCTCGAAAAAAGCGGTTATCGAGCGATCCATCGGCGCTTCCGTGACCGCCAGCAGCAGGGTGGTCACCAGGGCGCCGGCCCCCAGCGCCAGACCGGCATCGGCCAGGCGTCTGAAGCGGAGTTTGCGTACGGGCCGCGCCAGCCCGGGCAGGCGCAGCAGAATGATCGAGACAATCACAACCGTGAGGGTTTCCACGAGCAACTGGGTAAGGGCCAGGTCAGGGGCGCCGAAGCTTAAAAAAATAATGGCGATACCGGCGCCGACAACGCCCAGGGCGGCGATGGCGAGCAGAAGCACCCGCGTTAGAAGCACCGTGAACACGGCGGCGGTGATGATAAGGAGCAGCAGCCACTCCCATGCGTTCAAAAGCGGCAGCGCCACCGACGGGAACACCGCCGCCCGGCTCAGGTAGCTGTAACCGGCGGCAATTACAAAAGCGGCCGCCACAATAAAAAAGTAACGGTGAAGGGAGCCGCTCTGAATCAGGCGGGTCTGTATGCGGCCCAGGCCGGCGACGCCTTTCAGGCAGGCCTCATAAACCGCTGCGGCCGTGATCGGGAGCCGCTCGACCGAAGCAGCCACCCAACGGTATATCCGGCGGTGGCCCAGGTAAAAACAAACCCCCAGCGTCAAGGTAACAACACTCAGCAGAAGCGGTGCGTTGAGGCCATGAAACAATTCAAGCCGGATCTCTTTCGGCGAAAAATGAAAGGCGCGCACGGCCGGCGCCACAAGATTTCGGCCCACCCAGTCCGGGACGATGCCGAAAAAGATGCCGATGCCCCCCAGAATCACGGGGCCGCACCACATGCAGGCGGGGGCCTCGCGCACCGGCGCCGCATACCGGGGCGGCCGCCCCAAAAACGGACGTATGACAAGAACGCCGCCAATGGCTGTCATCAGGGCGTTGGCGAAAAGAGCGGCGCCGGCGGACAGTCCGGGGCACAAAGTTTCCGCCAAAGCGCCCTTGTACATGATCTCCTTGCCGATAAACCCGAAAAACAGGGGAAAGCCGGCCATTGAAAGACAGGCGGCAGCCGCGGCAAAGGCGGTAAAGGGCATGTAGCGCAAAAGTCCGCCCAGCTTTGCCAGATCCCGGGTGCCGCTCTGATGATCAATGATTCCGGCCACAAGAAACAATGCGGATTTATAGAGGGAGTGGACCAGCAGAAAGGTCATGGCAGCGGTGAGCGAGGCTGTTTTCGCGCCCCCCAGAAACAGGGTCATGATACCAAGGGCACTAACGGTGGTATAGGCCAGGATTTTTTTCAGGTCGGACTGCCCCATGGCCAGCACGGCCCCCATGACAGCAGTGACAGCCCCAAAAATGATAAGGGTGGCGCTCCAGGGGAGCGTGCCGCCCAGGATCGGATGGAAGCGGGCCAGAAGATAAATGCCGCCCTTGACCATCGTGGCGGAATGCAGAAAGGCGCTGATCGGCGTAGGTGCGGCCATCGCATGGGGCAGCCAGAAATGGAAGGGAAATTGGGCCGACTTGGTGAATGCCCCGGCAAAGAGCAGGATCAAAACACCCCCATACCAGGGGTGAGCCTTTAATTGGGGGGCAAGCCCCACCATGCGGGAGATTTCATAAGTGCCGCTCATCATCTCCAGCATCAGAAATCCCACCAAAAGGGCCAGTCCGCCGGCACCGGTGACCAGAAGCGCCTGGCGCGCGCTTTTGCGGGAAGCTGCCTGTTCATGCTCAAAACCGATCAAAAGGTAGGAAAAAATGGTGGTCAGCTCCCAGAACACAAACAGGGCCATCACGTTGCCGGCGGTGACAAGACCGAGCATGGACAGCATAAAGGCATGCAGGAAAACAAAAAAACGGCCGGTATGGGGGTGCCCGTGCAGGTAGTCCACCGCATAGACGGTGACGAAGAACCCGATGGCGCTGATGATCAGCACAAAAAGCACGGCCAGGCCATCCACCCGGAAAGACAGATCCACCCCCAGGCTGGGGACCCATGGCAGGGCCAGGCGATAAGCGTTGCCGGCAATGATTTCCGGCAGCAGGGCGCAGGCCCCCAAAAACACCAGCAGGGGCAACAGGCCCGAGGCCCGGGCGATCCGATCGATCCGATTTGAGGCGGCTGCTTGCATTATCCCATTCGCGTTTTCAGGTTCCCGGCCGCGCCGACCGGCTCGAAGCTCCCCTGTCTCGTCACCTGGGGTCTCGGGGGAGCGCCCCGGCGCTCAATTAAATCTATATTAACCACCAAAATGAAATATTTCAACAAAACCGCCACCTGCATCTTTTCTTGCAGCCCTGAGCACATGGTGGTACACCGGAGGTAAACTCAAACCCTTACCCGGAAACACCGCTCATGTCCGTTGCGCAAAAAAACAGCCGTTTTGATGTCGTCATTGTCGGCGGGGGCCCGGCCGGCCTCTTTGCCGCCCATTACCTGAGCTCCCGCACAGAGCTGCGGGTGCTGCTGCTTGAAAAAGGGAAACCGCCCGACAAACGGAGCTGCCCGATAAGCGAAGGGGGAAAATGCCTGCAATGCCAGCCCTGCCAGATCCTCTCGGGCATCGGCGGCGCCGGGCTGTTCTCCGACGGCAAGCTCAACTTCATTCCCAAACTCGGAAAAACGGATCTCACCCAGTTCATGCCCCTGGATGCGGCGGAAGCGCTGATCCATGAAACCGAAGCGATTTTTAACGCCTATGGCATGGACGGGCCGGTTTTCCCCACGGACATGGGAAAAGCCAGGGCCATCCGTCGCGATGCCAAGAAAGCCGGGGTGAATCTGCTGCTTATCCGGCAGAAACATCTGGGAAGCGACTGCCTTCCCGGATACATGTCGCAGATGATGCGGGACCTGGAAAAACAGGTGGCCATCCACACCTCTGAGGCGGTAACGGAAATCCAAATCACGGCAAACGGGGAAAAAACCCTGTACACGGACAAAGGCTGCTACACCGCCGCCAATGTCATCCTGGCCCCCGGCCGTGCGGGGGCGGAATGGACGGCCAATCTCTGCCGCCGCTTCGGCATCGAAATGAAACAGCGCGGCATCGAGGTCGGCGTCCGGGTGGAGGTGCATGCCGATATCACCCGGGACCTTTGCGACATCATTTATGATCCGACCTTTTTTATTCAAACCGGAAAATATGACGACGAAACCCGCACCTTCTGCACCAACCAGGGCGGCTACGTCAGCCAGGAATTCTACCAGGATTTCGTATGCGTCAACGGCCATGCCCAATCGGTCGGCAAATCCGGGAACAGCAATTTTGCCTTTCTTTCCAAGGTGGTGCTCACCGACCCGGTAACAGACAACCAGTCCTACGGCGAATCCATCGGCCGGCTGGCCAGTCTGATCGGGGGAGGAAAACCCCTTTTGCAGCGGTTGGGCGATTTGAAGCGCGGCCGCCGAAGCACATGGCCGCGGATCCGCAAAAGCTACATCGAACCGACCCTGAAAGCGGTGGTGTGCGGCGATATTGCCATGGCCCTGCCGGAGCGCATTCTCACCAATGTCATGGAAGGGCTGGAGAAGCTCAACCATGTGGTCCCCGGCGTTTCAAACGACGAAACCCTGCTTTATGCCCCGGAAATTAAATTCTTTGCCACCCAGGTCGACACCAGTTCCGAGCTGGAAACCGTTATCCCGGGCCTGTTCGTGGCCGGAGACGGCCCGGGCGTGGCCGGCAATATCGTATCCGCCGCAGCCACCGGGCTGATCCCGGCAAAGGCGATTATTCAGAGGCAGCCCCATGGGAAATAACACCCCCACCCCGGGACCCCGCCGCATCAGGCAGCCTGAAGATAGGAAAGAATGCCGTTGATGGTGTTTCGGATAAAAAACCGTTCGCGCTCATCAATCTCCGGCGGAAGTTTTTTTATCCGGGCAAAACGGGCGTCGCGGGCCATCAGGTCCCGGGTGATTTCCCCGATATCAGGGTTTTTTGCGTGCCCGGCGATGACATCCATCCACAGTTTAAGCTGCTCCCTGGCAATACCCAATATTTCCCGGCCATCCGGATACATCCCGTAATGGGCAAAACAAAGGCGGCGGTCCACTTCCGGGGCCACCCGGTCCATGGAAGCAAAAAAAGCCTCCGCGACAAAGCGGGGCGGGGTGGCCGGCCGAAGGTAAAAATCGTCATCCAACGCCTGGTAGACGCCAAACAGCTCACCGGCAAACAGCATGTCCTTAAAAGCAAAACACAGGTGGTGCGGGGCATGTCCCGGCGTATCAATGGCGCGGATGCCATCGCCGAAATCGATCCGCTCCCCTGTTTCTATGCGCTCTCTATCCACCGGCTTTATGGGACCATAGGCTTCGGCCACCCGACCCAGCGTCTTAACAGAGCCCTCCCACAGGCGGGATGGATCCACAAGATGGGAGACCGCCTTTTCATGGCAGAGAATCCGCGTTCCGGGAAAGCGTTCGGCCAGATGGCCGATACCCCCGGCATGGTCCATGTGAATATGGGTCAAAAGGACCCGGTCCAGATGGCTCACCCCCTTATCCGCCAAGCGGCGGCATAAGCCGTCAATGGTGCAGGCCGGCCCCGGATCCACCAGGAAACTGCCCTCCCCCCCCTTGTAGAGCCATGCCCCGATAAACCGGGAGTAGCCGAGAGCGGGAATATCCAGGTCGATCAATTCGAGCATACACACCACCTTTCCTTCTCAGAGCGGACTTGTATCCGTCGCAAACCTGAAAACCGCAAAGCCAGGATTAAAAAGAGGCCGCTGCGTCTGCTGCCGCCTCCTTGACCGGCCCCGAATAGGAACCCTGCAGCACCGTATCGATTTTTTCCCTGGCATCGGGATGGGCGGTTTCACCAAAAAGATACAGGATATCGCCTCGCACCGGGTCCTCCACATCGTCAAACTGCTCCCAGAGAGCCCTGACGACTTCGCCGATCAAATCATGGCGCTGCTCTGCCAGGTATTCCACCGTCACCATGGCGCCCAGCCGAACCGGCCACAGGGGATGGGTCAGCAGTTCATAAAGGGCGGGGAAGACCTTTCCCGCCTCGGCCATCATGCCCGCCAGTTCCGCGGCTTTTCCGTCATAGAGGATCTGTTTCAGGGTTTCACTGCTTAGCTGAGCCGGATCACGGTTTACCAGTATATCTATAATTTCAGGCAGCTGTATGGAGCCGGTCCAGCGGAACTGCTCATCGAGAAAAACCGTGGGAACGGAGCTGACATTATCCGCAGCCGCTTTTTCGGGAAACATGGCAGCGTCGATGATGAGCAGGTGGACCATCTCCTGCCGCTCGGCAAGCGAGGCCAGGGATTCCACTGTTTGCGGACAGAACGGGCATTCCGCGCTGATATAAACCTTTATCATCGCGGGCATGGCAAGCTTTTCCAGGACATGCGTATCTGAGAGCGGCCTTTTGGCGTCTGAATCCGTCCCGCCGGACAGGATTTTCAAAAAAGGCCCGAGCTCATGCCCCCGGGGGATCGCCTGATAGCTGATATTCGGATGGATTCGAAGCTCCGGAGGCGTCTCATCGTCCGCCCGCTCGATCTTCAGCCCCACCTGCGGGGCCAGTTCCGCCATTTGCCTGGCGAATGCCGCAAACCGCTCACTCCGGCTGTCCCCGGTCAACATTAGCTTCACGGGCCGGGGCGCCGCAGCCTGGCTCGCCCACGCCGCTATTGTTTTTTCATCATTTGCCATCTTGATCCGCCTGCCTGTTAAAAATTTAAAAAAAGCATCGATTGCTATCGGATTGTCAGGGTCTCCCCGGCTTTGGGGACATGAACCGCATGGCCGCATTCCTTCAGCTGTCGGGCAAAAGAAAGGGTTTGCGCTTCCTCCCCGTGAACCAGGGCAATTTTTTTCACCCGTAAATTCGATTCCTTCAAAAACCGCAGCATTTCATTTTTATCCGCATGGGCGCTTAAACCACCCAGTTTGACCACGCGGGCCCTTAAAGGATACTCCTTGTTCAGAAATCGCAGCACGGGGGCCTCTCCCTGCCTCCCTGCGGCCTCGTATGCCTCCCCTTGCTCAAGGATCCGGCGTCCAAGGGTATTGGCGGCCATGTAACCCACGATAAGAATAGTATTTTTCTGATCATGAACCTTGTAACGCAGGTGATGGAGGATGCGGCCGGCCTCGCACATTCCCGAGGCGGATATGACGATATGCGGTGTATCCCGGCGCATCAGGGCCATGGAGTCCGCCACGTCGGTAATAAAGTGCACTTTCCCGAACATGAAGGGGTTCTTGCCTTCCTCCAGAAAGTCCCGATGCGTCTGCCGGTCATACATTTCCGGGTGTTCGCCGAAAACCCGGGTCAGTTCGGTGGCCAGGGGACTGTCCACGAACACCGGGACTTCAGGCACCTCCTTATTGTTATACAGATCATGAATCGCATACAGAAGCTCCTGGGTGCGGCCAAAGGCAAAGGACGGGATCAAAACAGTGCCGCCCCGGCCGATGGTTTCATTGAGCACCTGCTTTAAATGCGGGGCCAGGTCCGCAACCGGTTCATGCTCCCGGTCCCCGTAGGTGCTCTCCATGATCAAAAGATCCACATCCCGGTCCTCGGGCAGAAAATTCAATGTCGGATCGTTCAGAATCGGTTTGCCAAAGCGTCCCAGGTCCCCCGTGTAGCCAATGGTTTTCCGGTTCCCGTTCTCCGATGCCCGGATCACGGTAATGGCGGAGCCCAGGATATGGCCGGCGTCATATAGCCGCCCCTGCGTCGTCTGCCCCAGCTCAACCGGGCTCTGGTAGGGATGGCCGTCAAAAAAGGACAGGGCCTGGCGGGCGTCTGATTCCGTATAAATCGGGGCCACGGCTTCCAGGTGGTACTTTTCCATCAACTCTTGAATGAGCTCCAGGTTCAACCCGTGCTCCCCCTTCAGGCGCTTGCTCACCGCCGCCTTTTTTTTCTCGTGGCTTTTTCCGGCGCTCATATCCATCAAAACCTGGCGGACCGTTTTGTAATTGAGATAACGGGCATCCGATTCCTGGATATGGGCGCTGTCCGGAAGCAGGTAGCCGCAGGCGTCGGCCGTGGCCCGGGTGCACACAATGCGGCCGCGGAAGCCGTCTTTGGTTAAAAGCGGAATCCGGCCGGAATGATCAATGTGGGCATGGGAGAGGACCATATTCGTGATCAGCCCCGGGTCAAACGGCAGCATCCGGTTTTTCCGTTCCGTCTCTTTGCGGCGGCCCTGAAACATGCCGCAGTCCAACAAAATCCGGTCATCACCGGCGGTGAGCAGGTGGAGGGAGCCGGTAACCTCTCTGACGGCCCCATAAAATGTCACGTGCATGCAAACCTCCCTGCCTCGGGCAGAACCGGGAGCCTCCATTGTCCGGGGGCATTGCGCCACACAATCCGCGACTCGGTCATTTTTCCCTCACGCCTCTTTGCCATCTTTGGGTTATCTTTCCAATCATCCGCCGATTTCGGTTCAGGAAGGGGACGCTCGGCTCAGACTCCGATATCTGTAACGAATCTGGAAATAAATGACAACCTGAATGTTTCCCGGCTTCAGGGCGCCTGCCAGCCAAATTTTGGGTTTTACATCACCGCCGGCCATGTTATATGGTTTAATTTTAAGCCTCGCTTGAACGAAACGGCCGTTTATCCGGAAAAAAGGAAAGGAGCCATTGGTGGCGCAGTTTGAAGGACCGGAAAAAAAGCTGGAGATACTCCTGTCCGCTCCGATCCCCGGCTTGAGGGACAATGCGGACGGGCGATGGGATCGGATCGTCAAGGCCTCGGGCGCCGAGATGATCAGCTCCGTATCGTCCGCGGAAATGGATGCCTGGTTGTTGTCCGAATCCAGCCTTTTTGTCTGGGACGAGCGCATCCTGATGATCACCTGCGGCCAGACGAGCCTGATCCACGTGGTCCCGGAGATCCTGACGGTGGTCGACAAATCGGATGTGGCGCTGCTTTTTTATGAAAGAAAAAACCTGATGTTCCCCCAGTCCCAGTTATCCGACTTTGAAACCGAGGCAACCCGCATCGCCACTTTTTTTCCCGGGAAAAGCTACCGCCTGGGGCCGGCCAACCATGACCACGTCCACATCTTCTACTCTTCCCACGCGTCCATCAGTGTGGACGAAGATGCCACGCTGGAGCTTTTGATGCATGATCTTCATCCGGATGCCATGCTGATGTTCACACCGGAATGCGGTCAAACAGCAGAAGACATCGTCCGGCTCACGGGCCTGGACGCCCTGTATCCGGGCATGACCATCGACGCCTTCCTGTTTGAACCCTTCGGCTACTCATTAAACGCCGTATCCGGGCCGTTTTATTTCACCATTCATGTCACGCCGCAGGCCAGCGGGTCCTATACCAGCTTTGAAACCAACCTGGTGAAAGAAAACTGCCGGGAACTGGTCAACCGGATACTCGCTATCTTCCGGCCCAAAAAATTCTCTTTCGTGTTGACCAGTTCGGTCAATGACCGGCGCATATCGGTAAGCACCCCGATCTCCGATGATATTGAAGGCTTTCAGCCGACCGAAAAGAGTCTTTACGAACTGGACTGCGGCTATCAGATCCGGTTTTCCAATTTTGTGTGCAATTAGAGGGAGCACCAAATGAATGAAGTGAATCTTTGGGTCCATGAAACGCACCAGGATGCCGTGGCCCTGTCCTTTAAAGTGGAGAAAACCCTTTTTTCCGGCAAAAGCCGGTTCCAGCAGGTGGATATCGTTCAAACCGCCGGCCACGGCGCCATGCTTTTAAACGACGGCATTATCATGGTCTCGGAACGGGATGAATACGTCTATCACGAAATGATCGTCCACCCGGCGATGTTTGTCCACCCCGAGCCCTCCCGGATTCTGGTAATCGGGGGCGGCGACGGGGGGACGGTCCGGGAGCTGGTCAAGCACGACACGGTAACACGGGTCGTTATGGTTGAAATCGACGAGATGGTCGTCAACGCCTGCCGGGAACACATGCCCTCCTTGAGCTATGCGCTGGATGACCCGCGGGTGGAGCTGATCATTGACGACGGGGTGAAATTCGCGGCTTCGACGGAAGAGAGCTTTGACGTGGTGCTGATCGATTCCACCGACCCCATCGGCCCGGCCGCCCCCCTGTTTGACAGGCAGTTCTACCAGAACGTGGCCGGGCTTCTATCTGAGAACGGCATCATGATCTCACAGGCGGAGTCTCCTTTTTACGATTTCAAGATCCAGTCGTCCATGCTGGGCAACCAAAGACCCTTTTTCAACCGGCTCCATCTCTACACCTTCACCAACTTAACCTACCCGGGCGGGCTCTGGAGTTTCGGCTTCGGCAGCAAAGGCCTCTGCCCGGCAACTGATTTCGGGGCCGATCGGGTGGACGCCGCAGAGCTGCACACGCTCTACTATACCCCGGACATCCATATATCCGCCTTTATGCTGCCGAAATTCGTTAAGGAGAACCTCTCCGGCATTCTGGACCCGCTGCCGCCATTGGGCCGGGAATCCAAATGACACACCAAACCCAAGCAAACAGGAGGTCACCGTCTGACGGTGAGGCTAACGTATGAGCATCAACACGGTCAAAAGCATCGACAATCAGGTTCAGCTCAAAAATGTTCTGATCAGTGTCTCGGATAAAACCGGGCTTGAAACCCTGGTGCCGGAACTGATCCGTATCCTGCCCGGGCTCAGGATCCTGTCCACGGGCGGCACGTATAAAAAAATCGCATCCCTGCTGCCGGAACCGGCCTCTGCCGGGCTGACCCCCGTATCCGAATACACCGGCCAGCCGGAGACCCAGGGGGGGCTGGTAAAAACCCTGGATTTTAAAATTTACCTGGGGCTGCTTACCGAGACTTATAATGAAGCCCATCAGGCGGACCTGGAAAGGACCGGCGCCGCTCCCATCGACATGGTCATCGTCAACCTCTACCCTTTTCAGCAGACAGCCGCGCAACAGGATGTCACGGTGGAAAGGGCGCGCGGCAACATAGACATTGGCGGCCCCTGCATGATCCGGGCGGCTGCCAAGAATTTTATCCGGGTGGCCCCGGTGGTGGACCCGGCCGATTATGCGCGGATTCTTGATGAACTCCGTTCCACCGGGGGTCGGACCACGCTTGAGACCCGGGCCCGGCTGGCCAAGAAAGCCTTTGCCCATACGGCCGACTACGACCGTGCCATCACCGAGTACCTGCACAGCCGCTCCATCGATGAAATCCGGGAGGCTTATCCGGATGTCCGCTGACAGCGCTCAGACCAGATCATATCCATACCCAATATCCCAGGAGAACGACCATGGCAGACGATATCAGGCAAATGTATAAAACCATCATGGATGATCATTTCCCCCCGCGGATGGAAATCAGCTTCATTGATGCCGACAGCCGGCAAACCCTTTTCTATGAAAAAGTCGACTGGGTGGTTGAAGGCATCCGCAAAGGGCTGCGCTACGGGGAAAACCCCGGCCAGGAGGCCGCCCTTTACCGCCTGGTCAACGGCAACCTGGTCCTTGGCGAGACCCGGACCATCGCGCCGGGCCGCTACCTGGTATCAGACACGGAACTCCTGCAATCCGGCAAACACCCGGGAAAAACCAACCTCACGGACGCGGACAATGCCTTGAACATTCTCCGGTATTTAACGGAAAGCCCGGCGACGATAATTGTCAAGCACAACAACCCCTGCGGGGCCGCCATTTCCGATTCACTGGCGGATGCCTATCAAAAGGCCTACATGGCGGACCGGGTGGCGGCATTCGGCGGATGCATTGCAGTGAACCGGGCCCTTGACAAAGACACCGCCCGGGCCATTGCCGAACAATACGCCGAAGTCATCGTCGCACCGGAATTTGAAGCGGGCGTACTGGAGATTCTGGCCCGGCGGAAAAACCTGCGGGTGATCAAAATTGAAAACATGGCGCGGCTCCAGGAATTCGCCGCCCAGCGGGTGGTGGAATTCAAAAGCCTTATTGACGGGGGGCTTATCACCCAATGGTCCTTTGTGCCGCAGGCACGTTCCAAAACGGATTTCAATCTGGCCTCATGCGCGTACAAGGGCCGAACGTATCAGATCAAGCGTCCGCCCACCGAATCGGAGTATGCGGACATCCGCTTTGGCTGGCTTCTGGAATCCGGCGTGACCTCCAATTCAGTCATCTATGTCAAAAACGGGGTTTCCGTGGGCATCGGCACCGGTGAGCAGGACCGGGTGGGAGTGGCTGAGATCGCAAGGGACAAGGCATACCGGAAACTGGCGGATCGATACAGCTTTGAGACCTTCGGCACCGCCTACAACGAGCTGACGGACCCGGAGCAGATCATCTCCATTGATCAGCGGGTAAAGGAGGAAAAGGGCGGTTTGATCGGGGCCACCATGATCAGCGACGCTTTTTTCCCTTTCCGTGACGGGGTGGACGTGGGCCTGCGCGAAGGGGTCTGCGCCGTGGCCCATCCGGGGGGTTCCATAAATGACTACCAAGCCATCGAGGCCTGCAACGAGGCCGGGGCCACCATGGTCTTCACCGGCCAGCGCAGCTTCCGGCACTAAAGCTCCCTGACCTTGATCATGTTTGTCGTCCCGGCCTGCCAAAGGGGATGGCCGGCGGTGATGACTAGCAGATCGCCCCTTTTGACATGCCCGATTTTATGGGCCGTTCTCACCGCTGTATCAAGCATCTCATCAACGTCCGCAGCGCGCGGTACATGGCAGGGCAGGCAGCCCCAGAAAAGGCAGAGCCGGCGCACGGTGTCTTTATCCGGGGACATGGCGATAATCTGGCTTTTGGGACGGAAACGGGAGAGCTGAGCCGCCGTGAATCCCGACTGGGTGGAGGCTATGATGGCTGCCGCGTTGAGGTGATCCGCCAGCGTACAGGCGGCATGCGCCACGGATTCCGACACGTGTATATCGGTTATCATGGAAAAGGATTTCTCATAGGCATATGACGATTCGGCATTCTCCGCAATGCGGCGCATATATGCCACCGCCTGGACGGGGTAGATGCCGCTGGCGGTTTCCTCTGAAAGCATGAGGGCGTCGGTGCCGTCCAATACGGCGTTGGCCACGTCCGTTGCCTCAGCCCGGGTGGGGCGCGGGGCCTCAACCATGGATCGCAGCATCTGGGTGGCTATAATAACGGGTTTGCCGGCGGCATTGGCCTTTCGCACAAGCTGCTTCTGAATCGCCGGCACCGTCTCCAGAGGGATCTCGACACCCAGATCGCCGCGGGCCACCATGATGCCGTCCGCCGCCTTGATGATGGCATCAATATGGTTGACCGCCTCGTGTTTTTCTATCTTGGCAATGACCGGGGTCTTTTTTCCGGCCCGGGCAATGATTTCTTTCACCTCGGCAATATCTTCAGGCCGGCGCACAAAGGAAAGGGCCACGTAGTCCACGCCCCGGCTCAGGCCGAATTCCAGGTCCTGTTTATCCTTTTGCGTCAACGCGGGCGTGCTGATCGTCCCGGACGGCAGGTTAATGCCCTTGTGCGATGTCAGCACGCCGCCGATCACCACCCGGCACCGGATATCGGTCTCCGTGGTGCCGACCACCTCGAGTTCCATCATCCCGTCGGCCAGCAGGATAATATCGCCCGTGTCCACATCCTGCGGAAGTTCGGCATAGCTCACCGAAACCCGGTTATCCGCGCCGTTTGCCGGCTGATTGGTAAGCGTCAGGGTGTCGCCGGGCTCCAGCCGGATACCTGGAGAATCAATTGCGCCGATTCGGATCTTGGGGCCGCAAAGATCCTGGAGAATGGCCACGGGCCGTTTGTCGCCACTGGATGCCGAACGGATGCAATCCATCACGGCGGCATGCTCCGCGTGTGTGCCGTGGGAAAAATTGAGCCGGGCCACACTCATCCCCGCCTGGATCATCTCACCCAGGATACGGGCGCTTTTGCTGCTGGGACCGATCGTGCAGACTATTTTTGTTTTTGCCATGGCCTTTCTTTTTGCTCACTGAAAAATCAAATGGTTCATCATCGTCAAGCCGCCCTTTTGGCGGCCCGCTCTCTCGCCCGCCCCTTTTTTCAACCCAGAATAACCGCGATCTTGTCCCGCCGGGCACTGACATGCTGAAGGGTCACCTGGATGAGATCGCCGGGCTTCAACTCCCACCCGCCGGATACCGGCATGCGGCACTCCAGAAGATAAGCGGTTAATAATATGGTATATTTATTCCATTTCTTATCCAGTACAATCGCCTCTTCCTTCTGACCGATCCGGCCCTCCAGGTATTTCAGCATCCAGTAACGAAAACGCCGGGCCTGGGTAATGCCGGCATGACTCAGGGGCTGCTGCACCTGCTGAATAATCTGCTCAATCTCGGCCGCGCTGTAGCCGGTCTCCAGGTCAAAACAGGAACGGATCTGCCGCTGGGTCACCAGGTCAAAGTATTTCCGGATAGGTGAGGTGGCGGTCACGTAAGCATTAAGCCCCAGGCCGGAATGGTACTCGGGCACCGTTGCCAGCACGACCCGGCTCAGCATCCGCCGCTGCATCCAGTTCTGAAACAGGGTGGCCTCATCGGGATTCTGGTACAAGCGGCCCCGGGGTTCCGGCTGGGAACGAAACACCGCCGGGATATCCTGCCGGCGCAAAAATTCGGCCATGATCCAATTGGCCATGATCATCATCTCGGAGACCAAAAGCCGCGACGGGCTGTTGCGGTCCAGGCGCCGGATGCTGATCTCGCTGTTTTCAAACACCCGGAGGCTGACCTCGGGCAGGGAGATCAACATGGCGCCGTCTGACAGGCGCTGATTCCTGAAATTCACGGCAAACTCATGAAGCTGCCGGAGGGCCGCATCCGAGTCCACCATGCTGTCGGCATCATTGTAGCTCAGCTGGCGCTTTACGGAAACATGGGAAGGGACAACCTCCTGCCCGGTTATCCGCCCGCCGGCGGTGACGGTAAAAAAAACGCTGATTGCCGGCCGAACGGTCCCGGCCCGCAGGCTGCAGATATCCTCCGCCAGGCGGGGCGGCAGCATGGGAATTTTCAAATCCGGCATGTATACGGAGGTTCCCCGGCTGACTATCTCTTCGTCAATAACCCCCCCGCGGGGGACATATTCCCCGACATCCGAAACATGCACCCCCACCCGCCATCCGCTATCAACGGCTTCAATACTCAAAGCATCATCGTAATCCAGGGTGCCCTGCCCGTCAATGGAGATCAGCTCAAGTCCGGTGAGATCCCGGCGCGGGGCCCGACCGATATCGCCATAATCCGCAGCCGGCAGGTGGGCCGCCGTTTCGCTGACCGGCCCGGAAAATTCGATGGATATCTCAAAACGATCCAGCTCCAAATTCTGATTCAGGGTCCAGACGCCAAGCCGGACCAGAGCATCGAATATGGTTTCCGGGCTGTCCACGCCGGCTCTTGCCAGCAGGGATCGGGTAAAGGAATAATGCCGGCTTTCCTTGCCGAACAGATAATAGGATTTCAGGGCGTCAATAATATAGTGAAAGGCCTCCGGCGGCGGGGGGGCCTCACCCGAGACGAGTCGTTTGAGCCATTGCCCGCCGTTTTCAATCAGCTCCCGGCGTCGCTCCTTCTCCTTTTCGCGGGCGAGGTTGTTCTCCACCTCTTCGGGGGAATAAGGGAAAAAAGAATTGTGGTTGAACTTGAAATAGATGCGGTTCTGAAAACAGGCCCTTATTAAAGCGGCTTCATGGTCCCCGTTGCAGTTGCCGGGAAAACAAAGCCCGGTCATGGTTTCCAGGTCCACCCATTCGTTCATGGGGCTTAAAACCTCCCATAATTCGCGGATATCAATGCTGTCGCGGATACACCGGCGGCGCTGGGCGGTCTCGCGCAAGAATTCGATCAGCCGGTCCCGGCTCCGGCTGACGTTGATCCGCGTCTTGGAGGTGTGGGAGAGGCGATTGATCTTCTGATTGACCTCCTCGCCCTTTTCATTCAACAGGCGAACCCGGTGCTCCTGGGCCTCGAGGGCCACCGCGCACAGAATCTGCTGCTGTTCTATGTATTCGACAATAATTCCGGGTTCCATAAACTGTCTCGATATCAGGGGGGTTCTGGAAAGTCAAACAGCGAATCTT
>CAZNSO010000006.1:0-66252 GCA_964575805.1 uncultured Desulfobacteraceae bacterium
GACCCGGTTGGCCGGATCACGGAAACCAGCGGGCTTTTTGCGGACGCCGTGCTATCCCGCCGTATTGCTTTGATCCGGGATTATGAAACGGTGTATACCCGCTACAAAGATTTGCCGGCGCTTGCCTGCCTTGTTGCAACCGGCGGCATATTTGTGCTATTATTCCTTTTTTCAGTGAAAACAAAGCGATTCCCCCGGATTCGGGGAAGCAGGGAGGACTAAGCCAATGACAGTGGAACTCAGACAAACCATTCAGGACCTCTATCAGCAGCTGGATCAGCTCAAGGAGTATCTTTGACCTGCCGGCCAAGGAGGAACGGCTGCAGGAGATTGAAAAGCAGATTGCCGATGCCGGTTTCTGGGAGGATCCGGATACCGCCCGTTCGGTTTTAAAGGAGCGCTCGCGCATATCCGGGCATCTGGAGAGCTGGAAGGCACTGTACAGCGAACTTGAAGACTGCGAAGTGCTTTTTGATCTGGCGACGGAGGAGTCTGATGCGGCCTCCGCCGCGGAAGCCGAACAAAAAGCGAAACAGCTGGAGCGGGAGATCAGCCGTTTTTCCCTGCAACTGGTCCTTAACGGAGAGGATGACGAGAACAATGCCATCATGTCGATCAATGCCGGCGCCGGCGGCACAGAAGCCCAGGACTGGGCCGAGATGCTGTTCCGGATGTATGCCCGATGGGTGGAGCACAAGGGCTATAAAATGGAAATGATCGACATGCAGGAAGGCGACGAGGCGGGAATCAAGGGCGCCACTTTTTCGGTGGCCGGGCGCTATGCTTTCGGCTATTTGAAAGTGGAGGTCGGGATTCATCGACTGGTGCGGATCTCGCCGTTTAATGCCAATGGAAAACGGCACACCTCTTTTGCCTCGGTTTTTGTCTATCCGGAGCTGGATGAGAAGATCGAGGTGGATATCGATGAAGGCGATCTTCGCATTGATACCTATCGGGCCCAGGGGGCGGGGGGACAGCACGTCAACAAGACCAGCAGCGCGGTCCGGATCACCCACCTGCCAACGGGCATTGTGGCGCAGAGCCAGCAGGAGAAGTCCCAGCTCAGAAACCGGGAGCTGGCCATGAAGGTGCTGCGCTCCAGGCTGTATCAGCTGGAGAAGGAAAAGCAGGACCAGCGTATGCAGGAACTCCATGACAGCAAGGATGAAATCGCCTGGGGCAACCAGATCCGCTCCTATGTCCTGCATCCTTACCAGATGGTCAAGGACCACCGGATCAACCTGGAAATCGGCAATGTGGACAGTGTGCTGGATGGGGATATCGACCCCTTCATTGAAAACGTGCTGCTCTCCGGCAAAGCGAAACTCTGATGGAGCTGCCATGAGTATTCGCCCGATCGATATCATCCGGGAGTTCTACCCTCCGGGCACCCGGCTGCACGATCTGCTGCTGTCCCATAGTCGGGCCGTGGCCGGGCGCGCCCTGGAAATCGCCGCCGGGCTCAAGGACCTTGGCCCGGATATGGAATTTATCGAAGAGGCCGCCCTGCTGCATGATATCGGCATTTATTGGACTGATGCGCCAGGCATCGGGTGCCAGGGGACACATCCCTATGTCTGCCACGGCACCATCGGCCGGGATCTTCTTGAAAATCGGGGACTTCCCCGTCACGGGCGGGTCTGTGAATGCCACGTGGGGGTGGGCTTTAGCGCTGAAGAAATCCGGGCCTGCCGGCTTCCCCTGCCGGTGCGGGATATGGTGCCGGTGACCTTGGAGGAAGAGATCATCTGCTATGCGGATAATTTTTTTTCCAAGAAGTGGCAGCCAAACGGCCGCGCGCTTCCCTTTGAATCGGTGCTGAACAATCTGAGGGGCTACGGGGAGGACAAGGCCCGACGATTTCTGCAATGGGCCGGCCGGTTTGAGGGCGGTGCACAGGCTGTTCGCGCGGATGCGGGAGGCTTTTGAGTGAAACCGGGAATTGCGGCGCTATTGCGGTTTTATTTTATTACCGACGACAAAGCCCCCGGCCTTTCGCTGCTGACGCAGGTGGAGGCGGCGGTTGAAGCCGGGGCCACCCTGGTGCAATATCGAAGCAAACAGTTTGCCCTGGATGATATCCCCTCGGTGGAAGCGATTCGGGATCTGTGCCGCCGTCACGGGGTCCCTTTTGTGGTAAATGATGACGTGCTTCTGGCAAAGGCTGTTGCGGCCGACGGGGTTCACCTCGGCCAGACAGATGCCGCTGTTCAGACAGCCCGGGCGGTTTTGGGGCCTGCGGCCATTGTGGGGACATCGGTGTCCACGCCCGAAGAACTGGCGGCCACGGACCTGGCTGCCTGCGATTATATCGGTACCGGGCCTGTTTTTGCAACGGATACCAAGCCTGACGCCAAGCCGGTGATCGGCCTTTCGGGGCTTGAAAGGGTCGTGGAAAAGGCCCCCCTGCCGGTGGTGGCCATCGGCGGCGTAAATGCTCGCAACATTGACGATTGCATGCGCCATGGGGCCTCGGGCGGCGCGGTTATCAGCTGTATCACGCGGGCGTCGGACCCGCGAGGCGCCGCCCGCGAATTCGGCCGGGCAAGCGGGGCCCCCTCCCGCTCACTGATGCCGGCCTGGGAGGACGAGTTCGGCCTTATTGATTCGCTGCTGAGGGAGTTCAAGGCGGATGAGCGCCGGATTCGCGTCCCGCCGGGCGATGATGCCGCCTTGTTTCACCCGATCACCAATCCGGTCGTCACAACGGACACCCAGCGGCAAAACATTCATTTCCGGTTGAACTGGCAGACGATGGCGGAGATCGGGTATAAGGCGGTTGCCATCGCCTTCAGCGACCTGGCCGCCTCTTATGCCAGGCCCCAGGCTTTTTTTGTCAACCTGGGCGTGCCGGCCTACCTGGCTGAGCATTCCATACAAGAGCTTTACCAGGGGATACGGCGGGCATTGAAACCGCACGGCGCTGTGCTGGGCGGGGGAAATATATCCGTTTCCGGGGAGTTGACCCTGGATCTTTTCGCTATTGGCGAAGGCCGGGCGGGGATTTTTCCCCTTCGGGCCAATGCAAGGCCGGGAGACGGCGTGTATGTCACCGGCCCTGTCGGTTTGGCGCGGGCCGGGCTTTTATGCCTGCAATGGGGCGAGACGGGTTTTCCCTCCCTTGTTGAGCGGTTTAAATTTCCCCGGGCCCGTTTTGACGCCGCCCGTGTGCTGGCCGACCAGGGCGTTGCCTGCGCCATGGATATCAGTGACGGCCTGGCCGGCGATGCCGCTCACATCGCCCGGGCCTCTGATCTGACCATTGCTTTTGAAACGGATCGGTTTTCGGTTGATCCGCAGCTGGCGGCATTTTGCGATCATTATGGCTTGGCCGCTCAGCAGTTGATGTTTAGCGGCGGTGAAGATTATGAGTTGCTGTTTACCTGCCCCCATGAAGTTTTTCGGGAAATTCGGCATCATCTGCCGCAGGCGTTCCGGGTGGGCCGCTGCCTGCCTTTCCAGGCGGCACGCCTGGAAAACCTGCCTCCGGGTACGGTTTCCTATCAGCACGGTTCCGGGCAATAAACGGGCGCGCCCGCGGCCGAATTAAAAAAACAGCAGGGAGGAAGATCATGAAATACAGCCAGGCACGACCGGGCCGGGTTTTTGTTGTTCGCCTGGAGGACGGGGATATCGTCCACGAAGCGATTGAACAGCTGGCAAAAGATGAAAAGATCGATTCAGCCGCCCTGGTCGCGGTTGGCGGAGCGGATCAGGGCAGCCGCCTGGTGGTGGGCCCGGAATCCGGCCGGGCGGAAACAATCCAGCCCATGTTTCATATGCTGGAAAACGTGCATGAAATCGCCGGGACCGGCACGCTGTTCAGGGACGTGCAAGGCGCCCCGGTCCTTCACATGCACATGGCCTGCGGCCGTCAAAGCGAAACGGTCACCGGCTGCGTGCGATCCGGGGTTCGGGTCTGGCAGGTAATGGAAGTGGTGCTGTTTGAGCTGCTGGATTCCCCCGCAAGGCGGGTTTATGACGGGGCCACGGGATTTAAACTGCTTCAGCCCTGATGGTTTCGCAAAAAACCATGGAATTGGGCAAACATCAACAATTCTATTCAAAGGAGTTCGGCATTGATTGTCCCGGTGGTTCTGGCCGGTGGTTCCGGCACGCGTTTGTGGCCGCTGTCACGTCAGCTATTTCCCAAGCAGCTGCTCAAACTGACCAATTCGTATACCATGCTTCAGAATACAATATTGAGGCTCTCCGGCGCCGGTGACATGGCGCAGCCCATTCTTATCTGCAATGAAAAGCACCGTCTTGATGTGAGCGCGCAGCTCAGTGAAATCGGCATTGCACCTTCCGCTGTGTTCCTTGAGCCCGTGGGGCGAAACACGGCACCGGCTGTGGCTGTTGCCGCTTTGGAGGCGATTGCCATGGATCCGGGGGCCCTGATCCTGATTCTGCCGGCGGATCATCTCATCAGCGACCGGGAAAAATTTCATGAAATACTGGAAGCCGGCGCTGCTCTGGCAGGCCGGGGATTCCTTATCACCTTCGGGGTTGTTCCGGATAAGCCCGAGACCGGATATGGTTATATCCGGAAGGGCCCAGCAGTGAACGGGGCCGGCGAAGGCAGTCCTTCAGGCCGGGCGGCTGCCTGTGTGATTGATGAATTTGTGGAAAAACCGGACCTGGATACCGCCCGCGCCTACCTGGATTCCGGCAATTACTGTTGGAACAGCGGGATGTTCATGTTTGGCGCCAAAACCGTACTCGACGAAATGAACCGCCTTGTTCCCGGAATTGTACACGCCGCTGCCGCGGCGGTTCAAAAAGCCCGGCCCCAGGGGGACGCACGGCTGCTCGATCACGCCGAATTTGCCGCCTGTCCCTCGGATTCAATCGATTACGCGGTCATGGAGAAAACCGAGCGGGGCGTCATGATTCCGTTTGACGCGGGCTGGGATGACCTGGGTTCCTGGGCTGCCATATGGGACGTGGGGGAGAAGGATGCCTCCGGGAACCTGATCGCCGGGGATGTGATGACAAAAGGGGTCAGTGATTCCCTTATTTTTTCACGCAGCCGCCTGGTAGCCGGCGTGGGGCTTTCCCGGCAGCTTGTTGTGGAATCCCCGGATGCGGTGCTGGTGGCTTCAATGGAAAAGGCCCAGGATGTCAAGCACATTGTGGATCAGTTAAAATCGGAAGGGCGCCGGGAGGCGTCGGCGCATACCGTCGTGCATCTGCCGTGGGGCCAGATCCAGGAGTTGGAGCCGGAACCGGAGCCGGATTCGGGCATGGGCATACGAAAACTCCGCCTGGGTGCCGGAAGGCATCTGGGCTTTTCCGGCCACGGGCGCCGGAGCCTTTGCTGGGTGGTTTGCTCGGGTGCCGGGCTTCTGTTCATAAATGGAGAAAAACAACCGGTTTCCCCCGCCGACATGTTCCGCCTGGATCCGGAGGCCCGCGTCCGTTTGGAGAATCCCGGACCGGAGCCGGTGATTGTCCTGGAGCTTGCCGCAAACAACGACGATGCGGCAGACCATTTGATGACGGTGTAAACGCCCCGTTCCCCATTGCGCTTCCCGTTCGGAAATAGTGCCATCTCAAGCTGACTTTTTCCGAAGCCATCAGGCCTTGCAGTGGCCAAAATAATTAGAGCAGTGTTTTGGAGAGGTAAGTCGAATGAATCCGGTACAGGCCATTGTTCTGGGGGTTGTCCAGGGGTTGACGGAGTTTTTTCCCGTCAGCAGCTCCGGTCATCTGGTGATTTTTCAGCATCTTTTCGGGCTCAAAGAGCCGGCCTTGTTATTTGACATCAGTGTTCACGTGGGAACCCTGCTGGCTGTGGGGGTCTATTTTTTTTCCGACATTGCCCGGCTCTTCAAATCCCTTTTCCGGTTTGTCGCAGCGGCATTTTCCCCGGGGGCGAAGCCCATGGCCGCAGGGGCGGGGGACCCGGACCTGAGAATGATCGCTTTGCTTGCGGTCGCCACCATTCCAACGGGTATCCTGGGCTTGGGTTTCCACCGGATTGCGGATCAGTTGTTCGCTTCCCTCCTGGTTGTCGGCACGGCGCTTTTTTGTACCGCTGCTTTGCTGCTGGGGACGCGGCTGGTAAAAACCAAAGGGCGCAGCATCATGGCGTTCACGGTTTACGGGGCCTTGATGGTGGGCATTGCGCAAGGCCTTGCCGTTATACCGGGGATTTCCCGCTCAGGGGCGACCATCGCTGCCTGCCTGCTGCTGGGACTGGATCGGGATATGGCCGCCCGGTTTTCCTTTCTCCTGGCGATACCGGCCATACTCGGGGCATTGGTTCTGAGCCTGGCCTCCGCCGGACCCGGCGGCCCCGCCGAACTCTTCAGCCTCCCCATACTTCTGGGCACCGTGACCTCAGCCGGGGTGGGTTACCTGGCTTTGGCTTCCCTGGTACGGATTGTGCGCCATGGCCGGTTGTTTTATTTTGCCCCTTATTGCGTTCTGCTGGGTGTTATTACGCTGGTAATGGGCTTTTAGCCACCAGGCGGCGGTCCCGCGCCGTCGTTTTTCAAAAGCCGCTATTTCATGATCAGTTTAAGCTGGCTGCACGGGGGGGCGGAATAGTCAGGGCGGGTGGGGTCGAAGTTGATGATGCAGTTTTTGCCGGTGTTTTTGGCTTCGTAGAGGGCCCGGTCCGCACAGTTGATCAGGATATCCGGGGTGATGCGCGGCTCGGGCGTACAGGCGGCAATGCCGATGCTCACCGTTATCCGGTCGCTGATGTCTGAGAACTGGTGCCGGATGTCCAGCGCTTCCACTCTTTTTCGGATGGTTTCTGCCAGGACGGCTGCGGCTTCGAGTTGGGTCCCGAAAAGCACGATGGCGAATTCTTCTCCTCCATAACGGGCGATAAAGTCGCTTTCGCGTTTTATCGTGGTATGCAGGACCCCGGCAAGGGTGCGGAGCGCGTCATCGCCGGCCATGTGGCCGTAGTTGTCATTGTAGGCTTTAAAGCAGTCAATATCCAGCATCAAAAGGGAAATGGGAACCGAAAGCCGAATGGCCGAGGCCACCAGTTTTTTGAGCATGTAATCAAAGTAGCGCCGGTTCGGGATGCCGGTCAGGCCGTCGGATTTGGACAGTCGTTCCAGCTTGATATTGGCGTTTTTCAGCTCATCCGTGATTCCGGTCAGCTTTTTTTCCCTTTCCCGCAGCTTGTTCAACTCCTCGTTGAAATGCATGATGGAGCGAACCCGGGCCAGCAGCTCCATTTTTTTTATGGGCTTGACCAAAAACTCAATGGCGCCGGCTTCAAAGGCCGCATCAATGTAGGCGGGATTGGTATAGGCGGTCATTATAACAACCGGGACGTCGGCCACGGCGGGGTGGGATTTGATCTGCCGGCAGGCCTCCACCCCGCTGATCCCGTCCATCACGATGTCCATTAAAATAAGTTCCACGGGGGTGCCGCCCCCTTCGGATTCCGGTGATATACCGAGGATTTCAAAAGCCATTTCAGCCGAGGGAGCGGTAAGGACATCCTGAAAACCGCCGCTTTCCAGGAAAACCTGGATGAGAAGCCGGGCTTCCCGCCTGTCATCAATTACAAGAATCGCCATCTGTTAATCTCCGGGGGTATTTTTGCAGCAAATGAACCCAAAGGGAAAAAAAATGGGTTCGGACTGCAAACAAACTGCGAAAAAGACGCAAACTGATTTATTTAATGTTAAATCATCGTGTTTGTCAATTATAAAAGTTCCCTTCCGGGCAAATCCGGGTCAAAGTTTTCCGGATCCATCCGGTTTCAGCCACCATACCGCGTAAGGCGGCAGCAGCAGATCCAACCTGCGGTTTTCGGCATCATACCGCCGTCCGGAGAGGATGTCCCTGAATCGAACGCCAAATGGCAGGTCTCCAAAGACAGCCTCATTCAAATCCACTTGAAGCGGCACCGTGCCTGCACTCACATTGGTAAGGCAAAGCAAGGCGTCAGCTGCCGCTGTTGGCTTCCTGAAGAGGGCAAATACCCGCTCGTCGGTTTGCAGCACGGTCTGCGCGGCATTGGGGTGAAACGCCTTTTCCTGCCGCCGTTTGTTGAGCATTTCCCGAAACGCATGGAATATCCGGCCGCTCGCCCTGGATGGGTCACGTAAGCGGGCATTCAGCGCGTCGGCATCCAAGGTTTGCCGGTTGATGCTTCTTGCCGTGCCTTCAGTTTCCATGGCCCGGACATCATTAGGGCTGCCCAGCAGGCCATGCAGGTACACGCCCGGTACGCCGGCCAGCGCCAGGGGAATCGAGCGGCTGGCGAGATAGCGCTGGATCTGCAGAGATTCGGGTTCTTCGGCTTCCGGGTCGAGCAGGGCACTGTAGCAGGTAATGTTTAATTCATAAGGGCTTGTGCTGCCGTCGCCGTTGGTTTTGTAGGAAACCGCCCCCCCTCTTTTTTGCACGGCGGCCGCCATCATGTCGATGTCCGCCTCATCCAGCAGCCCCCGCGCACCGGGCAGCCCGATGCCGTCATGGCTGTCAAGGAAATTAAAAAAGGTGGCTGTTTCGGAAATGCTGGAAAGCCCCCGGACCCATGCCGCCAGTTTGCTGCAGCTGCCGCGGAGAAAGGTGTAGAGCAGCAAAGGTGGCAGGGCGAAATTGTAAACCATCTGGGCTTCATTGCGGCCGTTTCCAAAATAGGTGATGTTTTCGGCATGCGGCACGTTGGTTTCGGTGATAATGGCCACATGCGGGGCCACGGCATCCAGGATATCACGGAACAATTGCACCACCAGGTGGTTTTCCGGCAAGTGGACACAGGACGTGCCGAGTTTTTTCCACAGGTAGGTGACAGCGTCCAGGCGGATGAAGTCGGCACCGCGGCAGACATAGAAGAGCAGAATTTCAACGATTCGGGCGAGAACCGGCCAGTGGGCGTAGTTGAGGTCCACCTGGTCCCTGCTGAAGGTGGTCCAGACAGCTTTCGGGCCGGCCAGGGTGTCGACCGGCGAGAGCAGCGGCGAGGTCCGCGGCCGGACGATTTTTCGGACCTGATCCCCGGGGATGGCGGTTTGATCCGGGAATGCGATAAAAAATGGCGCGAAATCCGGGTGCTGATTGAGAAATTCCTGGAACCAGGGGTGTCTGGCGGAGACATGATTCAATACCAGGTCCACCATGAGCTTGAAGCGCGATTTCAGGCGGGTGATGTGGGACCAGTCGCCGATTCGGGAATCCACCTGCTTGAAGTCGATTACGGCAAAGCCCCTGTCCGAGGAATAGGGAAAAAAGGGGAGCACGTGGATGGTGTTGAAAACCCCGGTCAGATAGGTCTCGGCAAAACGGCACAGTTCCGCCATCGGAGGGCCCTCGCCTCCCTGAATCATGTCCCCGTAAGTGATCAGGATGACATCTTTTTCGCTCAGTCTCTCCTCTGCCTGGAAATTCGCTTCCGCAGCCAGGGTTTCCGGCTGCTTGTGGGCATGATAGACCTGCATCAAGCGTTCGATTTCCCGGCAGGCGGACCGGCCCTCAGCGTTTCCGTAGATCCGGACCAGTTTATCATAAATCCGCCGGCGGATCGGCTGCGGCACTTGAAATAGGGGGCGGCTGTAATCCGGGTGGTTCAGGTGGCCGGGCGGCGGGGCGGTGTCGGGGTGCGGGGGCGTCAGCATGCAATCGGCCTTTCACAATTGCCGGTGATGTCCATATATTAATGCAAAGATGAGTAAATGCGGCTATCCCGGTTGATGCGGCGGGCGCAGGAGGTCGTTGACCCGCTTGACCGGATTAAAGGTGATCAGGGGGACTTCAACAAACACGGTGTTCCACAGGGCCATGGCCCCGTTCCACAAGCCGGGGTGCTCAAGGGCTTTCAGGTCCCTGCCGTCCTCCGATTTATATGCGATGAAAACCGCCTCCGGATCCATAAACCGGTTTAAATCAAAAGGCTGCCCATTAACGTCCAGGGGAGCGCAGACCAGGTCCACCGGGTTGAAATGCGTCAACCCTTTTTGGATGGATTGCTGATGGGCATCTTCGGGGTCGATTTGGCTGGTTTCAACGATCTGGATGGACAGGCGGCCGTCCCTGCCCCTCACCCAGAACGGCCCGCCACCCGGCTCTCCGGAATTGGGCACCATCCCGCAGACCCTGAGGGGGCGGTTTAATTGATCCAGGAGATAGCGGCGGCGGTTTTCCGGCTCTGCGGTGTAAAATGATTCCGGCGGGGGCGCGCACAGCTCGCCGGCGAGAAAGTTGGCGACTTCTTCTGTCAGGGACTCGTCAGGCGGGTTCTGCGCCAGGGTTTCGATGTAGGTAAAAATTTTTTCCTGCAGGAGCATCAGGTAGCCGCACAGGAGTTGTTTCTTTTCAATTGTCTCCGGCTTGAGGCGATCGTGGACGACATTGTCGATATTTTTTATGAACACGATATCGGTGGCCATTTGATTGAGGTTTTCCAGCAGGGCGCCGTGCCCCCCCGGCCGGAAAAGCAGGGAGCCGTCGCTGCGGCGGAAAGGCTGATCCGCCATGTCCACGGCAATGGTGTCCGTGGAAGGGGATTGAACCGAAAAATCCGCCTTGAATCTGGCCTCCAGGCGCGATTCATAGGCAGCGGCCACCTGTTCGAAAAGTTTTTCAAAACCCGCCTGATGGGAAGGCGAGACCGTAAAATGGAGGCGGCAGTCTCCGGCCGCGCTTTTGCCGTAACCGGCTGCCTCGACCAGGTGTTCTTCAAATGCGGTCCGGGTTTCTTCGGCGTAGGCATGAAATTTGAGAAGCCCCTTGGGTTTGCTGCCGTAATGGAGTCCCTTGGCTGTGAGAAGGTAATCCAGGAACGGTTTGTACTCACCCTGCCTTAACAGTTCATCGGCATCCATTCCATCCCGGGCAAGCGCCTTTTTCAGGTCCGGGAAAAAGGCGAATTCCTGAATATTATTCTTGAATTCAAGAAGCTCTTTGTTTTCCTCCGTGTTTTCCAACAGGCCGGCATCCACCTCACCGGCCCGGATCCGGCTGAAATTATGATTAACCTTTATCAGGGTCTTGAACATACGGGTGGCCGCCCCGGAGGCGGGGACAAACTTTAACAGCTGTTTGTCAAGGGCTTTTGAGCGGTAAGCTTCCAGGCATTTGTCCGCCATGCCGCCATCGAGTTTCTGGATGCCATCGCCGACCCGGCAGGGCCGATCCAGGTTGAGATAGGGGGTCCCTTTGCGGAATTTGCGGATCTGTTCCTCAACTGTTTTTACAGTCAAACCGTGCGCTTGGATCTGTTCAAGGTCTATTTCGCTGAATTGCCGCTCTGCCATGGGTGTTCCTGCTCCCTCTTCCTGCCTGGTGGATTTTTATTTTTGCCCTTTCGGTCAATGAATGGTAACTATATTATAATCTGAAAATCAGATATTGCCAACAGCAGCCGGAACAACTTTTCCATCAACCCTTTATCGGTCGGATTATGCCAACTATGCCGCAAGATAACCATTCCAGTGACGACCAGGAGCGATTTGACCCGCAGGAGCTGCTTGAGCGTGTTGACGGGGATGAAGACCTGCTTCGGGAAGTCGCCGCCATTTTTCTTGAAGACACCCCTGGGATTCTTGATGCCATGAAAAAAGGGATTGAGGCCGGCATGCCGGATGCTGTGGCCAGGGCAGCCCACACCCTGAAGGGTTCTTCAGCCAACCTTGCCGCCGGCCGTTTGCGACATCAGGCCTATCAGCTTGAAACCCAGGCCAAAACGGGGGACCTGACCGGTGCCCGCGCTTTGTATCAGGCGGTTGAGGCGGAATTTTCTGCTTTGAAGGATCAACTCACCGGTTACCTGGCGCGATAGCGCCGTTTTTTTCGCTTGATTCCGGCGTTTCAACCGCCGGCAAGGGACGATCCGACCAGATCGGATTGTACATGGCGTGGAATGCCCGGAAAAACAACATGTTCATCAGGCGTGCCGCAGAGACCGGTTTGTCCTCCGGCGGCGAGGCCAGTTCCCGGGTGCTCGCGATCTGGGTTTTTATGGTTTCCAGGTTCTTTAAAAACGCCAGCATGCGGTTATACTCCTGCGAAGGCGCCGGGGCGTTTTTCAGGCGGGTTTCATATTTGAGCCGGGTTTTCCGCAGCGTTTCAGGCCTGGCATGAGCCAGAACCCCCCGGCTTTTTGGGAAAAAAATTTGATTGCGGATCATCCGGTGCTCGCATTGCACCAGGAGGGCGCCCTCTGTGACGGCCTCAGCCGAGAATGCCGCGCATATTTCCGGCGTTAACAAGACCTGCAGGGAATGGAGCCGGTTTTTATGCGCCTGGATTTTTTCCGCCAGCTCGGTCGCAGCGGTTTGCCAGAAGTTCCAGCTGGCATATTTGAAAATCTCCGGCGGCTGCCGGTCCTTTTTTTGTTTAAGCCGCATTATTTCAGGGATTAACCTGGCGGTCCGGTAAAACAGGTGCTGGCCGGTGACAATATTGAAGATAATGCCAACCGCCGCGTACCAGTCCTGCATATATATGACCCGGGGGGTGTGCCGGCCGAACAATTCTATTAATACATGGTTGGCAAACAATTGCGAAGGGGTCATGAAGTTGGGGGTTCCGGCCATCAGGGGCTGCTCGATGGCATCCGGCTGCCCGGCGGTAAGCGATACAGCTGTTTCCAGGTCAATCAGGCCCAGGTCATAAGTTTCGGGATCCCCTAGAATGTGGTCCGCCCCGTCAAAGTTTCGGGCGATAAAAATGTTGTCCGGCTTCAGATCCCGAACGGCCACCCCCTGTTTGTTCAGCCGGGCGAGCAACTTCAGGATGTTGATGATAAGGGCTGCCATTTTTCTTTGGTTGGACTCGAATATTTTCCGCCTCACATGCGCATGGACCAGATTTTCGTAGCGGCTGAGCGTTTGTTTTTCCTTTTCCGTGATTGATGCCAGCGTTTTTTCGATCTTTGCAGCAGCAGGCGCCGAATATCCGCTCGATGTGATTTCCGGCCGGTTTCCGGTCAGCCAGTCGAAGAACCACTCTTCCCGAAGGTAGCCGGGTATGGACAAAGCCCCTTCGTTGTGGGCGCTTAGCTGATCCAGCCCTTGCTGGTAGGCCCGGAAGAGGCGGTTGATCGCAAAGAATATATCTTCATGGCCGGCCCCGTAAATGGTTTCAAACGCCTCCAGATCGAAAAAGGTCTCGCGGTTTTTTTGGATGGCTTCCGGGACGCGGTTCTTTTCTTCATGCATGGTGTCAAGGATCCGGTTCATGAAGGCATAGGGGGAAAGGTCCATAAAGAAAGCGAGGCGATCGCCGATTTTCAAATAATTCTGAAGCCCCGGCCGCCGGCTCAGCAGTTGGATATAGGCCGCCTCTGAAGTTATCGCCTGCGGCCCGCCGGGATTGACCTGGGGGATTTTTTTTAAAATGCCGGAAATGGCGGGGTATAAACAGGTGATGGCCGGACTCAATTGCCTGGCAATCGACTTTTCGGTTCGGGTGGACTTCAGGTAAGTTTCAAAGTCCGGAAAGGGGCGGGGGGGGATTTTGACTACCAGGATATCATCAAAGGTGACTTTGAAACAGGTGCTTTTGCTTTCAACGGATTCGCCGAGCTGGCGGATGCTCATCCGCCGTGTTTTGCATTTTCCGCTGCATTCGGCCCTCAGTTCAAAAACATGGTCCCCCCATGGATCATCGGCCACTGCGCGGAAGCTGCTTGAAGCGGCCTGCTTTTCAGCAAATTCGATCTGCATCCGGAAGATATTCAGGAAGTATTTTACAACCGACTCAAGGGGATTCATGATAATTGCGGATCATCTCGTTTCTATGCATTGGTTTTTCCGGTGGAAACATGGCCGGGCAGCTTCCGGGTTTTTGCCGCAGCGCCGGTTCCGGAAAACACCATACGTTCCCTTCCGGCAGGAGTCAATTTGAATTTCTGGAAACAGGCCGGGTCGGTCCGTCATATAATGGCTGCTAAAGTGCTTGACCCTGTTTTCAGCTTTTCCTATATACCAGATAATAGAGGAAAGGCGGAGAAAGAATCATTTTGTCCATAGAAATCATTCAGGAGTGTGGCCGATATGCCGGTACTGACGCTTTATGCTGACAAAACCAGGCTGAAATCCTTTCAGCTCGAGCCTGATGCGCCCCTTACCATCGGTCGGCTGGAGGGAAACACCATCGTGCTCGACGATCCGGCGGTTTCCGGCTACCATGCGGAGATCGAAAACGACGGCAAACAGTATTTTATTACCGATTACCAGAGCAGAAACGGCACTTTTGTCAACAAGGAGCTGGTGATCTCCCGTCAGCTCGCCCACGGAGACCAGATTACCATCAATCCCTACACCCTCGTCTTCGGCTACCAGCACGGCGAGATAGAGGAAGCGCAGCATGCCGAGGTTACGCAGGCCACCATGCATCTGGACACCTCGGACCACCGTTCCCGGCTTGCCAGGAGTTTGTCCGAGTTGGCCGGCCGTGAGCAGCGCCAGCGCCAGGTCGGCTGCCTGGAATTTTTAAGCGAAGACCGGCCGGTGGTTTTTTTGTCCGGGGAGGTAACCCGTATCGGGAAATCCCGCTCATCGGATGTCATTGTCAAGGGCTTGATGATCGGACATAATGCGGCTGAGATTGTCGCCACCGGTGAGGGCTACCTTCTGCGTTTTATCGGCGGCACCCGGAAGCCCAGGGTAAATTATCAGCCGGTATCGGGTGAAGTGGCGTTAAATGAATTCGATATCATTGAAATCGGCCCGGTTTCCATGCAGTTTCATTATCGCCGCGCCGATGGCGGCGAAAGCCGGCAGCAGACGGAAGAGATCGAAATGGGGCCCACCACCGCCCCCCCTGACGGGAAAAACCCACAGGGGGCCTGAGTTGCTGCCGGGCCATTATTCCCATCCTTGATCAACAGCAGGAGCCTTTCGTGAATGATCCGGATACGGCTGAAGGAGTAAAGGAAAGTCGGCGCAGCTCGCATCGCACCCGGCGGGTTCGGGGTTTTCAGCGGCTCTATGAGATTCTTTTGTGGGCCTTTATCGGCGGCATGGCTTTGGCTGTTACCGGGCTGCTTTGGGTGCAGGGGCAGGAGGCCCCGGGCTCTTCCGCTCTGGCCGTCTTCTTGTGGGCCGTCACGCTTTTGCTGCTTACCGGTTTTTGCGTTCTGCTGCGCTTCCGTTTTGTCGAGCCCGCCAAAAAGATGGTGGAGTTCATGCTGGCCAGGCAGCAAGGCGACGGCCGGAAGCTGTTGCGTTCGGTCCCCCTTGCCTGGCAGCCCTGGTTTCGAACGATTGATCGGCTGTATGCGAAAATCGAGGAACTCGCGGCTGAGGCGGCCCAGATCGAGCAGCACCAGCAGCTGGAAAAGAACCTCCTCCGTCGTTTTTCCTGGGTGTTTGAACGAAATGAGCAATTGACCGCCGAGATCAAGGAAAAAAACCGTTTTCTGGAACAGGAGATCGATAATCATAAAAAAACCGCCAGGGAGCTCAAGCGCCATCGCGACCGCCTGGATGAAATGGTGCGGGAGCGGACAAAGGAATTGACCGAGGCCAACCAGGCCCTGCTGCAGGAAAAATCCAAGGCGGAAGAGCTGGCCATACAGGCGGAGTCTGCAAACAGGGCGAAAAGCCAGTTCCTGGCCAATATCAGTCATGAAATCCGAACCCCCATGAATGCGATTATGGGATTCACGGATATGCTGATTGACACCCCCCTGAACGACCATCAGCTCGACTATGCCGAAATTATTCGCACCAGCGGGGATACGCTTCTTTCCCTGATCAACAATGTGCTGGATTTTTCAAAAATTGAATCCGGGGAGATCCAGCTCGAGTCCATCGATTTTTCGCCCGAGCTTCTCGCCTATGATGTCTGTGAACTGATCCGGCCCAAGATCGCTGGAAAACCGATTGAGCTGGTTTGCAAGATCGATGCCTCCATGCCGCCCCATTTAAAGGGGGACCCCTTCCGATTCCAGCAGATTTTAATCAATCTGATGGGAAATGCGCCGCGGTTTACTGATGCCGGGGAAATCGCCCTTTCCATGTGGGTTGAATCCTCGCCGGGCCATCAGGTAAAGCTTCATGCGAGCATATCCGATACCGGCATGGGCATTCCGGAAGACAAGCAGGCGATCATTTTCCAGCCTTTTCAGCAGGCGGACAATTCCATCTCCCGGAAATTCGGGGGCAGCGGCCTTGGATTGAGCATTTCCCGGCAGCTTGCGGAACTGATGGAAGGCAGCGTCTGGCTGGAGAGCGAGCCGGAAGTGGGCAGCACGTTCCATTTTACCGGCTGGTTTGAACGCTCGGAAAAGGCCGCCCCCTGGCGGGATCTCACGGCTTCGCTGGTGGACAAACAGATCCTGATTGTCGACGACAACCAGGTCAACCTGGATATGCTGGCGCATGCCCTTGGTTCGGCGGGAATGAAGGTCTCGGACCTGAGATCCGGCATGGAGGTGCTGCCCACCCTGGAACGGGCCCTGGTTGCCGGAAATCCTTTTGATTGCGTGATGGTTGATATTCATATGCCGCAGATGAGCGGCTATGAGGTGGCCCGGGGCATCCGGGCTTCAGAGAAACCCGATATTTCGGGCCTGCCGCTTATCGCCTTGTCCTATATCACGGAAAGGGACCCGGATCTTTGCCGGCAGGCGGGCTTTGATGAGTCCATTATTAAGCCGGTCCGGCGGGAAAAACTTTTCCAGCTGCTCAACGGCCTGATTGGCACCGGACTGGAAAGGCCGGATCAGACGCCCGGGGAGGGAATAGCGACCGGTGATCAGCCGCCGCCGGGGTCTGATCAGCCGCTGCCGGGGCCTGATCAGATGGGCCGGATCCTGGTTGCTGAAGACAACGCGGTCAATCAGAAGCTGATTCAGGCGATGCTGAAAAAGGCCGGCTATGGGGTTGAGATCGCAGCAGACGGCGGCGCGGCGGTCGAAAAATTTATGGCCGGCCCGGATGACTTTGCCTTGATTCTGATGGATATACAGATGCCGGAAATGGACGGATTCGAGGCGGCAAAGCAGATTCGCGGCCAGGGGTTTGCAGAGATCCCGATTATTGCCCTGACCGCGCATGCCCTGGCCGAATACCGCGAGGAGTGCCTGGCCGCGGGGATGAACAATTGTATCGGCAAGCCTGTCAAGCGTCAGGAGCTCTTCGGCCTTATTGAGAAATACCTGTCCCCGGCTGGGGCCTGATGGGTCCTTTCATTCCAGCCGCCGTTCCACGGGCAGCAGCAAGGCTTCCAGGTGCCGGTGGGATGGTTTGGCGTCCCGGAATGTTTTGAGTTCCGCAAAGATGCCGTCCACTTTTTCCTCCGGCACCTGGGCCTGGAATATCGTGGTGTTGCCCGGGAAAACCTGGCTTCCGTAGTGTTTGCCGTCCCGGTCCTTGCCTTCCCGCATGGAATAGCGGGCGTAATCCCGGATTTCATGCTGGTCCAGAATGGCTTCAATGGCATCCGAATATTCGAAATGAACCGTAATGTGCATCAGTTTCATAACAGCGCCACCTTTTTAGAGAAAATAGAATGTGCCGGCAAGTGCCAGGATGACCAGGACAGCCAGGGCGCTGAGTGCCCTGTGGGCCAGAATCTTCCGCTGAAGGGCGTCAAAAAGGGTGTATACCACGGGAATCACCAGCAGCGTCAGCGCAGTGGCCGCAAAAAGGCCGGCGCAAATGCACACGCCCATGGGCATGCGGGCTTCCCCGCCGGCGCCATAACCCAGTGCGATGGGCATAATGCCCAGAATGGTTGAAACGGCCGTCATTAAAACCGGGCGGAACCGCACTATCCCGGCCTGCCGGGCGGCTTCCATGACGGTGTGCCCGCGCGCCACCAGGACATTGGCATAGTCCACCAGCAGAATGGCGTTTTTGGTCACCAGCCCCAGCAGCATGATAATGCCGATAAACGAGAAAATGTTGAGCGTCATGTCCAGGGCGTACAAGGCGCCGAAAGCCCCGATTCCCGCAAGCGGCAGGGCCATCAGCAGGGTGAAGGGATGCAGGAAGGACTCAAACTGCCCGGCCATGATCAGGAAGATAAACACAATGGCAAAAACCAGGGCCACTGTCAGGTAGTAGAAAGATTCCTCGAAGTCCCGGCTTTCCCCCGTGATATCCGTGCTGAAATCAGCCGGCAGCCGGGTGTCCAGATAATTCTGGAGCTTGTCCAGGGCGACGCCAAGGGGGAGATCCGGCGGGAGCTGGGAGCTGATGGTAAGGGACCGGCCGCGGTTGAAATGGTGGATTTCACTGGGGCCGATGGCTTCCCTGATTTCCACCAGGTTGGCCAGCGAGACCATTTTTCCGTGTTGGTTCCGAACATAGAGGCGGTTGATGGAATCCGGAACATTTTCGCTGCTCTCAATTTCCGGGATGACTTTGTAGCGCTCGCCTTCCCTGTCAATCTCGGTGATGTCGGGTTCACCGAAAATAAACCGCAGCGTATTGGAGATATTTGCCGCTGTGACCCCCATTTCCTGAGCCTTTTCCCGGTTTATGTGAACCTGGACCTCCGGTTTGTCCAGCTGCATGTTGGAGCGCACCCCCACGAATTCGGGCTGCCCCCGCATCCAATTCATGACGGTTTCCTGCTGGCGCACCAGCTCGTTGATATCCGGGTTTTTAAGCACCACCTGCAGAGGCGCCTGCCCGCCGCCGCCCGGGCCCTGCTGTTCCACGACATAGCCGCGAACGCCGGGAATCCGGGCAATTTTTTCGCGGATTTCCTGCATGATGACCACCTGGTGGCGTTCCCGCTTGGAATGGTGCTGCAGCCGCACGAAAAAAATCCCCTCATTGACCTTGCCCGGTCCGCTCCGGGCCATGCCGATGGCCATAAAAAAGGAGCGCACCTCCTCGATGCCGGCCAGGACATCTTCGATCTGCGAGCCGTATTTATCCGTGTTTGAGAGGGTGGCGCCTTCCACTGTTTCATAAGAAATCATGAATTTGCTTCTGTCCACTGTCGGAACGAATTCGCTTTCCAGGGAGGTCAGGAAGAAGATGCCCACGGCAAAGGCGCCGGCGGCTATAATAACCGTCAGCCAGCGCCATTTCAGGGCGGCACCGAGAATTCGGCGGTAGATCGTCTCCAGCTTGTTGAACCCCCATTCCGTGGCCCGGAACAGGGAAACCCGCCGGGGCCCGGCAGACACCCCCAGGTACCGGGAGCAGAGCATGGGGGTGAGGGTGAGAGCGGTAAAGGTTGAGGCCACCACCGTGAAGGCCACGGTCATGCCGAATTCGAAAAAGAACCGGCCGATCATGCCGGGCATAAAGGCAACCGGCACAAAAACCGCGGACAAGGCAAGCGTGTTGGCGATGGCGGCAAAAGCGATCTCCGTGGTGCCCGTGCGGGCGGCGGGCTTGGCCTCCGCCCCTTTTTCCATGTGCCGGTAGCAGCTCTCCAGCACGACAATGGCATCATCGACCACCAGGCCCACCACCAGGATGAAGGCCAGGAGCGAAAGGTTGTTCAAGGAGAAACCGGCGTAATAAATCAATGCCAGCCCTGCCAGAAGCGAGGTGGGAATGGCGATTGCCGAGATAAGGGTGCCCCGCAGCGAGCCCAGGAAGAGAAGGATGACCACGGCCACAAGGGCGGTGGCCATGAATATGGTGGTGGTGAGATCCGTAATGCTCTCTTTTACGTAAACGGAGTTGTCTGAGGCCACCGCGTACTCCAGGCCGGGGGGGAACTCTTCGGAAAGCGCGGCCATCTCGTCTTTTATTCGTTCGACCACATCGACCATATTGGCGTCCGATTGCTGAACAACGCCAAGGCCGATGGTTTCCTCCTGGTTGAAACGGGCGATGTTGCGATCGTTTTCAATGCCGTCGACCGCTTTTCCAACATCGCTCAAACGCACGGGGGCCCCGTTGCGATGGGTGATGATGAGATCATTGAAGGGCTCTGCCGAGGCAAACTGGCCTTCGGTTTTGATGAGAAATTCGCGTTCCCGGCTCTCGATCCGGCCGGAAGGGATGTCCACGTTTTCGGCCTGGAGCTTCTCTATCACATCCTGGACGCTCAGGTGGTAACCCGCCAGCCGGTCCGGATCCAGCTTGATCCGCACGGCATATTTGCGCTCACCGCCGACGTAGATCTGCCCGACCCCCGCCAGCCGCTCCAACTGATTTTTCAATACCGTGTCCGCGTATTCCGTCAGGCGCACCGCGTCCCAGCGCTTGTCCCCGCGCAGCGAAATCCACATCACCGCCTGGGCGTCCGGGTCCACCTTCCGGATAACGGGCTCTTCAATATCGTCAGCCATGTCGGGGCGGGCGCGCGTGACCCGGTCTCGCACATCCTGGGCGGCGAAGTCCACATCCCGGTAAAGCTCAAATTCCACGGTGACGACACCGACCTGTTCCCTGGCGGTGGAAGTGATTTCCTTGATCCCCTCGATGGTGTTGATCTCTTCCTCCAGGGGCTCGATCACCTCGGTTTCGATCACCTCGGGGTCCGCCCCCGGAAGCACCACGGAGACGTTGACAATGGGAAAATCCACGTCCGGAAATTCCCGCAGCGGCATCTGGGTGTAGCCGAAGATGCCGAAAATAAATATGGCCAGAAACAGGACGGTGGTCAGAACGGGGCGCCTGATGCAGAAATTCCATATCATATCGAATTATTCCAATCCTTGGTCATCATCATTCTGATGGCTTCATCAAAACTTTGGCGCCGGGCCTGGCACTGTTGTCGCCAGGCAAGCCCATCAGCGCCGTTACTGTTTTTCACAAACCGGATCCCCTTCTTTTACAGAAATGTGTCCGGCCCGGATCACGGTTTCCCCTGCGCTGAGGCCTTCGGTGATTTCAACGAAGCCGAGCTTGCGCAGACCGATGGAAACTGTTTGTCCCCTGGCTTTCCCGTCCTCATCCACCACAAAGACCATGTAGCCGTCCCGGGTTGGAATAAGGGCCTGCTCCGGTATGACCGGACGTTCCCTTAGCACTTCAAGCACCAGGTTCACGGAGGCAAACCCGCCCGGCAAAAGAGTCTTTTCCGGGTTGTCGATATGGGCCTTGATCAAAAAACTGCGGGTGTCTTCACGGATAACCGGGCTGACAAAATAAACCGTGCCGTCGAACTCCTTTTCGGGCGCCGCCGGCGCGCGCGCGGTTATTTGCTGTCCGGTTTCAATGCGGCCCGCGTATTTTTCCGGCACGGTAAAAGCGATTTTTAAACGATCGATCTGAACCAGGGGGGAAAGGCCGGTGCCCGCGCTGACCCATTCGCCCGGGTCCACGTGGCGCTCTCCGATTAACCCGGCAAACGGCGCTTTTATGCGGGTGTCCGCCAGCGCCTCCCGGGTTCCTTCGATTTCGGCTTTAATCCGCTCCACCTGGGCGGAAAGTGCCTTATAACGGGCTTGTGCTTCGTCTCTTTCCGCCTCGGTCCCCAGGTCCTGTTTAAACAGCCGTTCGCGCCGCTGGTAGATCCGGCGGGCATTGTCCAGGTTGGCCAGGGACTCCTCAAGGGCCGCTTGTTTGGCATCCAATTCCGCCCTGATTTTATTGTCATCAATGGAGTAGAGCAGCTCCCCTTTTTCGACGGTGTTTCCCTCCTCAAAGTGCACGGATTCGAGCAGGCCGTTGATTTCCGGGCGAATCATCACCTGCCGGACGGCCTCAAGGGTTCCGATTCCGCCAACGGTGAGGCGCAGATCACGGCTGTCCACAACCGCTGTTTTCACGGGGATGCAATCGTCGGCCGCGGTCGCCGGGGCCGGGAAGCAGAAAAGGGATAGGCTCACCAGGCAGACGCCTGTCAAGGCATGGAAGGCCTTCAGGAGGAAGGCCGGCCGACGGGCCGGTATGTTTTGATTTTGCCGGACGGCGTTTGCCGCCTGAACGCCGGGTTTATTGGGTTCCGTCATCAGAGAGCTCCTTTGCCGCTATGTCTGTCTGAAATGTCCCTGTTGTCAGTTTAAGCCGGATCTGGTCCAGCTGGTAGGAATAGTAGGCCTGGGCCAGGCGGTTCTCCGCCTCGTTTAAGGCGGTGAAGGCGTCAATCTGGTCCACTGCGGTAACCAGGCCTTCCTCAAACCGGGCGGTTACCTGCCGGTAATTGCGCCTGGCGGCCTTCACCCGTTCCTCAAGCTGCGCAATGACTTTTTTCTGGGTCTGGATATCCAGGTACACGCTTCTGACCTGATTGCGGATTTCTTTTTTTAAGCGTGCCATGGCGGCATTTGTCTCGGTGAGCCTGGATTTGGCCTTGTCCACTTCGGCGCTTGTCCGCCAGCCGGTGAAAAGGGGGTAGGATAATTTGAGGGTGGCCTGCCAGTCATCATCCTCTCCGTAAAACAGATCGGATTCATTGGTGTGGGTATAGCTGCCCTCCAGGCTGAGGTTCGGGAAATAGTCCGCCTGTTCGAAATTTACCCGCTCCTCGGCGCCGAGGATCTGCTTTTGCGCCTGACGGTAATCTCTCCGGTTGGCAAGGGCGGTTTGATACAACTCCGCGACCGGCACCGGTGTAAAACTTTTTTCCGAAGGCTCCACAAGCCTGCCGGGAACCTCTTCCACCCCCATTTCCAGGGCCAGATTCTCCAGTGCGATGGCATACTGGTTTTTGGCGCGCTCCAGCTGCTCCTGGGATTCCACCACCTGGACACTGGCGCGAAGTACGTCGGTCTGGGTCAAAACCCCCACTTCGAAGCGCGCTTCCGCCCTTGCCATCTGCTGCTCAGCGCGTTCAAGGGCGCTTTCGGCGATTTCAATGGCTTCCCTGCCCAGCAGGACTTCATAGTACTGGACGCCGACCCTGAACAGGATTTCCTGAACCTGGCGGATATGGCGGTATTTCGAACTTTCGAAAAAATGTTCGGCAATCCGGCGGCCGGACCAGACTTTGCCCCACTGGTAGATGTGCTGCTCCAGTTTCAGGGTTGCGGTCCCGTACTCTTCCGGCTGGCCGAAGCTGCCCAGGGAAGCGCCGCCGGCGGATATGTCGGAGACTTTCTGGCGGGTATAGGCGGCTTCCGCGGAGAGCTGGGGATAGAGGTTGGCCGTGGCGATATCGATGTCCTGGCTGTTCTGCAGCAGTTTTTGCCGGGATATGCGGATCTGTTCGTTATTGTTCATGGCGCTTTCATAAGCGGCCTCCAGGGTAAGCGCCTGTTTTCCGCCGTCCGGTTTGTCCTTTTCCGGCCTGCCGTTTTCCGGTCCGGCCAGTACGCTGCCGGCAAAAAAGAGCAGACCCAGGCAAAAGGCGCCTGCCCACCATTTTCTTGATTGATGCGAATCCATTGGTTTACCTTGCCATCTGCTTGGAGTTGGAGTTAAAAGCGCCTGCCGTGGCCAGAGCGGCCCGGCAGAATTCATTGACATTTTCCTCGAGATCAGGGATCTCTATCGGGCTCAGCAGGTTCATGTGCAGCAGGCCGAAGATCAAGCCATTGAGTATATACGCGGTTTTTCGCGGCTCCGGGGTTGTCAGGCTCCGGTCCGCAACGCCGGTTTCCAGACACCGGGCAATAATTCCCACAACCTGCTCGCCGGTATTTTTGATCAGGTCCTTGAGCGGGCTGTCCGGGGAGGTCAGTTTTTCCGGAAAGTCGCGCAGAAAAATCAGCAGCTGCCTGGAATGGGATCGGCTGAAAGCGCTGTTGAAGTGCAGCAGGGCTTCGATCTGGGCCATTCCGGTCTCATGCAAGGCAATGGCCGCCTGCATTTCGTTGATATAGAGTTCCCCCACATGTCTGAAGATTTCATAAATGATGCCTTCTTTATTTTTGTAATGGTAAAAAAGGGTGCCGTGGGCGACCCCGGCTGCTTCGGCAATCTCGACGGTGGAGGTGTTGTGGAAGCCTTTTTCGGCAAACAAGCGGGTTGCCGTATTCATAATGGTTTGCTTGCGTGTCAATAACATGCTCCAATGAAAAGACCGGGCTTTACTATTCCATTTTTTTTGGCATCACCGGCATGGCTCTCGCCGGCATGGCTTTGATCAACTTCGTTATAGCTTAACCATGACTGATTGAGCTGTCAATCAGTTTTTTTTATCCGCCGATGGTGCCCATATTGCCGCTCAAATCCCTGGGGTTGAGCTTGGCTGCATGCTGGAAGGGTTTTCGGGCCACTGCCTGGAAAAATACCTCGGCCAGGTCCGTATCCAGAAGGCCGGCCCGAAGGGGGGTTTTGATGTCTTCGTGAATATCGCTAAGCAGGCAGGAGCGCAGCCGCCCGTCTGCCGTCAGCCTCAGCCGGTTGCACGTATCGCAGAAATGCCGGCTCACGGCACTGATAAAGCCGACCTCGCCCATTGCCCCTTTGAACTTGTAGCGAACGGCCGGCCCGTCCAGGGACTGCCTGGGAACCGGAACCAAGGGGCCGAGGGTCTCCACGCGGGATCGGATTTCAGGGTGAAGCAGCGGCGCTTTATCGCAAACCCGCGTGTGACCGATGGGCATGTATTCAATGAAGCGGATGTGGAAGGGGTGTCTAAAGGATAGAGCCGCCAGGTCCGCCAGTTCATCGTCATTGAGGCCGTTTAATACCACAACGTTGATTTTTATCGGATCAAAGCCCTTCCGGTGGGCCGCCTGGATCCCCTGCCATACCCGGTCAAATGCATCCACGCCCGTGATCTCGGCATATTTTTCGGGATTCAGGGTGTCCAAACTGATGTTTAAGCGCTTGATACCGGCTGCGGCGATCCGGTCGAGATATTGAGGCAGCAGGACGCCGTTGGTGGTAAGGGATATGTCGGTGAGCGCGGGGAGGGCGGCCAGGGTCTCCAGAAATGTGCAGCAATCCTTGCGTGCCAGGGGTTCGCCGCCGGTAATCCGTATTTTGGTAATGCCCAGGCGAATGGCAATTCGGATAATGCGAAGGATTTCTTCGTACCGGAGAATGTCTTTGTGCCCCAGTTTACAGGCGGCGCCGGCAGGCGTGCAGTAAAGGCAGCGGAGGTTGCACCGGTCGGTAATGGAGACTCTGAGGTAGGTCAGATGCCGTTTATACCTGTCCGTCAAAGGGGTGAGGGGGATTTTCATTCTGTTTTCGCCTGGGGGCTTGAACCGGATTTTCGGCTTTCGCCCCTTATATTGAATTTTTCCCGGTACTCGGCAATTGTCAGAATCGGCGGCCTTTCATGACCTTCAATCCGGTAGGCTTCGGCCTGATAATGATCGAGAACCTGTTTGTATTGCAGCATTTCCTTGTATAGGGGGTCTTTGAGTTCCACGCAGCCCAGTTTTTCAATGCGGTTGAAAAATGTTTTTAAAATGACGAAGGCCATCCGTCCCAATGCCTTGGTGTCCTGGTTGTGGTGGACGCGCCGGTCCAGGTCCACCTGGGCGATGACATCCAACCCCCATTTTTCATAAATGTCTAAAATCATGCTGGTTTCCACGCCGTAACCAATGGGGAAGGGGATGTTTTCAAAAATTTTCCGGAAGCCGGCGTATTCCCCGGAAAGCGGCTGCAGGATCTGGGTCAGCTCCGGAAAAAAAAGGGAAAACAGGGGCCTGATGACCAGTTCGGTGACACGGCCCCCGCCGGTGGTGCGGGTTTTCTCCTGGTCCTGAGTCAGCGGGCGGTCATAGAAGGCTTTGGTGAATTTTATGGTGTCGGTTTCCAGCAGGGGGCCGAGCAGGGCATAGGCAAAGCGGTGATGGATGTTTTTGATATCCGCGTCAAGGTAGACGAGAATATCCCCGCGGGTGATGTATAGGGCTTTCCACAGGTTTTCCCCTTTTCCGGTAAAGTCCGGCAAATGCGGCAGAATCTGCCGGGCTTCATAGACATCAGCCCCGTAGCTGGCGGCAATCTCCCGGGTCTGGTCGGTTGAGCCGGAGTCAATGACGACGATTTCATCTATCAGCGGAAACCGGATCATCAGCTCGGATTTCATGATGATGATCTCTTTGGCGATGGTTTTTTCCTCGTTCAGGGTCGGCAGGCAAAGGGATACCGTGAGTCCTTTATCGATCTTGGCCTCCACCAGCCGTCCCAGGTCGCGGAATTGCGAGTGGTGGAAAGTATTTCCGGAAAGCCAGTCCTTATTCATCGCAGACCCCCTGGTCGATCGCCATGATGATGCCCAGGGCCTGGGCGATCCCGGTAAACAGGGGCTCGATTTTCATGGAGGCGTACTCCAGGTGCATGTCCTTGCCGTCGGTCAGGCCCACCGTAACGGCCGGGATGTTGTTGGCCAGGAAAATGGAGAGCTCGGATTCGCTGGAGGCGCTCACGGGTGTGATCCCCAGGCGTTTCATGACCGCCACGGCGGCCTTGACCAGCGGATGGCGGTATTTTAGCGTGGCCGCGTTGAGGGTTGTGATGATGTCGAGTGTTAATGCCACGTTGTGCTCATGGCTGATGCCGTCGACGATATCCTTGATTTCCCGGTGCATCTGCTGAACCATGGCGTCCGAGTCGCTCTGGATTTCAAACCCGAGCCGGGCGTCATAGGCAAGTTCGCCGTGTTTGAAACCGCCTTCGATCTGGCCGATAATCACTCGGGACCGCGGGCGCTGGGGGAGCTTCATGGCCAGGATTTCATTGATGACTTCATTTAATATTAAAATGGCATTGGGCTGATGGCGGTGCAGCCGGTTGCCGCCGGAGAAGATCTGGCATGCGATCTCGCCCCGGATAATGCCCTCGGAATAATAGTTGAGCCGGCCGAGCTTTTCGGTTTCCAGGATCAGCGCGCCCCGTATGGGTCCTTCCCAGTTCTTCAGCAGATGGCGGATGCCCTGGAGGTTGCCCCGGCCGATGGATTGGGTGACCCCTGCCAGCACGAGGTCGGATTCAAATGAGATGTCAAGCGCCTGGCATATGAAGGGCAGTGAAGCAAGCACCCCGGCGCTTGCCGAGTTGTCCAGGATGCCCGGCCCGGTAATGCTGTTTTTGCCGATAATGTAGTTGTGGTCCACTTCCCCGGAAATGGTGGTGTCGAGATGGGACACCACGAAAATGGGCGGGCTTTTGCCGGCGGAGCGGCCCTTGATGATGCCGATGGGGTTGTTGTAGTCATCGGTGGTGCAGATGTCGGTTTGCGCTTCGGAGAGACGCTCCAGGAAAACCTCCGCCCGGGCGCTTTCCTCGAATGTCGGGGCGGGCGTCTGGCCGATCAGCAGAATGTTGGCAATGACGGTTTCCCGGATGGCGGCCAGCTGTTCCACAAAAACCGGCAGGTTTTCGAGGATCGGCTCCATGGGAAAGGCGCTGGATGCTTGGAAGTTCGTGTTGCTCATGCCCTGAGTCATAAATCGGTTTTCAATCGTTGGTCAAGGCCATCTGTAGGGCTGGCATGCGGTCTCTCAACCGCCGAAGTATCTCTTGATGGCGTCGCAAAGCCCCCCAATGGTATATTCTTCCGCCACCACATCCACCCTGAAACCGTTTTCCGTGGCTGTATCGGCGGTTATCGGCCCGATGGCGGCCACGCTGATGCCGCGGGTGAGGGTTTCAAAGCGGTCCGGCGGCAGGAGGCGCTTAAAGTTTTTGACCGTGGATGAACTGGTGAAGGTAATCATGTCCACGTTTTTTTCAGAAAGGGCGGCGATCAGGCCTTCATTGCCGTCGTTGTCCAAAACCGTATGGTAAGCGGGGATCTCATCCACCCGGGCGCCCATTTTTGTGAGTTCCTCCGGAAGCACGGGCCTGGCTTCGGCGGCCCGGGGCAGCAGCACCCGCCTGCCGTTGACCGGGATATTCCGGAAGGCCGTGACAACCGATTCCGCGCGGTAACTTTCGGGAACAATGTCGCTGGCGACCCCGTAACTCAAAAGCCGGGCGGCTGTTGCCGGGCCGATACTGGCGGTTTGCAGCCGCCCCAGGGCGCGGGCGTCTTTTTTATTGGCAAACAGGCGATTGAAGAACATTTCCACCCCGTTGACGCTGGTGAACACCAGCCAGTCGTAGTCTTCCAGCGTTTCAATGGCCTTGTCCAGAGGCCGGGCATCTTCCGGAGCGACAATTTTGATCACCGGGTATTCAAGGCATTGGGCGCCCAGGTCCGAGAGACGGGTGACCATGTCGCTGGCCTGTTTGCGTGCCCGGGTCACGATAATGCGTTTGCCGAACAGCGGACGGGATTCGAACCATTGCATGGTTTCCCGGAAGGATACCACATGGCCGACAATAATTATGCAGGGGGGCTTCAACCCGGCTTGTTCCACCTTTGCGACAATGTCGGAAAGGGTGCCGGTCACGGTTTCCTGGGCCGGCGTGGTGCCCCATCGGACCAGGGCCACGGGCGTATCTCCCGCAAGACCTTCTTTCATCAGGCGGGCTGTAATGCGGGGAAGATTTTTTACGCCCATTAAAAAGACCAGGGTCCCGCCGGTATGGGCAAGGGCGTTCCAGTTGATGGCGGAGCTTTGTTTGTCCGGGTCCTCATGGCCGGTGATGAAAGTGGCGCATGAAGCAAACCGGCGATGTGTCAGCGGAATGCCGGCATAGGCCGGGGCGGCGATGGCGGAGGTGACGCCCGGGACAATCGAAAAGCTCACGCCGGCTTCGATCAGGGTTTCGATCTCTTCGCCCCCGCGGCCGAAAACAAAAGGATCCCCGCCTTTCAGGCGGGTGACGGTGAGGCCTTGCAGGGCTTTTTTCACAATCAACCGGTTTATTTCAGACTGGGAAAGGGTATGATCCCCGCCCCTTTTTCCGGCATCGATGAGTTCGGCGGTTGTCCGGGCATGATTCAGCAGTTCGGGTGCGGCCAGATAGTCATAGACAATCACATCAGCTGTTTTTATGGCATCAATGCCTTTTTGGGTGATCAGCCCGGCATCGCCGGGGCCTGCGCCCACCAGGTAGACTTGGCTCTTCATTGCGGGTTTGCCTCTTCGCTTAACCGGGCGATGATTTTGTCCGCCCCCAGGTCGATTAATTGCCCTGCCAGGTCGTGGCCGATGGCTTCAGCACGAACAGCGGGGCCGGTCAGGGTTTTGTGGTACATGACAGATCCGTCTGTTTCCGCCACCATCCCATCGAGGGTAAGGGTGTCTGCGGCAAGCCGGCCGAAAGCCGCCATGGGCACCTGGCATCCCCCCTCCAGGCGCTTGAGAAAAGCGCGTTCGCTGGTAACGATCCGGCTGGTGGCCTCATGATTCAGGGGGGCAATGAAATCCCGGACGGTCGCATCGTTTTTGCGGACCTCGATGCACAGGGCCCCCTGGCCGACCGCCGGCAGTATCAGCCCGGGATCAAGAACCTCGGAAATAAGGTGCCCCAGGCTGAGGCGTTTGACCCCGGCACCGGCCAGGATAATGGCATCCAGATTCTCCGAGCGCAGTTTTTTGATCCGGGTGTCCAGGTTGCCCCGCAGGGGGTATATCTGAATATCGGGCCGCAGATACAGGACCTGGGAGGCCCTTCGCAAACTGCTGGTGCCGATTCGGGCCCCTTCGGGCAGGTGTTTCAACCCGATGTCATCCCGGGAGATCAATATGTCGTTAGGCGTTTCCCGCTCCGGAATGGCCCCGAAGGCGAGTTCTTCCGGGATGTCGCCGGGCATGTCCTTCATGCTGTGGACGGCCAGGTCAATATCGCCGTCTATCAGGGCCTGCTCGATTTCCTTGACGAAAAGGCCCTTGCCCCCCACCTTGGCCAGGGGAACATCCAGAATTTTGTCGCCGCTGGTTTTGATTACGGCAATTTCAATACGGATATCCGGGTAAAGCTCGGCCAGGGCCTGTTTCACCCAGTTGGCCTGCCAGAGGGCGAGCTGGCTGCCGCGGGTGCCGATGCGCAGGTGTCCGCTGCTCATACGCCGCAGCCTGAGCATGATGTGGCCGCGCACCCGCCACAGGCGGAGCCGGCTGATGAAGCGACCGTTTCCCCGCCGCTGCCCTTGCTGATAAAGCCGCAGGTGGAGAGCAGCCGCCGGACAGTTTCCGACCCGCAGGACGGGCAGGCGGCTTTTTCACCGCCCCGTACCAATGTTTCAAATTTTTTTTCACACTGCTCGCAGCAGTATTCATATATCGGCATATTGTTTCTCCTTGCTTTTGGAAGCGGAAAAGTAAACGTCTCTTGTAACGCAAAGCAGGCAAATTGTAAATGGTGCCGGAACAAAAACCGTCTTTTCCGCTAATAATAAAATAATCACTGTCAGGGTGAAGGCAACAGTTGGCGCGGGCTCAGGCAGCAGCCTGCCGGGCGGCCATTCGCCGGATCCGGAGGCAGCTCCTTATGGGGCGGTGTTGGCCTGCCGGGTGATGTGTTCAATGTATTCCGCCGAATCACAGCCCAGTTCATGGGCCTGCCGGAATGCTTCCAGGGCCTCGTCCATCTGCCCGCGGTTGAAATAGATCCTGGCCAGGCGCTGCTTGAAAAGGCCGTTTTCCGGGTCGTACCGGCTGCCCTGCTCGCAGAACATCAAGGCGATCTCCGCGTTCTGCCCCTGCATTTCGTAGAGGAAACCCAGGGCTGAGAGTGTGGCGGCATCGTGGGCGTTGATTTTTAAGGCATTTTTGTATGCGGTGATCGCATCGCTTAACCGCTCCACCAGGTGGTAGCACTCGCCCAGCAGGCGGAATGCCGCACATGATCGGGGATTGAGCCGCACCGCGGTTTCAAGATAGGGCCGGGCCTTGATCGGGTTTTGGGTCTCAAGATAAGCCCGGCCGGTTTGAAAGGCCAGTTCGTAGACCTTGGCATTGATTTGCCCGGCCTGGTGGAAATACTGCAGGGCAGTGGCGGTGTCTTTTTTCAAAAGGTGGATGTAGCCCGCATTGTATACCGGCATGAGTTCCCGGGGGTCCAGGTTAATGGCCTTTTCGAAGTAAATCAGCGCATCGTCGAGCTTTCCGCGGATACCCAGGCAGACGCCCAGGCTGTTGAGGGCATTGACGTTTTCAGGGTCCAGGGCGAGCGCCAGTTCCAGTTCCTGAATGGCCCCGTCAATGTCGCCTTTTTGGTAATACTGGTCCCCGCTGATATTGAGGCTGACCGCATCAAAGGGGACCCGGCTGCCGGGTCCGAAAAACTCCGCGTGAGCCGCTGCTTTTGCTGCATTTTCAAGAATAGCGGGTTTTCCGAAGGCCAGGGTGGGGTATACAGCGGCACCGGCGGTGGCGGTTTTACCGGTTTCCTCCAAAAATGCGGACTGGAGCTTTTCCGCCAGTTCCAGGCACTCGGATTCGTCGGCATGGGGGAAAAAAAGGCCCACCCGGAAGTTGCCCAGAAGGCCCCAAAGGCCCGCCTTTTCTGCGCACAGGCCGTCTGCCAGGCGCAGCAGGGAAAGCAGCAGCGCCTCCGGGTTGGAATCCTCGCCCGGTTCATCCATTTGGAGCACCAGCGCCCCGAATTGATCGACCGAAGCCAGTTTTTCCATGCCGATTCGAAGAAAGGCGGCCTCATCCAAAAGCTCTGAAAATTCAGCTCGCACGGACTCCAAAGAGACGCCTTCAAGAAGTGTCAGACCGCCCGGCCGTTCGTTTCCGGATTCGGTCAGCAAAAACCGGGCTTCAACGCTTTGTCCTTCAGATGGGTGGGTCATGCTCGGCCTCTTTCGCAATATGGGTGATGGCGTTAATCAGGATTTCCAGTTCATCTTCGTGAACTGTGCGCATATCCATCAATATTTCATCATCTTCAATTCTGGCGACAATCGGCGGCTGGTTTTTTCGCAGCCGCGCTTCAAGGGTTTTGGCGGAAAGGCCCCGGATGCGGAGGCCCAGGCACTTGCTCGGCAGCTCCAGAAGCGGCAGGGCGCCGCCGCCGGCCCGGGAGGAAGCCTCAATGATACGGGTTTGAACGCGGCCCCCGGGCATCATGGCCTGGAGCCTGCCGGCCCTTTCGGCCAAATCGCTTATTGGCGCGGTCAGCATCCTGAGGGTGGGAATCCGGCGAACCGCCCGGAACTCGTCCCGGTATTGCCGGAGGGTGCTCTCCAGTGCGGCAAGGGTCAGTTTGTCAATACGAAGCGCCCGGTTCAGGGGGTTTTGCTTGACCTGGTCGATAATCGCTTTTTTGCCGACAATAATGCCCGCCTGGGGGCCGCCCAGCAATTTGTCCCCGCTGAAGGTCACCATGTCGGCCCCTGCAGCCACGGATTCGCTGACCGTGGGCTCCTTTGTCAGGCCGTATCTGGAAAAGTCAATGAAGGTGCCGCTGCCCAGGTCCTCCATCACCGGCAGGCGGCAGCTTTTGCCCAGATTGACCAGTTCCTTGAGGGGCACTGCCCGGGTGAATCCGATAATTCCAAAATTGCTGGCATGAACCTTGAGCAGCAGACCGGTTTGCCCGGAAACGGCTTTCTGGTAATCAAACAGGTGGGTGCGGTTGGTTGTGCCGACTTCTTTTAATATGGCCCCGCTTTTTTCCATGACATCGGGAATGCGAAAGGAGCCGCCGATTTCCACCAGCTCGCCTCGCGAGACGATCACCTCCCGCCCCCGCGCCACCGTGTCCAGGCTGAGCAGGACCGCAGCCGCGTTGTTGTTGACCACCATGGCGGATTCCGCACCGGTGATCTCGCATATCAGGTCTTCAACAGCCGTGTAACGGGAGCCCCGTTTGCCGGTTGCCAGGTCCAGCTCCAGATTGGAATAGCCGCCGCCCACGCGCTGCAAGTGTTCCAGGGCCTCCCGGCAGAGAAGGGAGCGGCCGAGGTTGGTGTGAACAACGACACCGGTGGCATTGATCACGCGGTCGAGATTAAGGCGCATTGCGGCATGGACGGCATCCTGGATTTTATCCAGGACGGCCTCAAGGGAGAGGGAGGCACCGGAAAGTTCGTCCGGTCGGTTTCGGATGGTTTCTCGAAGATTGTCAAGAACCCCCCGGGCCGATGCTGTGACCACCGATTTGGGGGCGTCCGTTAAAATCCCTTTTGCGGCGACGGCATCAAGTACGACATCCACCCCTGGCAAGCGCCTGAGAAGGTCCTTCTGCAGCTCGGTGACCGCCGCTTTTTTGGGCTCCGGTTGTTTGGGGTTTGTCATGTTGTACGTTCTTTGTTGCAGTCCCTTGCATTTTTTTGCTATTAGCGTAAATTAATTTAATTTCATATCATTTCAGCATAATAGATTGCAATATATTTTTGGGCTTATCCATTGGAGGTGGTCTTTGCGGGAAGCCAGAGATTACGTTGTTTTTCCCCTGGATGTGGCGACAATGGCGGCGGCCAGGGATTATGTGCGCCGCTTGGGCGCTTCTGTGGGCATGTTCAAGGTCGGGCTCGAGCTTTTTGTCCAGTGCGGGCCGGCCATTCTGTCCATGATTCGCGAAGAGAGCGATGCCTCTGTTTTTTTGGACTTGAAGCTCCATGACATACCCGCCACGGTATCGCGGGCCATGTCCTGTCTGGCTGAATATCATGTGGATTTCGTCACCGTCCATTGCGGCGAAAGCCGGGCCATGCTGGAGGCGGCGGTAGCCGGGGCCGCCGGGCGGGTGGGGGTGCTGGCAGTGACCGTTTTGACCAGCGTGTCGGCAGCGGACCTCGCCGGAGCCGGCTTCCGCCCGGAGTTCGTGGAAAACATGCAGCGGCTCGTGTTAAATCGCGCGGAACAGGCCAAAAGGGCCGGGTGCACGGGCATCGTCTGCTCCGGCTGGGAGGTCGGGCACGTCAAGGAGCGCCTTGGAAAGGCTTTTATCGCGGTTACTCCGGGTATCCGGCCGGAATGGGACCTGGCGGGCGGTGATGACCAGAAGCGGGTTGTCACGCCGGCTCAGGCGGTTGCCGGCGGTTCGGATTACCTGGTGATCGGCCGGCCAATCCGGGATGCGGCGGATCCGGCTGCGGCTGCCCGTCGCGTCAGCCGTGAAATTGCGGAGGCGATTGAATCTAGAGCAGAATCCAGCGGTAAATGATCATCCCGGCGATGAGGGTTCCGATAAAGATCGCCGCCAGCAGCTGATCCGGCTTGAATTGCTTCAATGGTGCGAAGGCCCGGCTACTCCGGTGCATCCAGGCCAAAAGCGGTGTGCAGGGACCGGATGGCCAATTCCGTATATTTTTCTTCGATAACGCAGGAAATCCTTATCTCTGAGGTGCTTATCATCAATATATTGATGTTTTCCTCGGCCAGGGTGGAGAACATTTTGGATGCCACTCCGGAATGGCTTCGCATGCCCACCCCGACAACAGAGACCTTGGCGATTTTTTCATCCCCCAGCACTTCTTCAGCTTCAATCTCCCGGGCGGTTTGTTTGGATATGTCCATTGCCGACTGGTAGTCACCCTTGGCAACCGTGAAGGTCAAATCCGTCATGTTGCCCGAGCGGGTGTTCTGGATAATCATGTCCACCTGAATGCCGGCGGCGGAAATCGGGTTTAAGATCCGGGAAGCGATGCCGGGCCGATCCGGTACCTTGCGCAGGGTGATCCGGGCCTCGTTCTTGTTGTGGGCGACACCGGCCACCACCACCTGTTCCATGTTCTCATCCTCATTGACCACCATGGTACCTTCCTCCTCGTGAAACGATGATCTGACGTGGAGCGGGACGTTGTACTTCTTGGCAAACTCTACGGATCGAATCTGCAGGACCTTGGCCCCCAGGCTGGCCATTTCCAGCATTTCGTCATAGGCGATCCGGTCCAGCTTTTTGGCTTTGTCACAGATATTGGGATCCGCGGTATAGATGCCGTCCACGTCCGTATAAATTTCGCATTGATCGGCATTGATGGCGGCCGCCACGGCCACGGCCGAGGTGTCTGAGCCGCCCCTGCCGAGGGTCGTGATATCCCCCCGGGCGTTGGCACCCTGAAATCCGGCAACGACAACGATTTTTCCTTCTTCGAGAAGTTCTTTGATGCGGTTGGCGCCGATATCCAGGATGCGGGCTTTGCAGGATCGGTCGTCTGTCAGGATTTCAGCCTGGTAGCCCAGGAGGGACTGCGCCTGATAGCCCATTTCACTGAGCGTCATGGCCATTAAAGCCACCGTGGTTTGCTCCCCGGTTGCCAGCAGGACATCAAGTTCCCGCTTCTCCGGGGTTTCTGTGATTTTTTCGGCCATACCAATGAGCTGGTCCGTCACCCCGCTCATGGCTGAGAGAATCACCACGACCCTGTTCCCCTGATCGCGGGTTTTCGCAATCCTGCGGGCCACATTGCGGATTCGGTCCAGATCGCCCACTGAAGTTCCGCCGTATTTCTGTACAATGAGTCCCATAACTATTCCTTGTCTGAGTCAAAAAATTGTTTAAGATCCTCTATCAAATTCCTCGCGGGGCGTCTATAGAAAAAAAAACGGTACGCCCTGCGGCCGCTGCCCCCCATATCAATGAACACGGCCATGTCAGGGGCAAGAAGGTCCGAAGAAAGGCGATCCGCCCATTCGATAACCACCAGCCCCCCGGATGAGGCCACTTCCTCAAACCCTATATTGTCAAGTTCCTCAAGGTCGGCAATACGGTAGAGGTCCACATGAAACAAGGGAAGCCGGCCGGGATATTCATTGATAAGGGTGTAGGTGGGACTGTTTACCGGGTACCGTTCCGGCACTGCCAGACCGCGGGCAAGGCCCTGGACAAATACGGTTTTCCCGGATCCCAGGTCGCCTGTCAGTCCGATAACAGCCGGGGCATCCATGTGGCTGCCGACAATGAAGCCCAGGTGACGGGATTGTTCTTCGGAATCCGTATGAATACTTATTCGTTCAGTTTCCATGGCGTCTTTCGGACAGCCGTGTCTCAAAATACGATGGGCTACAGCAATTCCTGACACGGGATCTTCAAACAGCCGGCATCCTTTCCGGCCCTTCCGGATTTCAGAGCGGCAATGCTCATGGGCAGCTGCTTCATCAGGTCGGAGGCAAGGTACCCGAATGGCCCCATTGAGGCGCAGAGTTCGTCCGCTGCGGCGCCATGGAGGAACACGGCGATTCGAACGGCGGTGTCGGGGGAATGGCCCTGGGCGATAAACCCGCCGATCATGCCGGTCAGCACATCCCCCATGCCGCCGGAGGCCATGCCCGGGTTGCCGGTGGGGTTGATGTAAATCTGGTCGTCGGGTTGGGCGATGACCGTCCGGGCGCCTTTGAGTACGACATAGGAGCTGTAGGATTCGGCAAATTCCCTGGCGCAGCCGATTCTGTCTTTCTGGACCTCCCCGGTCGTTGATCCGGTCAAACGCGCCATTTCACCGGGGTGGGGGGTGAGGATGACAGGCGCATGCGTGTTGATGAGAATCTCTGGCTCCTCGGCCAGGTTGTTGAGACCGTCCGCGTCTATAACTACCGGGACCGGGCTTTCCTGAACCAGCCGGTGGACCAGGCGGCAGGTGGCCGGGTCGGTCCCGATGCCGGGTCCCAGGGCCAGGCAGCGCATGCCTTCGAGCAGGTCCAGCACCTGATCCCCGGCTTCCTCGCTCAACCTGCCCTCAGCCGTTTCCCGCAAGCCCACTGTCATGGCCTCGAGCACCTGGGGTTCCATTGCCGGCATCAGGCTCTTGGGGGTCCCCAGGGTAACCAGGCCCGCTCCGGCACGCAGGGCCGACATGGCCGTCATGGCGGCCGCCCCGGATTTTCCCGGGGCCCCGGCAAGCACGAACACGTGGCCGGTACCGCCTTTGTGTATGTCCGGCGGCCGTTCGGAGATGATGTCCCGAAGATGTTCCGGATGGAGCAGGCGCTGCCGGGGGTCGATTTTGCGGGCGATATGCGGGGGAATCCCGATGTCAACGACATGGAGCTCCCCTGTGAGCGATGCGCCGGGCTGCTGCACATGGCCGGTTTTGGCAAAGGCGAAGGTCGCCGTAATGGTGGCCTTGATAGAGCTCCCACAGGGGCGGCCGGTGTCTGCGTGCAGGCCGGAGGGGATGTCCACGGCCAGAACCGGCCGCTCCTGGCTGTTGATAAAGGTGATGACCGTCCGGAAGTAACCCTTGACTTCCGATTTCAGGCCCGTCCCAAGAAGGGCGTCCACCCAGATGGTTCTTTGGGCCATTTCCGATCGGTGCCTCTCAAAGGCGGATTCGTCCGGCAGTTCGGCAATCGGAACACCCAGAGCGCCCAGCAGCTTGAAGTTCGCGGCGGCATCGCCTTGTAGCCCGCTGCTTTCGGAAAACAGGTAAACCTTGACATCAATGCCTTGCTGGAACAGGTACCGGGCGATGACAAATCCGTCCCCGCCGTTGTTTCCCCGCCCGGCTGCCACGCCGACGGAGGCCGCGGCAAGGCCGGGCATCTCCCGCATCAGTATCCGTGCCGCCCCGCGCCCCGCGTTTTCCATTAACAGTCGCCCGGGCAGGCCGAAAGATTCAATGGTCTGGCGGTCCATTTCCCGCATTTCATCCGCTGTGACAAGATCCATAAGCCAACCTTTTTGGAATTCCACGTTATTTGTCAGCCAATCAATTCCCGCATCTGCCGGACGGCTTTTTCCATGCCCACCAGGGCCGCCCGGGCCACGATGCTGTGGCCGATGCTGAATTCGTCGATTTCGGTAAGCTCCTTGAATGCCTTGATGCTGTTATAGCAGATCCCATGGCCGGCATTGACTTTGAGGTTCAATTCGCTGGCGGTTTTGACGGCTTCCCGGATATCGGCGAACGCCGCTGACCGGGCGTCCGCAGTCCCGGCCTCGCAGAACCGGCCGGTATGGATTTCAACCATTTCCGCCTTTAACGCCCGCGCCTGGTGAACCTGCTGGATATCCGGATCGATGAAAAGGCTGACAGGAATGCCTTCCCGGTGCAGGACTTCAATGGCGTGGGCAACGGTGTCGGCAAGCCCGCTGACATCCAGCCCCCCTTCAGTGGTTATCTCCTCGCGTTTTTCAGGCACCAGCGTGACCAGCTCGGGACGGACGTCGGCGGCAATGGAGAGCATTTCATCGGTTGCCGCCATCTCCAGGATCAGTTTGGACAAAACGGTCCGCCTGAGCAGGTAAAGGTCCCGGTCCTGGATGTGCCGGCGATCCTCCCGCAGGTGGACAACGATGCCATCGGCGCCGCCGAGTTCGGCCAGCGCGGCCGCCGTCACCGGGTCCGGGTAATCCGCCCCGCGGGCCTGGCGCAGCGTGGCAATGTGGTCAACATTAACTGCAAGTGTAGCCATGATGGATTTTCCTTTTTACGCGACTGTCAAACCAAAAGTTTCAAATTACTTTGATGCCGTAATTTCCATATCAAGGGGGCGCACCTTCTCAAACAGCTCCCTGCTTTTTTCTTCCATCCGGCGGGCCCGGGCTTCTTCGGCCACGTGGTCATAGCCGAACAGATGCAGCATCCCGTGAATCAGAAGCTCCTTGAACCGACTGGAGATGCTCAGCTCAACGGCTTCGGCTTCCCTGGCGGCAGTGTCCAGGGATATTACCACATCGCCCAGCAGTCCCGGCGTGATTCCGCTGAATTCGCCTTCGGTCATGGGAAAGGCGATGACATTGGTCGGCCCCTCCCGGTTCAGATAATGTTGGTTTAAACCGGCCATGGCGGTGTCGTCAAGCAGTAATACAGACAGTTCGGAATCAGGGCTGCCCAAGGCGTTTAAGAGGATTTGAGCTGCTTTCCGTATCTGTTCCGTTGACAGGTGGAACCGGTTCTGCCGGTTGTCGATCAATATGGTCATTTTTTCCTCGCGCCTGTTCCACCGGTGGCGGTTCGGGGTATTCCACCCGGTGGTGATAAATACCGTTTAAAATTTTGTTGAAGCTCCGGGCGATTTTGTGGAGATCCGCCAGGGTCAGGGGGCATTCATCCAGTTGATTGTCTGAGAAAAGTTTGTTGATGAGCTGCTGGACCAGGCCCTGGATCCGGGAGGGCGTGGGATGCTCCAGGCTCCTGGCGGCCGCTTCCACTACATCGGCCAGCATGACCAGGGCGGTTTCCCGGGTCTGCGGCTTGGGGCCGGGGTAGCGGAAGCTGTCAATATTGATGCAGTCGTTTTTTTTCTGCTTCCTGGCTTTTTCGTAGAAATAGCTGATCAGCGTGGTGCCGTGATGCTGTTTGATGGCATCGGTGATTTCATTGCCGAGTTTTTTCTCCCGGGCCAGCTCCACCCCGTTTTTTACGTGCGAGATTAAAATGAGGCAGGACATGGACGGGGCCAGCTTGTTGTGTATGTTTTTTCCGTTTTTTTGGTTTTCGATAAAATACAAGGGGTTTTTGAGTTTGCCGATATCGTGGTAATAGCCGGAAACCTTGGCTAATACCGGGTTGGCGCCGATTTCGGAGGCCGCGGCCTCAACCATGGAGCCCACGATAACCGAGTGATGGTAGGTTCCCGGCGCTTCGAGCATCAGTCGCCGCAGCAGGGGCTTGTCCAGGTTGGCGTATTCAAGGAGCGTGCTGTCAGTGGTATAGCCAAAGGCCATTTCCATCAACGGAATGATGCCGGCGGTGATGATGCCCGCGATGATGCCGCCGGAAAAGGCGAAAACCCAGTCCCAGGCTAGCTTGAAGCCGCTGAAGTCAGCCAGGTAGATGCTTACGACGCTTGCCAGAAGCACGTTTAAAGCGCCGATTTTGGCCCCTGCCTGGATAAATCCTTTTCTTTCTTTGCAATTCTGGCTCCAATAGGCGCCCATGACACTGTTGAGAAGGAAATAAAGGCAGAACCCGTAGCTGTTTTCAAAGGCCATGGCGGTCAGCAGCCCCGTAACAATGGCGAACGGAAAGGCAATGCTGAACCCCATGAACTGGCAGATGGTCATTGCCCCGGCCGCAATCGGGATGCTGTAATAGATGGAGCCCGCGGAGATGGCAAAGGGGGCCTCCGGCGCGAGGACCTCGGTGAGGGACACCGAGAGCTGGAGGATCAGCAGGGTTATCACGATGACAAGGCCGATAAAAAAGAGGTTCCGGTTCGGGTACGGCAGCAGCCCGCTCTGGTGTTTGAGGTGGATAAAATAGGCGATGGTCAGGAGCGTCAGTATGATAAGGGCGGTCCCGGCCCCCTTTTTCAGAAGCTCCTGTTTCCCGCCCTGCGTTTTTAAGGCCTGGAGCTTGAGCATGTGCATCGGCCTCACCCGCTCGCCCTCGCGCAGGATCATCTCCCCTTTTTTGATTTCGTAGAGAACGGGTTTGATCGATGCCGCGGCATTCTGACGCCGTTTTTGGGTTTCGCTTCGGTTCAGGGTGATGTTGGGCTGGATCAGTCGCCGCGTAAAATCCACCACCAGGTTCAAAAGGGAATAATCCAGGTCCTTGAGCATGGGCTCTCCGGTTACAGGGACCATGGATTGGGCCTGGTCAAGGCCGTGGAAGCGCTCCAGGTCCCGGACCACGGTTTCCTTTTCCGTGCCGAGGGGCTTGAGGACAACCCCGGTTTCGCCGTGTTTTAACAGCAATTCCCGGTTGGCCACCACGCCCTTGTCCAGGATGCGGGTGAGCATCCCGATGATGAATTCGGCAATATCCCCGGAAAACCGCTCCCCCTGGAGGATACGGAAGGCCTCCGGGCTGACCTGGATGCCCAGGATTTTTTCAAATTCGGGCTTGAGCTGCAGAAGCCGGTTGTGCACGGCGTCCACCTGAACCGGTGAATCGTTTTGTTCCAGCGCCCGGGCGTTTTTGTGGTAGACGCCGCGCATCAGGCTGAATGCTTCCCTTATTTGGCGGGCCAGTTCGCCGGCCAGGGCCCGGTCATGGTCATATACCGTCAGAACCTCGCTACTGGCACGGTTTTGTTTTTCCCGGGTGGCCAGTTCATCCTCTACCAGGAAATCCGTCGGCGCCTTGATGTTCTGCTCCGCAATATCGCCGATTTGATAGCTGGGCCGGGAGACGATCAGTTTGGGATAAAGAATTAACGTGGCAATCACGGTGACCGCAACGAGGATGGCGATCAGGGGGGCCGTGTCCGTGATAAACCGGCTTTTTAATGAAATATCGGTTCGTTTGGCTGCCATAACAGTTTAACCATCATGACTTCATAAAAAGCCATCAACCATCAGCTGCGTCGCTTTTTTTTTCGTAAGCATTGATGATTTTTTGGACCAGTTTGTGCCGTACCACGTCCCTTTTGGAAAAATAAACAAATTGTATGCCTTCAATATCGCCCAGAATATCCCTTGCTTCAAGCAAGCCGGAAGCCCGGTCCTTGGGCAGATCGCTCTGGGTGATGTCGCCGGTGATCACCGCCTTGGAGTTAAACCCGATACGGGTAAGAAACATTTTCATCTGCTCCGAAGTGGAGTTCTGGGCTTCATCCAGGATAACAAAGGAATCGTTTAAGGTGCGGCCGCGCATGAAAGCCAGCGGGGCAACCTCGATAACGCCCTGCTGCATCAGGTTGGAGGCCTTCTCAAAGCTCATCATGTCATGCAGGGCGTCATAGAGCGGCCTTAAATAGGGGTTGACCTTTTCAGCCAGGTCCCCGGGCAAAAACCCCAGGGCTTCCCCGGCCTCAACAGCGGGCCGGGTCAGGATTATCCGGTTTACCTGTTTTTTGGTCAGGGCCGATACCGCCATGGCCATGGCCAGGTAGGTTTTGCCGGTTCCCGCCGGGCCGATGCCGAACACGATATCATAGTTGCGGATGGCATCGATATAAGATTTCTGGATCGGGCTCTTGGGTGTTACGGTCCGCTTTTTGGCGGTCACGTACACCGCGTCCATGAAAATGTCCTTCAGCTTGACGGTGTGGTCCCGGCAAAGAACGTTGGCGGCATACTCCACATCATTGGGATAGAGGGGATAGCCTTCCCTGACAAGGCCGTAGAGCTGATTGATCATATTGCGGGCAAGCTCCACCCCAATGGAGTCGCCCCTTATGAACACCGTGCTGCCGCGGGCCTGGATGGTAACATCGGCCGCTGCCGCGATGCGTGAAAGGTTCCGGTTTTGCTCGCCGAACAGCTCCATTGCCAGGTGGTTCTCCGGCAGTGTCAATTCGGTTTTGGTGTCTTCTTTGTAATTGTTCATTTTTTCAGGTTCAGGGCTCCGGGTTTCAGGTTTCCGATGAAAGGCTCGGGCTGTCTTGCCCCCGAATTTGGCGGCACGCACCCGCAAATGGCTCCACTCTAATAACTATACTCAATGAATACAAGAATTTTCTTGACCGCCGGTGGCGTATCCAGTAATTTCAGGCTATCCAACGGCCAATTTCCCTGACAATCCAATTTGAAGCGCCGGACAGCTTGAAATGAATCCTTTTGACATGGTAATTATTGTAATTTTGGGCTATTGTCTGATACTGGGAATTTCCCGGGGCTTTATCCGGGAGGTGGCGGCCATTATCGCCGTGGTCGGCGGCTTTGCCGCCGCCTATTCAGGATATGATTCCATGGCGCCCTTGATCGCCGGATTCATCGAGACCCCGGTTTACCAGGAAATCCTGGCGTTCATTGTAATTTTTTTCTGCGTCTGCCTGGTCGTAACCGTGCTGGGGATGCTCCTGCGCCTGCTGGTGAAAGTGGCGCTGCTGGGTGCAGTGGATCGTTTTTTCGGAGCCGTTTTAGGCGCGCTCAAGGGTATGGTCGTGATCTCCCTGCTTTTTATTCTCCTGATAACCTTCCTCCCGGTGGGAGGGAAACAAGTGGTTGCCGATTCCCGGATGGCGCCGGTGATCAATTCCGTTTCCAAAAGCCTGGTCCACGTTATTCCCCAGGCCAAGCGCCGGGCCTTCATGCATCACCTGGAGGCAATCAAGAAAAATTGGTCTGCCGGGCCGGTCGGGGAATCTGGGGAAAACGGGGCTCCGGATTAAAGCACGCAGGCTCAGGAGCCGGGGAAAAAAGAAGCGGCCGCAGCATCTGGTTTTCGGAGACCGCCTTTTTGCTCAAGGCAATACTGGCTGATAAACCGCCGGTGGCTGGCAAAGGCGATTTCCGGCAGGTCGCCAGCGGTAAACCACCCAACGGCCTCAGCGTCGTCGCCAGCCGTCAGTGTGCCGCTAAAAGCTGTCACCAGGAAACCAACCATCAGCACGGTGTCATACTGGGCGTTGTTGGTGGCGGCAACACCCAGCAGCCGGTCAATCTCACCGTCAAGCCCCGTCTCCTCGCGAAGCTCGCGAAGTGCCGCCGTCTCGGGGGTTTCGCCCAGTTCCATGAATCCCCCGGGCAGGCACCAGGAGCCTTTTTTGGGCTCCACGCTGCGTTTGACCAGCAGCAGGCGGTTTTTTCCCCCGACGGTCACCAGGCAGGTGGCAGGGACCGGGTTTTCATAAATCGGCATGCCGCAGCGGTCACAAAACAAGCGCTGCCGGCCGTCCACCTGCTTTTCCGTCAACGGCCGGCCGCAAAAATGGCAGAAGCGCTTTTTTTGCATCAGTCCTCGAAGTCGCCTTCAGGGCCCCTGTCCCGGGTGATGGCGGCCGCGCGTTCAGCGATTTTATCCGGGCGCCATTGGGCCGGATCTTCAATCCGCCCGGCTTTAACACCCGCGTCAAAGGAGCCGGCTTCCAGTATGGCTTCAATGGCCAGGGGGGCCGTGTTGTTGCTTTTTAACACGTTGACCAGCATGTTGTAGACAAACTCCTCCACCCGCTTGACCATGCGTTTGCGGACACTGCGCGGCTGCGCCAGAAGGCTGTTTTCAAAGGGGAGGTTGAGCTTTTTGTAATCGCCGGGTTTCAGTCCCCGGGCCTGGGCGTAGGCCGTCATTTGGTCCCACATGGCCTCGGTAACCCCCTCGTCCTTTAATTTGATAAAGTTGCCGGCGTCGTCAAGCTGGGCGTTTCCGTAATCATTGACTTTCAGGCCCCAGGCGATCATCTGGAGGCTGGTTGCCACATTGGCCTTGGTGGTGCGGGTCCTGTCGGCGATTTCCCGGAGCCTTTGGCTGCTGTTTCCGGAAGTTCCGTGCTGGGCCCCGGAAACTTCGTATTTTTTAAGGGTTTCATGGATCTGTTCGGTCAGCTCCACCTGGATACCGTCTTCGCCGGCTTCAATGCCGTGGGTGGTCCCGTTGTTCAGGGCGATCCAGTCCGGGAAGATGTCGTGGGCGTTTAAGCCCTGGATCAGAAACAGGGCCTCTTCCGGCGTGGAAATACCTTCTTTTCCCTTGATTTCGCCGATTTCGGTTTCGTAGCCCGCCCACTCCGGCACGTAGCGGGTCAAATCAATATTGGCCAGCAGGTTTTCATCATCCGGCAGGTGGGAGGCGTCAATGGCAATCGAGGTGATCCCGGCGTCAAAAATGGAGGGAATCTCCGTTTTGGCGGTATCGATGTCCGCCTTTTGCTTGATGCCGTAATGGTCGGCATGGATGGCAACCGGAACCGTAATGTTGAGCTCATTGCAGATGGCGTTCACCTGGCGGGCCAGGTTCCAGTAGCTGACGGCGCAATAGGCATTGGTGCCGCCCTCGGACTTGGCGATCTCTAAAATGATGGCTGCGTTGGCCCGCTGGGCCGCCTTTAAGGCGCCCCGTATCACGAAATAGTTCCGCCCGTTGGCAGCCATGGCAATGGCTTTGCCTTTTCTCAACATGGCCCGGTCAATGAACCGGCCGCTTACGATAAGGGCCCGGGAGTTCGGGAAAAGCTTGACGATATTGGGGGGCCGCCCGATTTCCAGGGCTTTCTCAAACTGTTTCCAGTCTGTTTGCCGGGAATCACTCATTTTTTTCCTCCATATGGTTGATGACTCGGAAAAAGGGTTTGATGCTGTTTTTGGGCATTGCGGCCGGAAGTGTTTTTCAAATCCGGGGCGCGCGGTCAGGATTGCCCGCGTTCATCCGCATCGGAGCGGATGTTGTCGAGGATTTCAAGAATTGCCGGCCGGTGTTTTTCCGGGGCCAGGATCATGCCCCAGCCTTTCTGGAACTGGAAAAGCCCGTCATAGGCTGTGTCATGAAAAGAGTGAACCCGGTGGGGGATGCCCTGATCCGCCAGGATGGAGCCCAGCAGCTGACCCTCAATGGCGTTTTCAATGGAGGCAATGCGCGTGTACTCGGCTTCCTCCATGTTTTCGTCGGTATCTGTCACTGTCGTTAATCTCCTTCTCAAATATTCGGGGAGTGGCGCAGTATTCTTGCAGAAAGCAACTCATGTCCATCTTACTTACTCTTAATCTTAATCTTACTCTTAATCTTAATCTTAATCTTACTCCAGAACCGTTTGATTTCCTTAACCTAAAACCCAATACCCAAAACCTGAGCCCTGAAGTTCCTTAGAGGAAGAAGAAGTCTGCTTTTACGGCGACATCAGCAGTAAAATATAAATTATGGGCCTGTGTCAAGGGGAAAGGACGGCATCCGGGTTTCCCGCAAAAATGTGTTGCCAGAAACCGGCGCGCGTATTAAATTGGCCCGAAATGTGACATTAATTTGTGGTATAATAATTGCATTCTAAAACTGCCGGATTCTGCCGCATCTCACCCTCCCGTACCAACTCCCTGCTTTATTCGGGGGCGGAGGACGGCAGCCGTCAAAATCAAATTCAAACTTAACCGAGGGCTTTAAAAGTCATTAAATGGAGAAACTGAGGTTAGATCAATATCCGGCGGAGCCGGTCGTTCTGGACAACCTGTCGGTCAAGTTCATGAAACAGTCCCGGTTTGTTCCCATCGGACTGAACAATGGGACATTGCAGATCGCAATGGCCGAGCCCGGGGACTTCTGGACGGTGGATGCGCTGAAGCTCGCCTTTGACATGGAAATCGAGGTTTTTGCCGGCAGCGAGGGCGATATCCTCGACATGATCGAAAGGCTCTATGGTGCCGGCTCGCAGTCGCTGGAGACGATTATCGAGGAGGCCGGCCGCGATGTTTATGAAATATCGGAGGAGGCCGGCCCGGATGCGGACCATCTGCGGGATCTGGCTTCCGAGGCGCCCATTATCCGCCTGGTGAACCGCCTCATTTTAAACGCCATTGAAATAAGGGCCAGTGATATTCATTTTGAGCCCTTTGAATCCAACTTCAAGGTCCGGTTCCGGATTGACGGGGTGCTGCACGATATTGAATCCCCGCCCAAGCGGCTGCAGGCCGCTATCATCTCCCGGGTTAAAATCATGGCCAACATGGATATCGCCGAACGCCGGCTCCCCCAGGACGGCCGGATCAAGCTCAGGGTCTCGGGCCGCGAGATCGACTTCCGGGTCTCCACCATTCCCACGCTTTTCGGGGAAAGCCTGGTCATGCGCGTTCTGGACCGGGAGATGCTGATTCTGGACCTGGAAAAAATCGGTTTCCCCCGGGATCTGCTGGCCGCCTACATGACGCTGATCACCCAGCCTTACGGCATGATACTGGTGACCGGCCCGACCGGCAGCGGGAAAACCTCAACGCTTTACACGTCGCTTTCAAAAATCAATTCGCCGGAAAACAAGATTATCACCCTGGAAGACCCGATTGAATATTATCTAAACGGGGTCAACCAGATCCAGGTGAACGCAAAGATCGGGCTGAGCTTTGCCAACGGCCTGCGTTCCATTGTCCGGCAGGACCCGGATGTGATCCTCGTGGGTGAGATACGGGACAAGGAGACCGCGGAAATCGCCGTTCAATCGGCCTTGACAGGCCATCTTTTATTTTCCACGCTGCATACCAATGACGCGGTGGGGGCGGTCAGCCGGCTTCTGGATATGGGCGTGGAGGGCTTTCTGCTTTCCTCAACGCTTTTGGGAATTCTTGCCCAGCGCCTGGTGCGGGTGATATGCCCGGATTGCAGGGACGTGGTAAAGCCGGATGAGAAGCATGTCCGGGCAATGGGCATGGATCCGGCCGAGGCGCAGGAGATGGTTTTTTATGCCGGCAGGGGCTGTGATCAATGCCGCTACACCGGCTATCGCGGGCGAACGGCCATTTTTGAATACCTGCCGGTGGATGCCGATATCCGCCGGGAGATCTCCAACTGTTCGGATACGGAGCGGCTAAAAAACGTGGCCCTGCAAAAGGGGTTGACCCCGCTTCGCCAGAACGGATGGGAAAAGGTTAAACAGGGCATTACCACCATATCGGAAGTCCTGAGGGTGACTCTGGAAAAATAATATGGCGCTTTATACCTACAAAGCGGCGAACCCCTCTGGCAAAGCCGTCAGCGGCTCGCTTGAAGCTGGAGAAGAAAAAGAGGTGGTCGCCAGGCTGCAGGCCATGGGCTATATCCCCATTCGGATCGATCGTGCCCGGGGCGGGGCAAGCCGTTTCAACCTGGACCTGTCAAAAGACATATCCGGTTTTTTTGAACGGGTCACCAACCGGGACCTGATGCTTTTCACCCAGGACCTGCATGCGCTGCTTGAAGCCGGTCTTGCGGTGGACAAGGCCCTTTCCATTCTGATAAACGTTGCGGAGAAGCAAAAGGTCAAGGACCTGATGGCCGGGATATTGAAAAGCGTTGAAGGCGGCAATTCCCTGTCCGAAGCCCTGGCCCGGTATCCGAAAATATTTACGCCCCTCTATATCAACATGGTGCGGGCGGGCGAGACCGGAGGCGTGCTGCCGGCTGTTCTCGAGCGCCTGGGCGAATTTCTGGAAAGTTCCCAGGATTTAAGGGACTATATCAAGTCGGCCATGGTGTACCCCCTGTTTCTGGTAATGGTGGGCGGCATCTCCATTATTATCATGCTGACCTTTGTGATCCCGCAGTTTTCGACCATCTTCTCGGACATGGGCCAGGCCATACCGGCTTCTACACAGGTCCTTCTCGGCATCAGCCACGGGCTGAGGGCTTACTGGTGGTTGATTCTACTGGGGCTTGTGGGCCTGGCCGCGGCGCTGCGAAAATATGTCCGGACGCCAAAGGGGCGCTATAAGAAGGACGCCTATGCGCTTCGCCTGCCCATGGTGGGACGGCTGGTGCGTTCAGTGGAGGTGGCCCGGTTTTCCAGGACGCTGGGGACGCTTATCCGCAGTGGTGTCCCTATCCTCCAGGCCCTGCACCTGGTGCGCCAGATCGTTTCCAACCGCCTGATCGCCGACAGCCTCCAGAGGGTATACAGCCGGGTGCAGGAAGGCGACACCCTGTCCGCGCCCCTGAACCAGGAAGCCATCTTCCCGCCCCTTGCCGTGCAGATGATCTCGGTGGGCGAGGAGACGGGGAAGCTGGACCGCATGCTGTTAAAGGTGGCGGACAATTACGAGAAAACCGTACGCAACATGGTCAAGCGCCTGGTGAATCTGCTGGAGCCGGCCATGATTCTGGCCATGGGGCTGGTGGTGGGATTTATCGTGATATCCATGCTCCTGGCCGTGTTCAGCATGAATGAATTGCCGTTTTAGGCTCTGGGCCGGAAATGCGGCATTTAAACCCGATAGCAGGGAGTTGAGAAATATGGGAAGACACATTAGAGACAGGCGCGCCGGCAATGCGCGCGGATTCACTTTGATTGAACTGCTGATCGTCATGATCATTCTTGGCCTGCTGGCGGCGCTGGTGGCCCCCCGTATGTTCGGCAAGGTGGGCTCCTCCAAGCAGAAGGCGGCCAAGGCCCAGATATCGCTTTTTGAAACCGCGCTGGATACCTACCGGCTGGATGTGGGGCGCTTTCCCACATCCGATCAGGGGCTTGAGGCGCTTCGCAAGAAACCCAATGATGTCGACAACTGGGACGGACCGTATCTGCCCAAGGAAATCCCCCGGGACCCCTGGGGCAATCCCTATGAGTATCGTCATCCCGGGGAACACGGCGATTACGATATTATTTCCTATGGCGCGGACGGGCAGCCCGGCGGCGAGGATGAAGATGCGGACGTGGTCAACTGGAAAAGTCTAGATCAATAAAAAATAGATCAATAAAATTTGGACCAATGAAGCGAGGCCCACTGAAAGGTGCTGCCCCGATGAAAAACGGGTTTACGCTGATTGAGCTGCTGGTGGTGCTGGTTATCATCAGCCTGGTCTCAGCTTTTGTGGCGCCTCGCGTCACCGCGCCGCTGGGCGGCCTGAACCTGAAAACCGCGTCCAAGAAAATCGTCAGTGCGCTTCGCTACGCCCGGAGCCAGGCGGTTTCTGAGAACGCGGGGCGGGTGGCCATATTCGACTTTGAAAAACACCGGCTGCTGGTTTTCAAGGGTGCCTCCCTGCCGCGGGAATACCGGGCTGATGAGCTGCCCTTGAAAAAGGCGGAAATGGTATATGCCTTACCGGACCGGGTGCGCTTTGAAAGGGCGGCAACCGGGGAGGAGCGGACCACACAAGGCCTTTTCCAGCTGGCCTTTTTCCCCAACGGCAGCAGCAACGGCGGTGAACTGGTCCTGCACGGCGAGTCCGGCCGGCGCTATGGCATCCGGGTGGATTTTATCACCGGTATGGTCCGCCTTTCGGATATGGATGAGCGTGATAATGGCATATAGCAGCAGGCACCGGCCTTTTCCCGCAAGGATGAAGGGGAGCCGCGGGTTTACCCTGATCGAGGTGCTGGTGGCGTTCATGGTGCTCGCCATCGCCCTTGTGGTGATCATGCAGCTGTTCTCCGGCAGCCTCAAGGCCGGCGCTGTGTCAGCCGATTATTTTTATGGCATATTTCATGCACAGGAGAAAATGGAGGAAATCCTGGCTCAAGAGACGCTAAGCGCCGGTGGAGAGTCGGGTGCGTTCGCGGACGGCTACCAGTGGCGTTCCGAAATATCAGTGACCCCCCTGGAAACCGTATCCGGCAGGGAACTGCCGATTTCCCGGTATAAAGTGGCCCTGGTGGTGGAATGGGAGAAAGGCGGACGGACCCGGGCGTTTGAGCTGGAGACGGTAAAGGTTGCGCCGTCGCCTGAGAGCAGGGGGTGACCCATGGCCGCCAGGGGGTTTACCCTCATTGAACTGCTGATTTCCATAACGATTATCGGCGTGGTGCTCGTCGTCGTCATGGGCGCCTTCCGGATCGGGATCAACGCCTGGGAAAAGGGCGAGGCGGATATTGAAACCTACCAGCGCCAGCAGATCGTGCTTCAACTGATAAAGGGGCAGCTGGCCTCGATCCAGCCCGCGGCGATCCAAAAGGAGGGGGCGGACCCTTATCTTTTCCTGGGCAATGAACGGACCGTGGAGTTTGTCTCCGATGTCTCAATTGTTCCGGGAAACCGCTATGGCCGGGTGTTTGTCAAATACCGGCTGCGGCAGCGCGCAGAGGGGGATGGCGTGTCCCTTGAAATTTATGAAAAGAGCCTGGCGTCGGGTGCGGGCCAATCCGTTTGGGAGCCCCTTGATGAAGCCTATCATATGCTGCTCGACAACATGGCGGGCATTCGGTTTGCGTTTTTGTTGAAAGAAGCCGATGCGCCGGCCCAATGGCTGCGCGAATGGGACCCGCAGGCGCTTGACGGGGAGCTTCCGGAAGCGGTGCGGCTTACGCTGCGGGCCAGGCCAGGGGGAGCGCCGGTGAGTGCCGTGGGCCGGGTCGCTTCCGAAGAGCCTGATAATTAGAACGATGAAGAACAGGGAATCATATACCGCTACCGGCTGCAGCCGGGCCCGCCGGATTCTGACGCGGCCCCGGGGGGTGGCCCTGTTGATGGTCATATGGGTGCTGATGCTGCTCAGCGTGATTGTTACCGAATTCTGCTATACCATGCGCACCCGGGTCAACATCACCCGCAACCTGAAGGATTCCACCCGGGCCTATTATGTTGCGGTGGCCGGCGTAAACGAGGCCATCGCCGCAGTGATCAAAGAGCAGATGGGCCCGGGGCGCAACCGGGGCGCTGATGCCGCGGCCGATGAGGAATCCGTGGCCTGGCGGATGAACCGGGAAATGCCGCCGGTGCCTTTTGGGGGGGGCAGCTACAAGGTTTCCATCCGCAATGAAAGCGGCCGGATCGACATCAACCGGGCGGGATCGGAGCTATGGAAGGCCATCCTGAAAGGTTTCGGGCTTGACGCGCAAGAGCGCAATGTCATCGTGGACTCCATTATGGACTGGCGCGACGCCAATGACCTGCATCGGCCAAACGGGGCGGAAGACGATTACTACCAGTCCCTGGATCCCCCTTACAACTGCAAGGACGGGGATTTTGACACCGTTGATGAACTGTTGCTGGTAAGGGGCGTCACACCGGAGCTTTTCCACAACGGCCTGGCGCAGCTGGCGACTGTGCTGCCGGATGCGAAAACGGAAGACCATGATTTTGACCGGATTAATATAAACGCCGCCCCGGAAGCGATGCTAAAGCGGCTGCCGGGCATGAGCCCGGAGCTTGTGGAAGCCGTTCAGGAGTTCCGGCGGGAGGCGGATTTCCGCTCCAGGGCCCAGCTTGTCAATGTTCTGGGTTCATCGGTTTACGGAAAAATCGCCCGGTATATCACCGAGGACTCGCTTGCCTATTATACCATCTCGGCTGTGGGGCGGGTGGAGGGAAGCAAGAGCCGCCAAGGGGTGGAGGTGTTGATCGCTATTGACCCGGAGGCGGACAAGCGCTACCGGATCATTTCCTGGCGCGATGGTATCCGGGAGAATTCAGGGACCCGGCTCCCTGCCGGGCGTAATTAAACCGGCCGGGCGTAACTGGAAAAAACAAAAGGAGTTTAAAATCGTGCTGTCTACCGCAGCCATAGGCATTGACATATCTGAGCAGCAGGTGCGCCTGGTTTGCTTGAAAAAGCCCTTTAAATCCATTCATCTGCTGGCTGCAGAGAAATGCCTGCTTGCCGAGGACAAGGCGTTTAAGGACAGGATCGGCGATATAACGGAGTTTATCAATGATTTTGTCAAGGCCAAACGGATATCCACTGCGGACATTCACATTGGCATCCCGACAGGGCAGGTGATCTTCCGGGAATTGGAGCTGCCGCTGGCGGTAAAGGAGAACCTGGCCGCCACACTGTCCTATGAAATGGAGAAATACGTGCCGCTTGCCGCAGCGGACGTCTATTTTGATTACCAGGTGGTCGCCGAGGACAGGGAGCGCAACGTGATGACGGTGTCCCTGGCAGTGGCCAAAAGAGCCGACCTGGAGCCTTATCTGCAGGTGGCGGCCGGGCTTGACCTTTCGGTTTCAGGTGTGAGCCCGGCCTGCGGGGGCATTGTCAATTCATTTCTGCTGCATTCCCCGGGCGGTGATGCGCCGAATCTGATCGCATTTTCGGACGGCGACCGCATGGAGGTCCAGGTGGTCCGCGGGCGGCGGCTGATATATGCAAAAACCCTCGCGCCGGCGGCGGACAGCGGCCGGGGCGAAGGCGACGCCACCGGGCAGATTAAAGGCTTGATGCAGCGCTTCGGTGAGCCGGGGGCGCCGCCTCCCCTCCGGCTGCATTCCCGTGAGCCGGCGCCGGAGGTCTCCCGGCAGATGGAACAGGGGGGGGGCGGGGCTTTCCAGGGGACACTTGCCCCTTCCGCGGAGCTGCCGGCTGATGAGTACATCCCGGCATACGGGCTGGCGCTTCAGGCATTTGAAGCCGCTGCCGTCAATATCAACTTCATGCCTGCCGGAATGCGCAAAAAGCCCAACAAAACGCCCTTTTACCTTATGTGCGCCCTTGCCGGCGGCCTGGTGCTGACAGGCTTTCTGTGGGCGGGCATTTTTCTGGCCAGGCAGCATGCCTGGCTGGACCACCTGGAACAAAAGATGGTCGAACTGCGTGCCGAGGCCGCCGAGACGGAGGAAATGCGCAGCGAAAGGGACAGCTTGCAATCGCGCATCGAGCGGCTGGAATCCCTTCGGCCCGGCAATGCTTACGTGGTCAATGTGCTTTTGGAACTGACCCGGCGCATTCCGGAAACCGCCTGGGTGCAGGATTTGAATCTTTCCGGCAATGATGTCAGGCTCTACGGCCAGGCTGAATCCGCCTCGGACTTGATTCGGACCCTGGAGGAGGCCCCGCTGCTTCATAATGCGGAGTTTCTCTCCACCATCCGTAAAACAGGGGACGGCCGGGATGTCTTTCGCATCGGCCTAAAGTTTGATCATGAAAATTAAGCAGACAGGGGTGACATGGAACTGACGCGGGAGCGCAAGTACATCCTGACAGCCGGCGCGATCCTTCTGGCATGCGCGCTTGTATACCGTTTTGCGCCGGCGGTTTCCGATGCCTTTTCCGTCGGGGAGGAAGCACAGGTCATGCAGTCGCGGATCCGCAACTACCAATCGGTGGTTGCCAAACAAGAGGGCCTGCAGAAGGAAATCCGGAATCTCCGGAATCGTCTGAAATCTATTGAAAAGAGGCTTCTGCCGGGGAGCACCGCCTCCCTGGCGGCTGTCAACCTCCAGGAGTTTATCAAAAAAGTGGCCGATGCCGAAGACATTGAGATTGACTCCATGCGGGTGATGTCGGCCAGGCAGGAAGAGGGCGCCAGGTTCACCCTGGTTCCCGTGCGATTTGTCATTAACTCCAATATCCGGCAGTTGAAGGATCTGCTGTTTCAAATCGAATCCGGGCCCCGGCTTTTGATTGTCCGGGATCTACGGGTGGATTCCCGGGAAGAGCGGACTCCCGGGGAGCTGCGCAGCATTTTGACGGTGGAGGGGGTCATGCCCCGCAACGGCGGTTAAGCCAAAAAAAAGGACAGGGTAGCGCACATGAGTTTCAGTTTCCGGATGTGGCTTATCAATATCGTGATGGCGGGCATGCTGGTGTTTGCGGGGATGCATGTCTGGGACCTCTGGCATGCGGCGCCGAAAAAGGTCCCTGCCAGGGCAGCTTCCACGGATAAAGGGCGTGGCCCGGCAGCCGGCAAGGCGGAAAAAAAACTGCTGGACGAACAGGCCTACGAAGAACTGGTTGTCCAAAACCTGTTTTCCCCGGAGCGGCAGGAGTATATCCCGCCGGAAGCGCCCGAGGAACCCGAGCCGGAGCCGGAGCCGGAGAAAAAGGCGGTTAAAATCTCCGGTGAGCAGGTGGTGTTATATGGGGTGGTGATCACCGGCGGTGAAAAGACCGCGCTTATCAACAACCCCGGCGGCAAGCTGGGCGAGGGAAAATTCCAGTGGATCACCGAGGGCCAGGCCCTTGGCAACCTGACGGTGAAAGGGATCGACCCGAGGGAAATCGTCCTGGATGACGGCAGCCGGCAATACCAGATCCTGCTGAGCGAGAAGAAGGACCGGAAAACAAAACGCCAGGCGGAAAAACGAAGCGGGCCCATTGTGGTCAGCGGCGGGGGCTCCGCCGACCAATCAGAGTCCCCATCGGCGGGTTCGTCCCCGGCGTCAAAGGATGCCGGCAGTGGCTCGCGGAAGGATTCCGGGTCCGGTGATCCGGAATCCGAAGCATCGGAAGAAGAATATCAGACGATTGAAACCCCTTTTGGAACGATGAAGAAAAAGATAAAATGAGGCGGGCATGAGAATATTACGAGGGTTGAAGCTGTTTACCGCGGGTGCGCTTTGTCTGCTCCTGCTTTTTTCAACGGGCTGTGCAGGGAAACGCCCCACGGACGCTGCCGGGCAAACCGGGCAGGGCAATGCGGCGGCGCCGGAGATTGACGTGGAAACCAGGCTTGAAAAAAACGCGCCGGACCCAGCGCCGGACCCAGCACCGGACCAGGATGTGCAACCCGAACGCGTTGCGGAAAGGGTGAACCCGGCCGTGGAGGGCACCGGAGATCTGCAATCCATTTCCAATCCCGCTGCCAAAGCCGCGACAGCAGAGAACCGGCAAGTATCAGAAGCGTCAGGTGACGACGCCTCGGCCCCGGCTGACGATGCATCCGACGGGGGCGGCAATGAAGACAAGGGGCCCGCGGATGCAGGGGCACAGGCGCAGGAAGCGGGAGCGGAGCCGGGTCAGGAAAAGGCGGAGCAGGAGCCGGTGGTTTTGAATTTTGACAACGCGGATCTTGTGGAGGTGATCGAGACCTTTGCCAAACTCCTGGATATCAACTATCTCATGGATCCCGGCGTCGGGGGGTCGGTGACCATCCAGACCGAAGGCCGGCTGAGCCGCTCGGACCTGTTCCCGGTGTTTTACCAGATTCTGCAGACCAACGGGCTGACGGCGGTTAAAAAGGGGAGCCTTTACCGGATCGTCCCGATCCAGGACGCCTCCCGCCTGCCGATTACCGCCAATCTCAACAAGAAGGGCCAGGCCCCCGCTTCCGGGGACCAGATGATTATCCAGCTCGTTCAGCTCGATGCCATCGCCGCCGGGGAGATGGCAAAGGTGCTTCAGCCGTTTGTCTCCTCAAACGGCACCATGGTAACCCTGGAAGGCGCCAATATTTTGATGATCGTGGATCAGGCGGATAACCTGGAGAAGATTCTCCGAATGGTGGATGCATTTGACACGGACATATTCCAGGATGTTCAGTACCGGTTTTTCCCTTTGGACCATGCCGATGCCGAGTCCTTGTCCAATATTTTGGGGCAGATGTTTAAATCCTACGGCCAGGCTGTCGCGTCAAAAATCAACCTCATCCCCATTGTCCGGCTCAACGCGCTTTTGGTGATCACCCCCAAGCAGGCGGTGTTAGATGAGGTGGCGGATTTCGTCCGGCAATATGATGTGCCCAGCACCAGCACCGAATCCGGCATTTTTGTCTATTCCGTGGAAAACGGCCGCGCCGATGAAATAACGAAAATATTGAAGGAAGTGTTTACCGGAAGAGAGGCCCGCGAGGCGGATGAGCGGGACAAGACCTACCGGAATCCGCTGGCCAGGCAGGCCCGGGCGGAAAAACAGGAGGCGGAAGCCGCGCGTGAATCTTCTGAGAACGGCTCATCCGGGGACCGCTCCCCGGAATCGGGAGCCGGGTCCGGGTCTGCGGATGTCACCATCGGCTCGGGAAGTCTTCAAGACGAGGTCCGGATAACGGCCGACGAGGTGCGCAACAATCTCATCGTGGAGGCTACCCGCGCGGATTACCAGGTGATCAAAAACCTGCTGAAAGAAATTGACATCCTGCCCCGGCAGGTCCTGATCGAGGTGACGATCGCGGAGGTCACCCTGGACGAGAGCTCCGAGCTGGGCATGGAGTGGTCCTACCTCAAGGGCGATGAAAACATGAGCACCAGCCTGCTGGATGCCACCCTGGGCAGTTCGGGGCTGCAATACACCATCGGCAAGGCCGAGCGGTGGACGGCGGCCATGAAGGCGCTTGCGTCTGAAAACAAGGTGAACATTCTCTCCTCCCCCTCCATTTTGGCCTCCAACAGCGAATCGGCCCAGATCGACATCTCCACCGAAGTCCCGGTTGCCAGCTCCCAGTATGAATACACCTCCGGTGAAAACCCGGTGGTCTCCACCAGCATCGAGTATCGCGACACCGGGGTGCTACTCAACGTGACCCCGCACATCAACAAAAACGGCATCGTTACCATGGAGATTTCCCAGGAGGTCAGCGAGCAGGCCCAGAGCGTTCAGGTGGGCAGCCTCAATTACCCCTCCTTTTTCAAGCGTTCAGCAGATACGGTTTTGACGGTCAAGAGCGGGCAGAGCATCGTGATCGGCGGCCTGATCCGGGAGAACCGCTCCGGCGGGACCGCGGGCGCCCCCTGGCTTGTCAACATCCCATTCCTGAAATATTTTTTCGGCCGCGCCTCGGATTCCTATGAAAAAACCGAACTGGTGATTTTGATTTCCCCGCAGGTGATTGCCAGCCTGGATGACGTGGACGCCGTTACGCGTGAATTCAAGGAAAAGGCCGCCGCCATGCGGGATAATGCCAATGAGCCGGATTGATGGGTGAGAATGCATCCGCATTAAAGAAAAGGGTTTTCCTCCGCCTCGCGGGCCTTCTCCTGTGCCTGTGGGGCAGTGTCTTCCTGTGCCCGCCGCCCGCCTGGCCGGAAGCTGCCGATTCTGCCCAAAGGCAGGCGCCCCCGCAGGTGAACATTATTGTATCGCAGAATATCCGGCCCTATGTGGAAGCGGCGGACGCCATGCGAAACGCCCTGGCCGAGCAGATGGATACGGATATCGAAGTTATCGGCCTTTACCGCTACAAGGGAAACGCGCGCCAGAGCCTGGCCGATCGGCTGGGCGACCCGGATGCCCCCGGCCTCAACATTTCCGTTGGCCCCGAGGCCACGGCGTTTTTGTGGGAGGAGATAGACGCCGGGGCCGGGCGGAAGTTTTATTCCATCGTGTTGAACCCTGAAAAAATTTCCCCGCTGGTGGATCCGGATTGCGGCATTTCCCTGAATATCCCCCCCCGTATGCAGCTCGACAAGATCCGGGAGAGTCTTCCCGGCATGCACCGGGTGGCCCTTTTCCATGATCCGGAGGTGAATGCCGATTTTTTTGCAAAAGCCTCTCAGGCTGCATTCCGGCAGGGAATGTGGTTGGTTCCGGCCATGGTGGCATCCAAAAAAGAAATCCCGGAAACGCTGAGCGCCATGCTTCCAGTGGTTGATTGCATCTGGTTGATTCCGGACCGGACGGTGATTTCCGAAAGCATCGCCCAGTATATTATCAAGCAAAGTGTGTTGAAGGGAGTGCCTGTCATCGGCTATAATCAGTTTTTCTACGATTCCGGGGCTGCCGTGGCATTTGTGTTTGACTATGCCGCCCTGGGCCGGCAGACGGCCCGGATGGTTGCCGGTGCCTGGCGGGAGGGCCGGTGTTCGGCCCGGGTGCCGGAATTCAAGGTGTGGCTCAACCGGTCGGTGTATGAAAAGTTGGATATCGAATTGCCGCCGATGGAGCACCCACTGGAAATCGGCCCATGAGACGCCCGGGGATTCATACGCGGCTTTTGCTGACCGCTTTTATCATCATCAGCGTAACAGCGTTTGCCTTGGGCCACATCGGAGTCAAGATGTTCCATGAGTTCGCCCAGCACCGTTTCGAGGACCGGTTTCAGTTTCTGGCCCGGTATCTGGCCCTGAATTCGGAGCTGGGCATCTTGATCGATCAGCCGGCCATGTTAAACCGTTTGGCGCAAAACCTGCTTTCCGAGAAGGATCTGGCCCGGGTGGTGATTTTCAATGCCGAGGGGGAAAAGCTGGCCGAGGCCTCCCGGGAGGTGGCCGGTCCTTTCGCAGAGGTCTCCGCGCCGGTGCAGATGAAGGCGATCAATGAGGAAACCCAGGCCTTTCACTGGGCTTTCCCGCCAGCCATGGTATCCGGCAGGGCCAACGAGATAGGCAGTGTGCGGCTCTCTTATTCAACGGCGCAGATCAACCGCCTCCTGGAAACCATTACCTGGCGGTTTCTCCTCTTGTCCGCCGCCCTGGCAACGCTGGGTCTGATGATTTTTTACCTGATTTCCCGTTCCCTGGTCCTGCCCTTAACCCGGCTGGCGGATACAGCCCGCAAAATCGGGGCGGGGCAGCGGGATTTACGGATGCAGGCGGGCGGGCTGCCCGAAACCAGGGAAGTCTCCGTGGCCTTTAATGCCATGCTGGATTCCCTGGAGCGCAGCCGGCAGGCTGTGGAGGAAGCCAACCAGGAAATGGCCAGGCAGAATCTGCTCGCGGAAATGGGGAAGTTTTCCATGATGATCGCCCATGAGATCAAGAACCCGCTGGGCATCATCAAGAGCTCGTTTGACGTGATGCGCAAGGACCCGACGGACCCGGCCAACGAGACCATTATCGGCTATATTGACGAGGAGATCCAGCGGATGAACCAGCTGATCCAGGATTTCCTCTCTTTTGCCAAGCCGGCCCAGCCGTCCTTCCGGGTGGTGGACGGCAATCAGATGCTGAGGGACTGCCTGGAACGCTTCGAGCGACGGCCGGAGGCGGCGGGCGTACCGGTTGTGCAGGAGATTCCGTCCGAATCCTGCATTTCCTACCTGGATCCGGATTTGTGCGCCCGGGCGATTGATAACATATTGAAAAATGCCCTCGAGGCAAGCTATGGGAAGGGCGTGATACAGGTCGCTGCCTGTTGCCGGGACACGCTCTGGCAGGTCGATATTTCAGATGAGGGCAGCGGCATTCCGGCGGACATGCTGGGAAAAATTTTCGACCCGTTTGTTACCACGCGAACCAAGGGCACCGGCCTGGGGCTGGCCTACACGGCCCAGGTGATCCAGGCCCACGGCGGGCGGATCAAAGCAGAAAACCGCTCGGTCAGCGGGGCCCGGTTCTCCATTGAACTGCCAAGGGAGCCCGGGGGGGACCGGTATTAGCGACATAGTGCCGGGGGTTGAGCCATTACAATTGAATCAGGTGATGAAGAACTTATGGCCTACATTCTCGTTGTTGATGATGAAGAGAAAATGCAGCACCTGCTGACCATCATGCTGGTCAGGCAGGGCTACAGCGTTGACCGGGCCGGCGACGGTTTGACGGCCCTTGAGATGATCAAGGCCAACCCTTATGATATGGTCATCTCCGATATTCGGATGCCCGGTATGGATGGCATGGAGCTTCTTGCCGCGATCAAGGAGCTGGACATCCCCTGTCCGGTCGTCTTCATTACCGCCTACGCCACTGTGGATTCCGCGGTTGAGGCCATGCGCCGCGGGGTTGCCGACTACATCACCAAGCCGTTTGAAGAAGAGCGCATCCTGCTCACAGTGGAGCGCACTCTGGGCCTCTCACGCATCCTTGCGGAAAACCGGGACTTGCGCCAGGAACTCCAGGAGGTTGCCGGCGGCCATGAGATTATCTACCAATCCGATAAAATGGGGCAGGTGATGGAGCATGCCCGGCGGGTGGCGGACTCGGACACGGCTGTCCTTATTACCGGGGAGTCCGGAACCGGAAAGGAAATTGTGGCGCGGTTTATCCATGAGCTCAGCCCCCGGCGCAAGGCCCGGTTTGTGCCCGTCAATTGTGCCGCCATCTCGCCCCAGCTCGTTGAATCCGAACTGTTCGGGTATGAAAAAGGGGCCTTTACCGGCGCTGACCGGCGTACCAAGGGGAAATTCGAGTATGCGGATGCCGGCAGTCTTTTTCTGGACGAAATCGGGGACCTCCCGCTGGAAGCCCAGGCCAAGCTGCTGCGGGCGCTTCAGGACAAAAAAATCCAGCGTGTCGGGGGAAACGCGGAAATTCCCCTGGATGTGCGCATTATCTGCGCAACCAACCAGAACCTCCAAAAAAAGGTGGATGCCGGCCAGTTCCGCCAGGACCTGTTTTACCGGATCAATGTTTTCCCTATTGAATCCCCGCCGCTCAGGCAGCGCCCGGAGGATATCCCCGTTCTGGCCGAATATTTTCTGGGCCGCACCGGCGACGGCGGCAAGATGGGCCTGACCGACGGGGCGGTCCGGGTGCTTCAGTCCTATCCCTGGCCGGGAAACGTGCGGGAACTGGCCAATGCCATGGAACGGGTCCGTATTTTGGAAGGGGGAAATGCCATGGTGACAGCGGAGACCTTGTCTTTCTTAAGAACTGGTGCTAATGATCAACCGGGCGGCGAAAATTTTTGTCTGCCGCCCCAGGGAATTTCCATTGAGGAACTGCAGAAGGACCTGGTGCGCCAGGCCCTTGAAATGACCGGCCACAACCAGTCCGCCGCAGCCAAGCTGCTGGGACTGACCCGGGCCAAGTTTCGCGTATTGGCAAAGCATGCCATGGGGGAGGCGGAGTCGGGAAACGGGGATGCGTGAATGCGGATGCGGTTTAGGCGATAATAAGGTGCGCCCAGTGCATTTTTCAGAAAAAATTTTGAGAGTCTGGATGGCCCTCATGCTGGCCTGCCTGCTGCTGCCGGCGGAAAAGGCTTTTTCCGCCGCGGACTGCGGGGATACCATGCTGATGTTTGTGGGCGAAGACCTGGAGGTGCTCTCTATTGCCTCCCGGCGGGAGGAAAGCGCCAGCCAGGCGCCGGCGGTGGCCGAGGTCGTCACCCGGGAGATGCTCGAGGCCAACGGGGCCTTTACCCTGGCGCAGGCACTGGACATGACCCCCGGGTTTTTCATGGCGCAAAAGGAGTGGGGCTCCCAGCCCTACCTGCGAGGGATTCCGGATTCGGTTTTATTTTTGCATGATACGGTGCCCATGCTCTCGGATACCACCAAGTCTGTTCACCCCATTGATGAGGAGCTCTCGCTGGCATCGGTCAAGCGCATTGAAATCATCCGGGGGCCGGGCTCTGTCCTTTGGGGGCCGGATGCCTTTGCGGGCATTGTCAACGTGGTGCCCCTGAGCGGAAAAGATTTCTGCGGGGTTGAAACCGGTGTCTGGGCCGGGGCACCGGATGAGCCGAAGGGTTTTCACATAAATGCCGGGCATGACGGGGGCGACTGGGACGGCTTTTTATCCCTGGCGGGCCGGGAGATGGCCCCGGATGACAGGACAGCGGATATCGTGCGCTTCTGGGGGGATCATACCGGGGCGCCGGTGCCTCCGGAGGGGCGCTACGGCGCCTTGCAGCCGGACCGGCCCCAGTACATTGAGATTACCGGCAACGCCTCCTTCAGGAACTGGCTTTCGGTTTCCGGCCGGTTCTCCGACTACTCCCGGCCCTATGCCATATCCGATGCGGGAAGGGACGTCGTATGGCTGGAATCCCGGGAGACGCCGGTGCATTACATCAAGGCGGAGGGGAAGGTGGACATGCCCCCGGACTCCGCCATCCGTTACACCGCCTATTATTCGGGGATGGAATCCGATTACCGGGTCATTGATACGGGGTTTTCGCCGACTGAAAAAACCGCCTATGGCGAGGTGTTGTACGATCACAATTTCCTCTCCGGCCGCGGGCTTTTTACCGGCGGGGTTTCGTTCCGCCGCAAACAGGTCGACGATGCCCCGATCTGGGACAGCTACCTGCCGGACTATCTGGGCCCGGACAATGAAAGCTTCCTGCCGGGGATAACCGAGACCGACTATGACACGGAGCTTTGGTCCTTTTTCGGCCAGTACACCCACAAACTCGGTCCGCTGGATCTCTGCCTGGGGCTTCGCCAGGATGAACACGACACCTACCACGACCGCCTGAGTTTTCATGCGGGGGTGGTCTGGTCGGCCGCGGCCGACTGGACCCTTAAGACCATTTTCGGAACGGCTTACCGGACGCCTTTTGCCCGCCAGCTCCTTGATGAAAATGAGCCGGAACTGGAGAAGGTCACCACCCTGAACACCACGGTGGCCTGGAGCCCGTCGGAGAAGACGGAGCTGAGCCTGGGCGGGTTTGTCAACCGCATTGACGACCATATCATGGAAGACCCCTATGCGGGGCTGTCCAACCCCAACCACCAGACGATCCGGGGTATCGAGGCAAGCGGCCGCCTCATGCCGGTGGATGGCCTGGAGCTTGGCCTGAACCTGACGCTGCTCGACAATACCGGACCTGATGAGGTCTATCGTTACAATGATTATTCGTTTATACGCCCCGACGGCACGGTTGTGGATCATTATGTGGACCTGCAGTACCCGTTTGACACCGGTCCGGAAACCCTCATGAACCTTACCGCCACCTGGCAGCCGCTGGATCGGCTGACCCTGTTCTCCAGGCTCCGGTATTTTTCCGGACAGGAGTTGATTTATCCGCGAAACGAGGATAGGGTTCCCGTTTCCAGCCAATGGCTGCTGGATATGAACTGCGCGGTGGAAGATGTGATCTTTGAGCGGACGGATCTGACAATATCGGTGTTAAACGTCGCGGACAGCTCCTATAAAATCCCCGGCACCTATTCGACGATAGAGGGGGCGCCGTTTGAATTCCAGATCCGGATCAGGCGCCGCTGGTGATCCCATAGTGGACAGAAACAGCCAGCAGTTGGTCAGATATAGCCAGCCGGGAGCTTGCCGCCGGCCCACAGCCCCGCTGCTGAGAAGGAGATTTGACAGTTGCATAAAAGTTCCCTGGAAAAAATGGAGCGATTCCGGGACCGGTACCTTCTGCCAAGGGAGCAGGAGCCCCTTGCGATATTCGATCTGGGGAGCATGGATGTCAACGGGTCCTACCGGCCTCTTTTTGACAGGCCCTCCTGGATGTATACCGGCCTGGACATGGCGCCGGGCGACAATGTGGATGTGGTGCTGAAGAACCCCTATGATTGGCGCGAGATCGGCACCCACAGCGCCGATGTTGTGATCTCCGGGCAGGCATTCGAGCACATAGAGTTTTTCTGGATAACCATGCTGGAGGTCGCCCGGGTTTTGAAGCCGGGCGGCCTCTGCTGCATCATCGCCCCCTCCGGGGGGCCGGAGCATCGCTACCCGGTTGACTGCTGGCGGTTTTACAAGGATGGTTTTGCCGCAATGGCCCGGTTTGCCCGGATCAAGGTTCTCGATATCGTTGTCCATGAACCCGGTCCGGACTATAATGACATGAGCAACCTCTGGGCGGATACCATGTTTATCGGGCAGGCATATCAACTCCATAAATTTTTCGAGCTCCGGCAGCGCTTGTGGCGCCGGGTGATGCACCGGGTGCTGACCCGCCGCCTGCCGGCGGCGCCTTCCGCCTCATAACTGTACGGCTGGTGTAACTATAACTTCATGAATGGATGAGAATCAGAGCTGTTTAAATGAAATCATATTTGCAGGAACTCTTGAAACGACGGGATTTGATGGTTTATCTGGTGATTTCAGGCTTGAAATCCCAGCATAAAAACAGTTTTTTGGGGTATTTCTGGTGGCTCCTGGATCCGCTGCTCGGTACCCTGATTTATTATTTTGTTGTGGTGATCCTGTTCGAGCGCGGCGGGGGCCCGGACTTCGGGGTCTACCTTGTGGTGGGCATGATTGTCTGGCGCAGCATTTCATCCACGCTCGGCTCGGCTTCCCGATCCATTCTTTCCCGATCCGGCATCATCACCCAGGTTTATTTGCCCAAGGCGAACCTGCCCCTGGGAGCGGTTCTCACGCAGTTGATCAACTTTGGCTTTGGCCTGATAGTTATCGGGATCTTTTTCGTGGTGTTAAGAATTGTGCCGGGTTTGACCATCTTATGGCTGCCGTTTATCATCCTCATGCAGTTTTTTTTTATGGTGGCAATTGCCCTGCCGGTGGCGTACCTGAGCGTTTTTGTCAGGGATATGGAAAATGTGATCACCCATGTGACCCGGCTTTGGTTTTTCGGCTCCCCTGTCATATGGCGGGTGGAGATGATTCCCGAGCGGCTGCGGTGGGTGCTGGAAATCAACCCCATGGCCTATTTTCTGGGCAGCTACCGCGATGCCCTGATATATAGAAGCGCGCCGGATGTTGCATCGCTGCTGGTCATCGGCATGGGCTCCCTTCTTGTTTCCTTGGCTATGATCTACTGCTACAGCCGGTATGAATACCGAATGATAAAAGTCCTTTAACCCGCCATATAAGACTGTCTATTCATGAAAACAGCCGATCTCAATAGGTTCCAGAGGGTTGATTCCGGCAGGGAGGAGAGCGGGCAGGCGCTCCTGGCCCTCGAGCATACCGGCGTGACCTATTATCTGGGCAGCAAGCGCGAGGACCTGCAATCCCGGGTCTTGAATTCAGTGGCGGGGAAAAAGGTGCGCAATACGCTCTGGGCCTTGAGGGATGTATGCTTTCACGCATATGCCGGGGAGATTGTCGGAATCATTGGGTCGAATGGGGCGGGCAAAACCACTTTGTGCCGGGTCCTTTCCGGCTTGCTTTTACCCGATACCGGAACCGCCGAAGTTCACGGGAGGGTCTCGGCCCTTCTGTCCATGGGGACAGGTTTTGACCTCCAGCTTACCGGCCGGGAAAATATTTACTTAAACGGCATGATGCTCGGTTTCTCCCGCAGGCACATCGACCGGATACGGGAGCGGATAATTGAGTTTTCGGGGCTCGGTAGGTTCATCGACCAGCCCCTGAAGACCTGCTCATCCGGGATGCGGGGCCGGCTGGCCTTCAGCATCGCGTCAATGGTGGATCCGGACATTCTCATTCTTGATGAGGCATTGAGTGCCGGTGACCTGGAGTTTTCGGAAAAGGCGGGCAAGAAGATGCAGGCGCTTATTTCCGAGGCGAGCCTGGTGCTGGTGGTTTCGCACAATCTTGAATTTGTCAATCGTTTCTGCACCCGGGCCTTGTGGCTTGACCAGGGCCGGGTTCGCGCAGACGGCGAACCTGAACAAATCACCCGGACTTATCTCGAAACCTGCGGCCCGGCGCCGCGAAAAAAAAAAGCCGTCGACTTGAACCCTTCAAAGCCCTTAATCGGGGAATCCGAGGTGATTCAGGTCAACCGGGTCGGGGTGGCCTATGGCCGTTCTTCCTGGTTCAGGCGTCGGTTTCTGCCTTTCGAAAAACAGAAGGAAGCATTCTGGGCCCTGGATGATCTGAGCTTTTCGGTCCGACAGGGAGAGATTCTGGGCGTGATTGGCCCCAACGGGGCCGGGAAATCCACCTTGTGCCGCGTTCTGGCCGGCATCCTGAAGCCGGATACGGGCAGTGTGCGCATCGACGGCCATATTATGTCTTTGTTGTCATTTGGCACCGGCTTTGATATTCAGCTGACGGGTCGCGACAACGTGTTTTTAAACGGGATGATGCTCGGCTTTACCAAGTCTGAAATGTCTGCCAGGTATGACAGCATCGCTGCCTTCTCGGGAATTGAAAAATTTCTGGACCAGCCGGTAAAACAGTATTCGAACGGGATGCGCACGCGCCTGGGGTTCAGTATTGCGGCAATGATGAATCCGGATATCTTCATCATTGATGAGGCCCTCAATGCCGGTGATGCCCGGTTTTTTGAAAAAGCCAGCGCCAAAATTCAGGAAATGATGAGTCGGGCGAGGGCCACCGTTGTTGTTACCCACAACATGAAATTTGTCCGGACCATCTGCACCCGGGCCCTTCGTATGGAAAATGGGTGTCTGGCGGACCAGGGCGCACCTCAAGAGGTGGTCGCCAGGTACCGGCAATCGATCCGGAAAACCAAAAATGCGGTATAGGATTGCAGCGTGCAATCCCGGATGACGTCATTGTGAAACTCTGCCTTAAAAATCCGGCACCTGACGACGATTCACAGCAGCGTTGGGGGGATTTCCATTTTGGAAACGCTCTCAAGCGGGCTTTGGAGGGGAAAGGGGTGCGCGTCTGTCAGGACTTCTGGCCGAATTGGACTGCCGAGCACGGGGAGGATGTGGTTCTGGTTCTGCGGGGGCTGCGTCAATTCCAGCCGCCCCGGGCAAAATTCAAAGTTCTTTGGATTATCAGCCATCCGGCGATGGTCAGTCCCGGGGAGCTTGAAAACTACGATCTCATTCTCACGGCTTCGGCATTTCATCGCGGTTTATTGTGCGGGATAACCGGAAAGCCGGTGGCAGTCGCAAGACAATGTACGGAGTTCGAAGGGTTGTCCCCGGCCTCCGGAAGTCTGTACGAAGAGGCCCGGCGGCGGGAGGGCATCGTTTATGTTGCCAACAGCCGCGGCAAGCGGCGGGCGATGGCGCAATGGATCGAAGAGACCGGGACCCCTGTTCGTGTATTCGGGCGGGCCTGGGATAAGTTTGATATTGGCGGGCGGGTTGAGCGGGAATATCTGCCCAACGAAGATTTGCCGGGTCTCTATTGCTCATCGCGTCTTGGGCTCAATGATCACTGGGAGGATATGCAGCGGTTCGGTTTTATTAACAACCGCGTCTTTGACAGCCTTGCCTGCGGGCTGCCGGTGTTAACCGATGTGTTTCCGGAAATTGAGACTTATTTTGGCAATGCCTTGCTTTATGCGCGCAATGCAGAGGAATTCAGAGAAAAGATAAATTTCTGTGAGGCAAATTATGAAGACTTGCTGGGGCGTGTTCGGGAGATCTGGCATGCCCTGGGCCCTTATCACTCCTTTGAAGCCCGGGCCGAGGAA